>CAZQTL010000444.1:0-1510 GCA_964595975.1 uncultured Thermoanaerobaculia bacterium | reverse complement strand
ACCACCTGTTCGCGGGTCTTCAGGAAGCGGATCTTCGGCCAGTCCTCCTGCGCCACCTTGAGGCGGTAGGCGTTGGCGGCGAGGAAGACCGGCAGGCCGTGGACGTCGTCGGCGACCGCCGCCTCCTGCGAGTCGAGGAACCGTTTGAGCTCCCGGTCGTCGTCGGCCTCGAGCCAGCGCGCCGTGAAGAGGGTCGTCGGCTGGAAGGCGATCGGCAGGTCGTACTCGGTGCGGATGCGGTCGGCGAGGACGTCGAACTGCAGCGATCCGGCGACGCCGACGATCCAGTCGCCGCCCAGGCGAGTGCGGAAAACCTGCGCCGCGCCCTCCTCCGCGAGGTGGGTGAGCGCCTTGCCGAGGTGCTTGGCCTTGAGCGGATCGGTCGCCCGGACCTTCTGCAGCAGCTCCGGCGCGAACGACGGAATGCCGACGAAGCGCAGCGGCTCGCCCTCGGTCAGCGTGTCGCCGATGCGCAGCACGCCGTGGTTGGGGATGCCGATGATGTCGCCGGGGAAGGCCTCTTCGGCGATCTCGCGGTCGCGCGCCAGGAACATGACCGGCGAGTGCACGGTGATCTGCTTGCCGGAGCGCACGTGCGCGAGGCGCATGCCGCGCTCGAAGCGCCCGGAACAGAGGCGCACGAATGCGATGCGGTCGCGGTGCTTGGGATCCATGTTCGCCTGGATCTTGAACACGAACGCGGTCACCTTGTCTTCGGTCGGTTGCACCAGCCGCGTGGTGGTCGGTGCCGGCCGTGGCGAGGGAGCGAAACGCGCCAGACCCTGCAGGAGCTCGAGGACGCCGAAGTTGTGCACCGCCGAGCCGAAGAAGACCGGCGTCAGGTGTCCTTCGCGGTAGGTCTCGACCTCGAACTTCGGCGACAGGGAGAAGGCGAGGTGGGCCTCTTCGCGCAGCTTCTCGACCATTCCGAGCGGCAGGTGCCGCTCGAGCTCCGGATCCTCGAGGCCATGGAACTTCTGCCCGGCGGTGAGCCGCGCCCCCTTGCCGCGATCGAACAGCACGAGCTCGTCCTGCAGCAGGTCGTAGCAGCCGTGGAAGTCCTTGCCCATGCCGATCGGCCAGTTGGCCGGAGTGACGTGGAGCTGCAGGTCGCGCTCGATCTCGTCCATGAGCTCGAACGGGTCGCGGCCGTCGCGGTCCATCTTGTTGACGAAGGTGATGATCGGCACGTTGCGCAGCCGGCAGACCTCGAAGAGCTTGCGAGTCTGGGTCTCGATCCCCTTGGCGGCGTCGATCACCATGACCGCCGAGTCGACCGCGGTGAGCGTGCGGTAGGTGTCCTCGGAGAAGTCCTGGTGGCCGGGCGTGTCGAGCAGGTTGAAGGTGCAGCCGGCATAGTCGAAGGTCATTACCGACGAGGCGACCGAGATGCCGCGCTCCTGCTCGACCTTCATCCAGTCGGAGCGCGCGCGCCGCGCGTCGCCGCGGGCCTTCACCGCGCCGGCGAGCTGGATCGCGCCGCCGTAGAGCAGGAGCTTCTCGGTCAGCG
>CAZQTL010000443.1:0-1515 GCA_964595975.1 uncultured Thermoanaerobaculia bacterium | reverse complement strand
CGGTGCGCACCTCGGCGTTGGCGCGGATCTCCTCGCCGCGGCCGGTCGCCACGATCCGGCCGGCGACCATCACCGAGATCCGGTCGGCGAGCCTGAACACCGCGTCCATGTCGTGCTCGACCAGCACGATCGTGCGACCGCGCTTCACCCGCTCGAGCAGCGCGATCATCCGCGCCGACTCGTCCGGGCCCATGCCGGCCATCGGCTCGTCGAGGAGCAGCAGCGAAGGCCGGGTCGCGAGCGCGAGCGCCATCTCGATCTGGCGGTGCTCGCCGTGCGAGAGCTCGCGGGCGACGCGATCGGCGAGCGCGTCGATGCCGACCTCGCGCAGGACCTCGTGCGCCTCGTCGAAGAGGGCGCGCTCCTCGCGCACCGTCCGCCAGAAGCGGAAGCTCGATCCCGATCGCGCCTGGACGGCGATGGCCGCGTTCTCGAGGACGGTGAACCCCGGCAGCAGGCTCGTGATCTGGAACGAGCGGGCGAAACCGATCGCCGCACGCTGGTGCGGCGCGAGCCGCGTGATGTCGCGGCCCTCGTAGCGGATCGCGCCCTCGTCGGGCGCGAGCGCGCCGGCGAGCTGCGCGAGCAGCGTCGTCTTGCCGGCGCCGTTGGGTCCGATCACCGCGTGCGTCTCGCCGCGGCGCACCGACAGCGACACGCCGTCGGTCGCGGCCAGCCCGCCGAAGCGCTTGACCAGCCCGTCGGTCTCGAGGAGCGGCGCGGTCGAGGTCGAACCGGTCATCGCCGCCGCTCGAAGACGCCGGCGATCCCGCGCGGCGCGAAGAAGACGACCAGCAGCAGGATCGCGCCCAGCGCGATCTGCCAGTGGCGGGTGAGCGCCGAGAGCGCCTCCTCGAGGACGAGGAAGGCGGCGGCGCCGGCCAGTCCGCCCCAGGGCGAGGCGAGTCCGCCGAGGATCACCATGACGAGCGCGACGCCCGACTGCTCCCAGTGCATCATGTTCGGGCTGACGAAGTTGTTCTGGTTCGCCATCAGCGCGCCGGCGAGCCCGGCGAGCGCGCCCGAGATCACGAACGCGGCGAGCTTGACGCGGAACGTCGGGTAGCCGAGCGAGGCCATCCGCGGCTCGTTGTCGCGGATGCCGACCAGCGCGACGCCGAAGCGCGAGCGGGCGAGCCGGGCGAGGGCGACGAGCGCCGCGACGCACAGCGCCAGCACGACGTAGTAGAAGGCGAGGTCGTCGGCGAGGCTCAGGCCCGGCAG
The DNA here is from genome assembly GCA_964595975.1 of uncultured Thermoanaerobaculia bacterium. GTDB lineage: Bacteria > Acidobacteriota > Thermoanaerobaculia > Multivoradales > JAGPDF01 > JAGPDF01. Next base: position 291 of record CAZQTL010000443.1, on the reverse strand, counting down.
CGACGAGCGGCGCGCGAGCGAGAGCCCGTCGTCGCCGCCCCAGGCCTTCAGCGAGACGAAGACGTAGTAGACCATCTGCGCGAAGGCGAGCGTGATCATGATGAAGTACACGCCGTGCGTGCGCAGGCTGATCGCGCCGATGAAGAGCGCGAGCAGCGCCCCGGCGGCCATCGCCAGCGGCCAGGTCAGAAGCGCGCTCGTCCCCGGTCCGATCTCGGCGGCGGCGATGCCGACGACGTAGGCGCCGGCGCCGAAGAGCGCCGCGTGGCCCAGGCTCACCATGCCGCCCAG
>CAZQTL010000442.1:0-1588 GCA_964595975.1 uncultured Thermoanaerobaculia bacterium | reverse complement strand
TCGATCGCGTGGACGTACATCGCCCGCGGCAGCGCCCAGTTGCCCCGGTGCGCCGGCCTCAGGAACATCCGGTAGAACCAGTAGTTGGCGGTCGTTCCCGGCGCCTTCTGCACATAAGCGGTGTTGACGCCGGCGACCGTCCCGTCGGCCGCCCGCGCCATCAGGACGACCTCGGCGACGCGCCGCTGCGCCTCGGCCGGCGCGACGGCGCCTTCGGCGGTCCACATGCCGACGATCTCGTCGCGCACGTCCGGCGTGAGCCGACCCATCACCTCGACCAGCCGGTATTCGCCGACACCGACGTCGATGCCGCCGCCTTCCTTCATCCCATCTCCTCCTCCGCCTCCCACACGACTAGGTTGCGCGATCGCGTCGCTCGCCGGGCGATTCCGGCGCGAGTTCGACCTCGGCCAGCAGTTCATCGGGAATCGCCCAGGTCGACGCGAGCAGCGGATGATCCTCCTCGAGGATCAGCGGCGAGACCAGTCCCGGCAGCGCCTGCACCGCGAAGATCTCCTCGACGGTCGCCGAGAAGCGCAGGAAGGCGACGATCCGCCCGGTGTCGATGTTCACCGCCCACACGCCGCTCGCCCGATCGGGGTTCTGGTCGGTGAGCGGGATGTCGGTGAACGGGTTCGACGCGCGCAGTTGCGACAGGCCGACGAAGGCGATCGGCCCGAGGAAATCGAGCCCGCGGGTGAAGCCGGGCAATTGCACGAGCGTCTCGACGCGCCCGCTGTTCGGATCCACGGTCGACAGCGCGCCCTTGCCCGACTCGAGCACCCACAGCCGGCCGCGGTGGAGACGCGGCGAATGCGGCATCGACAAGCCGGTCGCGACGATCTCGCCGGACGCGAAGTCGAGGACGATCCCGCCGCTGCGCTTGTTCACGCGCCAGCCTTCCTTCACGTTGGACCGACCCAGCGCCGTCAGGTAGCGCGGCAGCCCGTCGGCCATCGCCAGACCATTCAGGTGGCAGCGATCCTCGGGCGCGTAGCCGGAGACGAACCGCGGCTTCCAGCGCGGCACGAAGCTGTGCTCGTTGTCGAGCGTGCACAGGCACGAGAACAGCGTGTTGACGTACCAGCACTCGTCGCGCGCGAACGCCATCTCATGGATGTCGACGTGCCCGGTGACGTGGACGTTGCGCAGCAGGTAGACGGCGTCGTTGATGTCCGGCGGGTCGAGCCGCGCCGCGACCGCGGGGACGTTGCGGAACTCGTAGACGGCGCGCGCGGCGCCGACGAAGATCCGATTGGGGTCCGCGGCGAGGCCCATCGGCCGCGACAGCCCGAGGAAGTGGGTGTTGAGCGCATCGCCCTGCGGCCGCAGCAGGATCACCCGTCCCGCCTGGAACGTCGTGACGATCAGCGACGAGGCGAGCTCGCGCAGGAGCGCCGGGAAGCTGGCGGTGTGGACGCTCGAGAACGCCTCGGGCGCGGGCGGGGATGGGTCGTTCACGGGCGTCGGTCCGGGCCGCGCCGATTGTACCGGCCGGGTGGCGCGGATCGGCGCGCCGTTCCGGCGCCTACAATGGTCCGATGAGGTCCCCGGCGGGCCGTGGCGATCGTCGAACCCGCGCGCGAGC
>CAZQTL010000441.1:0-1592 GCA_964595975.1 uncultured Thermoanaerobaculia bacterium | reverse complement strand
ACCAGCGACTTGTCGACGAGGTGCGTCTGCAGGTCGAGCACGTCGTCCTTCTCGATCGCGCCGCCGGCGGCGACCGCCTCGGCCGCCTCGAGCGTCCAGCCGCCGGCGAACACCGACAGGCGCCGCAACAGCGCGCGCTCGGCCTCGTTCAGCAGGTCGTAGCTCCAGTCGATCAGCGCGCGCAGCGTCTGCTGGCGCGGCAGCGCCGTCTGGTCGCCGCCGGCGAGCAGGCGGAAGCGGTCGGAGAGCCTCGAGGCGATCGCCTCGACCGAGAGCGCGCGCACCCGGGCCGCGGCGAGCTCGATCGCCAGCGGGATGCCGTCCAGGCGCCGGCAGATGTCGACGATCGCGGCGACGTTGCGCTCGGTGACGCGGAAGGCCGGCAGCACCGCGGTCGCGCGCTCGACGAAGAGCCGCGTCGATTCGTAGTGCGGCAGCGCGTCGGGCGTGAGCGCGCGCGTCGCGTCGGGCACCGACAGCGCCGGCACCGGGTAGTTGGTCTCGCCGCCGACGTGGAGGAGCTCGCGGCTCGCGGCGAGCACGCGCACGCGCCCGGCGCTGCGCAGCAGCTGCGAGGCGAGCTCGGCGCAGGCGTGCAGCACGTGTTCGCAGTTGTCGAGGACGACGAGCGCGCGCCGGTCCTTCAGGTGCTTGACGACCGCCTCGAGCACCGGGCGGCCCGCTTCCTCGGTGACGCCCAGCACCGAGGCGAGCGCCTGCGGGACGAGCTGCGCCTCGGTGAGCGGCGCGAGGTCGACGAACCAGACGCCGTCCGGATGGTCGTCCATCACCTCGGCGGCGACGTGCAGCGCGATGCGCGTCTTGCCGATGCCGCCCGGACCGAGCAGCGTCAAGAGCCGTGTCGTGCCGAGCATCCGCTTGACCTCGGCCAGCTCGCGCTCGCGGCCGACCAGCGAGGTGAGCTGCTGCGGCAGGTTGTTGGGCGTCGCCTCGAGCGAGCGCAGCGCCGGGAAGACGCGCGGCAGCTTCGGGTGCGCGATCTGGTAGAGCCGCTCCGGGTTCGTGAGGTCGCGCAGCCGCACCTCGCCCAGGTCGACGAGCTCGATCCCGCGCGGGACGCGGCCCTCGACCAGGTCGGCCGCCGCGTGCGACACCAGGATCTGGCCGCCGTGCGCCGAGCTCATGATCCGCGCGGCGCGGTTGACCGTCGTGCCGTAGTAGTCGTGGTCGCGCGCGGTCACCGCGCCGGCGTGGATGCCCGAGCGGATCTTGAGCGGGAAGCCGCCGGTCGACGCCGGATCGGCGAGCGCGAGCTGGATCTCGACGATCGTCTCGATCGCGGCCAGCGGATCGTCGAAGTGGGCGTGGACGCCGTCGCCCAGCATCTTGACGACCGTGCCGTCGTGCCGCTCGACCGCGCCGCGGATGAGCGCGTCGTGCCGCGCGAGCGCCGGGCCCATCCGCTCGGGCGCGGTCTCCCACAGACGCGAGCTGCCCTCGATGTCCGTGAAGAGGAACGTGGCGATGCCGGGCGAGTCGGGCATGACGCGGCGGGCGCTCCTGCGCGCCGTCGGGGACGGCGGCCGGCCAGTATAGCGGCGGGGGGAGCGTCGTTCGAGGCGCGTCGGGCG
>CAZQTL010000440.1:0-1606 GCA_964595975.1 uncultured Thermoanaerobaculia bacterium | reverse complement strand
CGGGATCTATCCCGCCGGGCTCGTCCTCGAAGCCGAGGTCGAGCCCGCCGCCCGCTCCCGCTTCCTGCGCTGGGAGATCGCGACCACCCCGCCGATCGCCGCCCCCGCGGACAGCCCCATCCTCCGCTTCACCGTCTGGAGCCCGTCGAAGATCGTCGCCCGCTTCCGCGACTGAGACCGGGCCGCTCCCGCGCGGCTGATAATCTCCGGCGTGCAGCGCCAACCGAAAGAGGTCCTATGGCAGGCATCTTCAAGGCATACGACGTCCGCGGCATCTACCCGACGGAGCTCGATGAAACCCTCGCCCGCAAGATCGGGCAGGCTTTCCGCAACGTTCTCGATGACGAAGACCTGGCATTCGGCCACCGCGTCGTGGTGTCGCGCGACATGCGGCCCTCTTCGGAGCCGCTGGCGAAGGCGCTCATCGAGGGGCTGACCGCCGCCGGCCTCGACGTCATCGACATCGGGCTCGCCACGACGCCGATGAATTACTTCGCCATCGGCCACCTGAAGACGGCCGGCGGCGTGCAGGTCACCGCGTCGCACAACCCGGCGCAGTACAACGGTCTCAAGTTCAGCAAGCACGAAGCGCGGCCGGTCTCCGGCGACCATGGCATCGTGCTGCTCGAGAAGTGCGTGAAGGACAACGACCTGCCGGCGTCCACCCGCCCGGGGACCGTCACGACCGCCGACGTCGCCGCCGACTACGCGCGCCACGTGCTCTCCTTTCTGCGCCGGCCGCCTGGCTCCGACACCGCGCGGCGGCTCAAGGTGGTCGTCGACGCCTCGAACGGCATGGCGGTCGTCGACAAGGCGATCTGGGATGCCCTGGGCGTCGACCTCGTGCCGCTCTACTTCGAGCTCGACGGCTCGTTTCCGAACCACGAGGCGAATCCGCTCAAGCTCGAGAACCTGCGCGACCTCCAGGCCAAGGTCCTCGAGGTCGGCGCCGACCTCGGCGTCTCCTGTGACGGCGACTTCGACCGCGCCGCGTTCATCGACGAGAAGGGCGAGCCGGTCGGCAGCGATCTCTCGACCGCGCTCATCGCCGGCGAGCTCCTCGAGCGCGAGCCGGGCAAGCACGTGACCTACGACCTGCGTTCCTCGCGCGCCGTCGCCGAGTGGATCCGCGAGCACGGCGGCGTGCCGGTCCGCGAGCGCGTCGGCCACTCGTTCATCAAGGCGACGATGCGCGGCAACGCCGGCATCTTCGGCGGCGAGCTCGCCGGCCACTACTACTTCCGCGACAACTTCTACGCCGACTGCGCGATCCTCGCGGTGGTCGAGATCCTGAACCTCCTGTGGCACTCGGGCAAGAAGATGTCCGCGCTCGTGGCGCCGCTCCAGCGCTATGCCAAGAGCCCCGAGACCAACTTCGAGGTCGAGGACAAGGCGGGCAAGATGCGCGAGCTCGCGACCGCCTATCCGGCCGGCGAGATCGACTGGATGGACGGCATCACCGTCCAGTTCCCCGACTGGTGGTTCAACGTCCGGCCGTCGAACACCGAGCCGCTCCTGCGCCTGGTCGTCGAGGCCCGCACCCACGCCGAGCTCGACCGCCACTTCGCCGAGCTCGTGGCGAGGATCGGGCACCCCGTCGACCACT
>CAZQTL010000439.1:0-1613 GCA_964595975.1 uncultured Thermoanaerobaculia bacterium | reverse complement strand
ACGTGCGCGGCGGCTTCGAGACCTCTTTCGCCACGTTAGAGATCTTTCAGTTCGGATTCCAGGACCTGCGATACGTGGAGGCCGAAACACAGGCAGCGACGCAGGTCGACGGGCTCGGCCTCGACCTCGGCGTGCAGTACGCCGCTTCGAAGTGGGGCTGGGGAGCAGTTCTCGGCTCCGGGGTTTCGCTCGACGGCAGAGGCGACATGGACACCTTTCCGCGCGACCCGATCGGCGACCCCGCAGTCGAGGCCGCCTTCAACCGCCGGTTCCCTTCCTCGGCGGTGAGCATGAATTTCGAACTGCCGCCAACGGCATCGATCGGCGTCTGGTGGGAGATCTCGGAGAACCTCGAGCTCGAAGGAGACGTCGTCTGGAGCGGCTGGTCGGCGCTCGATCGAACGACGATCGATACGAATGGCGATTCTCCATTTTCCCCATGCTGCCCGGAGGCCGCCCGACGCGAACGCAACTGGGATGACGTGGTCAGCCTGCGCTTCGGCGCCGAGTGGGACCTCTCGCCGATGTGGTCGCTCGGCGGCGGCCTCGCCTTCGAGCCGAGCCCGGTGCCCGATGAAACCCTCGAGCCCGGCTTCTCGCAGGGGGACACGACCGTCTTCTCCCTCGGCGCCTCCTGCAACCTGGACGGACTCTCGTTCGACGTCGGCTACTCCTACCATCAGTCCAGCGACCGCGGAGCCAACATCTACAACTACCCCGTCCCGGACCCCGGCACCTATAGCGCCCGCGCGCAGGTCTTCTCGATCTCGGCCCGCTGGCGCCGGTAGGCGCCGGCAGCCCTTCCTCGCCGAGGGAAGAAGAAGCTTCCGGTAAAGGTGGGTGCCGGGCGTGGCCCTCTTGGGTCGCCCCAGCGCTCGTGGCTCAGGGGACGGCGGCGGACCACTGGCCCGTTCCGCCCGTCGTGAAGCCATCGCGGAAGACGTCCGCTCCGCCGCCGGCCTGCGTGGTGTCGCAGGTAGTGCCGGCGTACTCGACGGCGCCACGATCGGGCGCCGTTCCCCGAATCGCTCCACAGTAGTCGTCCGGGACGGCGGCGAGGGGCTCTGCCAGATCGACGAAAGCGGTGCCGTCGAGGAGCGTCAGGTCGGCGGCGAGCGGGTCGGCGAACCACTGCTGGTACTGCACCGTGGTGACGCCGGTGAGGTTGGCGCTCTGCGTCGAGCTGCCGCCGTCGCGGTTGCGGATCGCGCCGGAGACCAGGTTGTTGCGCAGGTCCGCGGTCGAGGCGGTGAATCGCACGTCGATGCCGGTGTTGGCGACCAGGGTGTTGTCGTAGATCCGCGAATCCGCGGCAGCATTGAGGTAGATCCCGACATCCTGCGGACAGTTGACGATGACGTTGTTGCGCAGCGTGCCGTGCTGATGCTCGGGCGAGCAGGTGCCGTCCTCGCAGATCGACCCGGGGCTGCTGCCGCCACCGCCGAGCGAGAGACCGAGACGGACTCCGCCCGAGTGGTCGCGCTCGCAGATCACCAGGTTGCGTTCGAACAGGCCGTCGCGCGAGTTCCCCTTGAGGAACGCTGCGTAGGAGACGTGATCGCCCTGCGCCTTCTCGAAGTCATGGATGAAGTTCGCGCGCACGATCCACCGCC
>CAZQTL010000438.1:0-1625 GCA_964595975.1 uncultured Thermoanaerobaculia bacterium | reverse complement strand
TCGGCTGGATCGTCGCCGCCTTCGTCAGCGTGTTCCTGCAGAAGTGGTCGGCCGGCTGAGGTTCGACGCGATCCTTGGCCGCGCCCGACTCCCGCGTTCCACCACCCCCGCCCATGTCGCCACGGAGGCATCCATGAAGCGTTTCGTCGTCGCCTGGCTGGTGATCTTCGTCGTCTGGATGGCCGGCAGCTTCCTCGTCCACGGTCTGCTGCTCGGCCCCGACTACGCGGCGCAGAAGGCGCTGTTCCGACCGGAGGCGGACTCGCAGCAGTACTTTCCGCTGATGCTCCTCGCGCACGTCATCCTGGCGGGGGCGTTCGTCTGGATCTATGCCCGCGGCGTGTCGGCGGCGGCGTGGCCGGGACAGGGCCTGCGCTTCGGCGTCGCGGTCGCGCTGCTGACCGTGGTCCCGACCTACCTGATCTACTACGTCGTCCAGCCGATGCCCGGAGCGCTGGTGGCGAAGCAGATCGTGTTCGACGGCGCCCTCATCGTCGTGCTCGGGCTCGTCGCGGCCTGGCTCCACCGCGATCGGGTCGCCGCCGCCGCGTAGACCGTCCCCCGGGACGGTCGGGGTTCAGTCGACGACGCGGATGACGCCGGGAAGGTAGGGCAGGTCGGTCACGCCCGGATCGACGCCGGCCTGCTTGACCAGGGTCGTGACCTGCCCGCGGTGATGGGTGCCGTGGTTGAAGAGGTGCGTCGCAGCGATCCAGGCCGGCACCTGCCGCAGGCGGTTGTCCGACGCCGCGCGGTACTCGAGCGTCGATCCGAGCCAGTCGGACGACAGTTGTCCGGCCCATTCGAGGATGTCGCGGTCGGCGAGATCCCGCTCCGCCGCGAGTGCGGGCCAGCCCGGATGCTCGTCCGCGCCGTACGCCGGTACCGGATGCGGTCTGCCGGTGAACCGGCCGAGCCATACGCGGTCCGCCCACACCAGATGCGCGAGCGTTCGATGGATCGATCCGAAGAACGCTCCGCGATCGCGCTTGCGCTCGCCGTCCGGCAGCGCGCCGATCGCGGCGTAGAGCCGCTCGTTCATCCAGCGGTTGTAGCGGGCGAGGAGCCGGCAGTAGTCGACGTCGACCATCGGCGGCGCCGGCGTCACACCGCCGCAGGCGCCGACGCTTCCGCCCCGGGCGCCCGGGCCGGTTCGGGCACCGTCCCCGCGCGCAACTGCTCGACCTCGATCGCCGCGGCGAGCTGCGCCAGCCTCGCGACGACACCGTAGGCGTAGAACCGGTTGGGAGGACAGTCGGCCGGCCCGCGCAGGTCGGGCAGGCATGGCGCCTGGAACGCGAGCGGGACGAACTGGGCGCCCGGCGCGTTCAGGTTCTCGTCGCGGCCGCGCGACGCGTGGACGCGGTAGAAGCCGCCGACGACGGTCCGGTCGATCATGTAGACGACCGGCTCGGCGATCGCCTCGTTGATCGTCTCGTAGGTCGGGACGCCCTCCTGGATGATGACCGAGGTGACCTCGAGTCCCTCCTTGACCACCGCCATCTTGTTGCGCTGTTTGCGGTTGAGTCCCTGGACGTCGGCGGCGTCGCGCACCGTCATGATGCCCATGCCGTAGGTGCCGGCGTCGGCCTTGACGATGACGAACGGCTTCTCGTCGATGCCGA
>CAZQTL010000437.1:686-1639 GCA_964595975.1 uncultured Thermoanaerobaculia bacterium | reverse complement strand
GCCGGTGAAGTAGCCATCCAGCGTCACGTTGTTGAAGACGGTGAGGGATCGCATCGGTGACCTCCGCGAACGGCAGTGAGCTGCAACTCGGGCGCAGTCTACGGCGGTCAGAGCCAGCGTCGGACGCGGGCGCTGTAGCTCACGTAGGCCGGGCCGAACTTGGCGGCGAGAGCCCGCTCTTCCGGACCGATCTGGAACCGGTTCATCCAGGCGACGAACGCCGGCAGGCCAGCGAGCGCGGCGAGGTTGGCAAGAAAGACCGCCCAGCCGGCGAGCGCGAGGAGCAGGCCGAGATACATCGGATTCCGCGTCCAGCGGTAGATGCCGTGCGTGACCACTGCCGAGGCCCTCTCCGGATGATGGGGATGGACGGTCGTGCGGCTGCGGCGGAACTCGGCGACGCCAGCGAGGGCGATCGCGATTCCCGTCGCGGCGAGCGTCGCCGCGGCGCCCACGCGCCACGGCAGCGTCAGCGTCCACGCCGGCAGCGCCCGCGCCAGGCCGTACATCGCCGCAGCGAGAAGGGCGAAGAGCAGCACCGGCGGCACCTTCAGCTCCAGCCACCGCACGCGGCGAGCCCTACCCAGGAATCACCGGCTCGACGAGCTGCGCGAGGAGGGTGAGCGACTCCTGCCAGCCGAGGTAGCAGGCCTCGGCCGGAATCACCGCCGGCACGCCCTCCTGCACGATCGACAGGTCGGTGCCGCAGAAGACCGCCTTGAGCTCGATCGTCACCTGCATCTCGCCGGGGAGATTCGGGTCGTCGAACTTGTCGGTGTGGCGGATCCGCTCGTTCGGTACCAGCTCGAGGTAAGAGCCGCCGAAGGAATGGCTGTTGCCGCTGCCGAAGTTGGTGAACGACATGCGGAAGGTGCCGCCGACCCTTGCTTCGAGGTTATGGACCTTGCCGGTGAAGCCGTGCGGCGGCAGCCACTTCACCATCGCATAGGGAT
>CAZQTL010000437.1:0-676 GCA_964595975.1 uncultured Thermoanaerobaculia bacterium | reverse complement strand
GAGGAAGGCGCGGTAGATCTTGTCGGGGGTCGACTTCAGCACGCGGTGCAGCCGGATGGTGTGGGTGGACATGTTCCCGGGTCCTTTCGTCAGGGGATCGAGGTCAGGGTGCGGCGGCCGCCGCGGCCAGTCCCTGCGTGGCGAGCCTGCGGCCCGGGGCGGCGGCGAGCGCCGCCGCGAACTCGGCGCGCGCCTCCTCCCGGTGACCGCGGCGGAGGAGCATGCCGCCCAGCAGCTCGCGCGCCGGCAGGTCGATCGTCGGCGGGCCGAAGGCGACCGGCAGAGCCGCCTCGAGCTCCACCGCCTGCCGCGCCAGCTTCTCGGCGTCGGCGAAGTCGCGCCGCGATTCAGCGAGAAGGGCCTCCGCCTCGAGGCGGAAGATCTCCGGGCGGGTACGGTAGGAGGGGTCGGGTTCGTTCTTGGCGACCTCGACCGCCGCCACCTCCTTCCCGACCGTCTCGAGGTCGGTCATCGCCAGCGTCGTCTCTTTTGCGTCGCTGCGGGCGATCGCCGCCAGCGCGCGGGCGAAGGCGAAGTCCAGCCGCGCCGCCGGGCCGGCGATCGGCGGCAGCGGCCAGCCCGCCACCTCGCCCTGGGTGTCGCCGCTCGCGAGGAGATAGCCGAGGCGCATGTTGGCGAACGAGGCGCCGAGGCTGTCGTCGGGATCCATCGAGTG
>CAZQTL010000436.1:220-1641 GCA_964595975.1 uncultured Thermoanaerobaculia bacterium | reverse complement strand
GTCGCACAAAGTCAGTGCGGACGAAGTCCCCTGGGCATCCGCATAGAGCGCAACGTAGAGCGGGTGCTGGAGCCACAGCGCCAGGGCTTCGCACAACGTCGGCGCCGCTCGCCAGTGGGCCTGCGACGGCGCCGGCAGCGTCGCCCGCAGGAGTTCCTGCTCGTTGTGGCGCAGAAGCAGGCGCGTCCCCGTCGGGGACGGCCGGCACAGAAGGCGGGGGCGATTCATCGGGCACACTCCAGGCGTTGCTCTCGACGGCGGCGGAGATCGCCACGCGCGGAGCCTCGCCACCCGCCAACGTGCCCGCTGGAGCAACTATTTGTGGACCCTGATCCGTCACTTTCTGCCGCCCCCGATAGGAGCTCTGCCGCGCGGCATGATCGCGGCGACCCTCCCGGCTCCGCTGGTGCGCCGCCCGGGCTTTTCGGCAGGACACCGTCCGCGAGCGGTCCCCGCAGTCCTCGCCGCAGTACAGGTGTCCTCGGTCGCACCGACGGCAGACGTAGAAGATGCGAAGGCACTCGCCACAGCGCACCTCCCGCAGGCTCCCCACATGGTCGTGGGAGGACCGAAGGACGACTTGACCTTGGGCCATCCACCGTCAGTACATGGGGGACCCGCCATGGCCAAGAAAACGTCGCGCAAGAAGCGCAAGGCGTCGCCCCGCCGCCCCATCGCCCCACCCGCCCCCGCCGGGGACAATGTCGACGCCGTCGTCTCCGACACCGCTGCCCGGTTCACCTGTACGCACGAGGTCGTCGCCGACTTCCTCCACCAGCTCGACAACGAGATTGAGGACCTGGAGATGGACATCGACTTCAATCAGGTCGCCCTGGAGATCTGGCAAGGCCGAGCTGGCCGCGCCGGGACGGTCACCGCTGCGCTCACCGACTACCTCGGCGAGCGCCGGCGCAATCTCGTCGCGCTCACGGCCCTCCGTACGCGCTTCGCCGACCTCGCCGCCGAGGACGTCCACGAGCACCTCGATCCCGTCGAGCCGTGGCGCGATTTCATCCGTCGCCGCCTCTTCCCCGACCCGCCCACCTCCTGAGAGGCTCCCCCCTACCGCAGCCACCTCCGCGCCGGCTCCCAGCTCGGCCGTCAGATTTCTACGAAATCAGGCTGCCGTTGACAGCGCCTGGTACGCGGCGCGCAAGGGGCTGCCCAGCGACGATCCCGAGCGCCGCGCCGCGGCCCTCGCGGCGGCCCACGCCGGGACGCCGGCGATCGCGCATCTGGACGCGCTCGGACGACCGTTCCTGGGGATCGCCGACAACGGGGGCGCCGGGAAATACGAGACGCGGACCCGGCTCGACGTGGTGGGCAATCCGCTGGCGGTCACCGATGCGCGCGGCATCGTGACCCAGGCGCAGACGTTCGACCTGCTGAAGCAGGCGCTGTACACGAAGAGCCCCGACGCC
>CAZQTL010000436.1:0-210 GCA_964595975.1 uncultured Thermoanaerobaculia bacterium | reverse complement strand
TAACGGCTACCTCCGCGCATTCGGCGAGCCGTCCTTCGATTTCACACCGTGGAGGAACATCGATCCGGTCAAGTCCGCCGCGGCGGAGAAGCAACTGCAGGCGGAACTCGAGGATGACGCACTCCTCGACTTGATCCTCTCGCCGTACCATCCGAAGATCGGCAAGGAGAGTCCAGAACACCTGGTCTTGAAGCAGGCGCTCGAGCAGAC
>CAZQTL010000435.1:0-1661 GCA_964595975.1 uncultured Thermoanaerobaculia bacterium | reverse complement strand
GGTCGCGACGCCGGCGCAGCGCGCGGCGGGCTTGACGAAGAGCGACAGCAGCTCCGGTCGGCGGTCGGCATCGGCGGCATCCACGCGCTCGGCGGGCGCGCCGGGATCGGCGGCAGCGAGCGGCAGCTCGGCCAGCGCCAGCCCCGCCAGGCGGCCGCCGCTGCGGACGACGACGGCGACCGGCTGCACCAGCCGGACGTCCCCCTGCTCGGGATGGCGGCTGACCGGGACCAGCCCGAGAAGCGGGCGGTAGATCGGAAAGGTCATCTCCTCGACGCCGGGCGGCAGCTCCCGTCCGGGCTCGAGGGTTTCGAATTCCAGGCCGCTGCTCATGGCGCGGTTCCTTTCGCTTGCATGGCACGTTGCCGCGCCTCCGACGGCAACTCGAGGGCGAGCGGATCGAGCACGGACGGATCGCCGATCGCGGCGGCGAAGAGACCGGACCAGGCCACTCCCGCGAGCCCGCGAAACAGGCCCGCTTCGACCTCCGGTCGCGTCCGGGAAGAGCCGGGCAGCCGGATGGGCCGCGCCAGCAGTCGCTCGAGTCCCGAACTGTGGGCGGCGAGAGCGTCCTCGCGCCCGAGCTGCACTCCCGTCACGCCGAGGATCGCGAGCCTCCCGGCGGCGCCGCAGCAGAGGTGGTCGAAGTCGCCCGGTCCGGCGCGCAGCGTCGCCGCGACCGCGAGATCGACGTCTCCCTGGAAGTGTCCGTCGCGCAGCCCGGCCGGCAGGAGCGCGCGCCCCAGCGCGATGCCGGCGCCGCCGTGGCAGTAGGCGGTCATCGCCACCCGGCGCTCCTCGTTCTCGCCGACACCCGGGCGGACCACCGGCCAATCGCCCAGCCGCGCGTCGAAGCGGCTGCGCTCGAAGGCGAGCGCGCCGTCGACCGCGGCGGCGAAGCGCGCTTCGCCGGTCACCCGCCAGAGTGCCGCAAGCGCGCGCGCGATCCCGGTCGAGCCGTGGGCGAAGCCGGTGAGGGCCGGTTCGCCCGGCTTTCCGAACCAGGCCATGGCGCCGCCGGAGAGGGGTTGGCCCAGAGCGATCAGCCCGTCGCCGAGGGCGACCGCGCGATCTCGCCAGAGCGCCTCCTGCGTCGCTTCGGCGAGCGCGAGCTGCGCGAGGATGGCGCCGGCCGAGCCGCCGAACAGGTCGAGCACCGGCGGGGCAGCCGCTCCCTGACGCCCGAGGACGGCGCCGAAGCGGCGCGCGGCGGCGAGCAACGCGGCGGCGTCGTTGCTGCGAAGCGAAGCCAGTGCCACCAGGCCCCAGACGACGGCTCCGGTACCTTCGAGGCCGCCGACCGGGAGGTCGTCGAGCGCGGCCTCGTCGGCAAGTCGCTGCAGGTCGTCCTGGAGCTGCGGGCCGAGTGCGCTGTAGCGGTCGCCGCCGTCCAGTCGATCGGCGAGCGCCAGAACGAGCGCCCGGCCGATCGCGCCGTCGTAGAGCGCCAGCTCGCGCAGCCGGCGGTCGCTCGCGCGCCGGACATCGGATACCTGCGAGGCATCCGATGCCTGCGGCGCTGCGGAGGCCTGCGGAGCGGCGGACAGGAAACGCGCGCGATCGCGCTCGAAGGCCGCCAGGCGGTCGGCGAGCGCCAGGGCTCGCGCCCGCGCGTCCGGGCCCGCCGCCGGCAGGAGCGAGATCCGCGGTCCGGCCGGCGG
>CAZQTL010000434.1:0-1667 GCA_964595975.1 uncultured Thermoanaerobaculia bacterium | reverse complement strand
ATGGCCCCGACGACGCCCGAGCAGATCAAGGACTTCGCCGACGTCCTGCGCCTCATCTTCGATGACGTACGCAAGGCGCACCTCCAGGGCCTCCGCGAGATCAAGGAGATCGCCGACAGCGTCAGCCTCATGGTCGTCGCGCACACCCGCCTCGTCGCCGACGAGGCCGCGCATCAGCGGGCGCTGACGCAGAAGAGCCTCGGCGACGTCGACCTCCTCGCGCGCAGCGTCATGGCCGTCCGCTTCGAGGAGTCGACGGCGATCGCGGCCTCGGCGGGGCAGATGCGCGGGCGGCCGCAGCCGCGCGGCTCGGTGGGCGGCTGGGATGTCGTCGTCGGCCTCGCCAAATCGATCTTCGGGGACACGTAGAAAGGGAGGAAGAGGAGATGGAGAGAACAGCAGGATCCGTACTCGCCCAGGCCGAGGGCTCGATCGGCACCGCGGTCAAGGCCGCCGTCGCCCAGTACTACCAGGGGCACGACCTCACCACCGCCCAGACGATCCGCCGGGCGACGACCGACTCCGAGGCGACGAAGATCGTCACGGCGATGCGGCAGGGTCGCGTCCTCGAGGTGCTGATCGTCGGCGGCAGCGCGGCGCTCGGCGTCGTCACCGGCGCGCTCGCGCAGAAGGCCCTGGGCAACGCGACGGTCAAGGGCGTGCCGGTGATGAGCCCGCTCGGCCTCGTGCCGACGGTCGCCGGCATCGCCCTGCCGATCAGCCTCTCGGGGCGGTCGATGCTGGCGGCGGGCGGCCTCTCGTTCGCGGCCGGCGCGGCCCTCTACAAGATGATCACCGCGCCGCCGGAGGGGACGCCGTGAGCGCCACGCTCCTCGCGCGGGTGCGCCGCGTGGTGATCGGCCACGACGGCCGCGCCTTGGTCCACGCCGTCGAGGACAGCGGCCGCGAGCACAAGCTCGAGGTCCCGGCCGAGCTCGTGCGCGAGACGACCGCGAGCGGCGGCAGGCACGTGCTCCTCCTCGCGTGGTCGCTGCACGAGCTCCCCGACGTGGGCGAGGCCGCGACCACCGCGCCCGCGGCATCGACGACGAGCGACGCCAGGGCGATCGCCGACGCGGCGGTCCCCACGCCCACCGCGGCGCCGAGCACCGTCGACGCCGACTTCATGGCCCTCCTCGGCCGCCGCGCCGCGCCGCCTCCCGAGGCTGGCTCCGCGACCGCCCCGACCGCCTCGCCCTCCACGGCGACCCGCGGACCCGAGCTCCCGCTCGCCGCGCTCCTCGGCCTCGTGCCGAGCGCTGCGCCGAGCTGACCTGCGACCTCCCGAGACCTTCGTTGACTTAAGTTGAACCCCTAACGCCTGAGCGAACAAGGTCCACCCGCCCGACGGGCGTGTGGCCCTTCAGGGACTTGTCTGCCCAACAACACGGAGATGGACCGATGGATACTGGAAAGTTGGTGAAATTCGAGAGCATGCCCGTCCAGGGCCAGTACGACCAGCAGGCGCTCATCGAGCTCTTGCAGCGGCTCGCCTGCATCCCCGGGCTCGCGGATCGCCTCGTGCGATGCCTCGATCGCTTCCCGGAGGTCGAGCGCCACATGGTCAGCTTCGAGGACCGCTGCCGCTCGACGGTGAGCCGCTGCGAGTCGCTCGAGATGCTGTGCCGCAACTTCCTCTGCCCGGGGAACGTCAACTTCTCGCAGCG
>CAZQTL010000433.1:0-1673 GCA_964595975.1 uncultured Thermoanaerobaculia bacterium | reverse complement strand
AGGTGTAGGTGTGCGCCAGCACCCAGCTGTTGGCGCGGCTGTCCTGCACCGGCGTGCCGGTCGCCGCGGCCCCGCCGCTGACCATGCCGATGACGAGCAGGGTGGAGCCCACCGTCGTGCCGTTGGTCATGGTGAGGATGTGGGTGCCGCCGGCGGTGAGCGTGAAACAGTTGCCGCCGCGATCGCCGAGATAGTTGATCGCCGCCAGCGGACTCCCGCCGAGAAAGCCGGCGAGCAACAGGAGCAGAAGCGGTGACACGACAGCGCGTCGGACGTTCGGCATGGTCCCTCCTCCTGGGTGGCGTCCTCGGGACCGTCGAATCCGCCACCCGCCGGATTCGCGTCGGACGACATGGTAGTGCATCCCGTTGCCGAAGGTACGTCCGGCGGTCGTCGAGGTTTCCGGAGCGCCTCCACGCTCCGGGGGGCAACTCTTCCGGGCGACAGGCGTATCCTTCGGAGAAGCCAGACGGAGGTGTACTCATGCGAATCTCCCTGCATCGCGCGGCGCTCCTGGGCCTCGTTGTCTTCGCTCTAGCTTGCCGCGGGCTTCAGGCTCAGGGCCTGGTCGGCCTGCTCAACCCCGGCGGCGACCGGCAGATGGGCGCCCTGGTGCACTCCTCGGGCAATCTGCATCCATTCGGACCGGTGGCCGGGGGGGTGTCGATCGGCACCGTTGGCGGCACCGAGACGATCGACGAGAGCGGCAACCGCTTCTTCTTTTCCGGCACTCCGAACGGCGGCGTCGCCAAGGTCTACTCCCTCAGCACGATCAACGGCGCGGTGCTCTCGTCCCCCAATCTCTCCAACGCCCAGAACGGCATCATGATGATGGACTGGGACGGCGGCGAGTCGAAGCTCTTCTGCCTGGTGAGCGTCGGCGCCGGCGACCGCCAGCTCTGCACGGTCAACACCGCCACCGGCGCCGTGACGCTGCTCGGCAGCCCGATCGCCGGCGCCAGCCTGGGCACGGGCGGCATCCATACCCTCGACGCGGCGGGGAACCGCTTCTTCTTCACCGGCTTCCTCGGCGCCAACCCCGAGGCGCTCTACGTCATCAACACCACCACCGGCGCCGAGATCGCCTCGCCGAACCTGAGCGGACCGATCGTCTCCGTGCGCTCCCTCGCCTGGGACGCCGGCGAGTCGGTGCTCTTCGGTCTCTTCGGCCTCGCCAACGGCGACGCGCAGCTGGGCACGGTCAACACCTCGACCGGAGTGGTGAGCCTGCGCGGCAATCCGCTGACCGGCGGGACGGTCTCGTCGGCCGGCGCCGCACTCGATGCGGCGGGAGACCGGTATTTCTTCGCCGGCCAACCCTCGGGCGGCAATCGGGCCATCTATACGATCAGCACCATCAACGGCATCGAGAGCGCCTCGCCCGACATCACCGGCTCGGCCCTCGACATCCTCGCGCTGCGCTTCGACCCCGGTCCGCTCTTCGCCGACGGCTTCGCGAGCGGCAACGCGACCGCCTGGTCCGCGGTCGTCCCCTGACGCCTGACGCAGCTTCCGCAGACAGAAAGACCGCCGACCCCGAAGGGCCGGCGGTCCGTCCTGCGTCGCGACTTGCGGCAGCGCCGCCGGTCTAGAACTTCAACTTGAAGCGCAGGCCGACGACGTTCGCCGTGTAGTCGCCGAAGTTGGCGTTGAGCAGCAGCGCCGCCGGCATG
>CAZQTL010000432.1:0-1675 GCA_964595975.1 uncultured Thermoanaerobaculia bacterium | reverse complement strand
CGCTGCCCTGCGCCGCGATCTACGCCTGGGCGATGTTCCGGCTGAGCCGGCGCTTGCGTCGCGGGCCGATCGTGACCTTGGACGCGAAGGGCATCACCGATCGCCGCGTGAACGTGTTCGTCCCCTGGACCGCGGTCCGCAAGCTCTACGTCGGACCCTACCGCGGCAGCACCTCGCTGCTGGTGGCCTTCGCCTCGCCCGCGGCGCGGGACGCGGCGCTGGGCCGCCGGATGGCGATCGACGCGCTGCTGGTGCGAGCCGGCAACGCCATCGCCGCGCCGGGCGCGGAGTGGGGCGTGCCGCTCGGGCCGCTGAAGTGCGAGACGAGGCAGGTCCTCGATCTGGCGCAGCGCCTGCACACGATCGCGACCGAGGCCCGACCAGCGCCGGCGCGCCAGGCCGGCATCGAGGACTGACACCGCACCGGCGGCGGCGGCCGGCTCGCGATGTCGCGCCGGCCGGCCGCAGTAGACTCGCCGTCGCCATCGACTTCCCCGACGGCTTCCACCCGAGGCCGCGCAACGACTCCCCCACCGACCCCCATGCCGATCGTCACCCTCACCGTCGTCAGACCGAAGTCCCTCGAGTTCAAGAAGCGCCTCCTGTCCGCCGTGCATGCGGCGCTGTGCGCGGTCGGCGTCCACCCGAACGATCGATTCCACCGGGTCCTCGAGCTCGATGCGGGCGACTTCGATTTCGACCGGACCTTTCCCGACGTCAGGACCCGGCGGACCGAGGACTTCGCGCTGGTCGAGATCCTGCTGGGCGCCGGACGGAGCACCAAGGTCAAGAAGGAGATCCTCGCGCATCTCGAGCGCGGTCTCCGTTCGGACGGGTTCGACACCGAGAACCTGATGGTCGTGTTCCTGGACGTACCGTGGGAGAATTGGTCGCCTGCCGGCGGCCGGATGCCGCACGGCTGACGCCCGATGGCGCGTCCGTCCTGTCGCCACTGACTCGACCCCAGACCACGCGAACGTCCTGCCCCCGTGGGTGCGCCCGATTCCAAGCGTCTCGCCGGCCTCGTCGGCCCGACGCTCATCGCCGTCGCCGCGACCGAGTGGGCGAACGTCGACGTCTTCCTCGCGGCCATCGGGCCGACCTACGGACCCCATGTCTACCTGAACGGCGCGATCCTGTTCGTCGCCGGGCTCGCCATCGTCCGCGCGCACAACGTCTGGGTGCGCGGCTGGCCGGTGCTGATCACGCTGGTCGGTTGGTTCGCGCTCGTCGTCGGATTCGGCCGCATGGCGGCGCCGGTCTCGACGCAGGCCGCGGGCGCGAATCCCTGGATGCTCTACGGCAGCCTCGTGACCCTGCTGGTCATCGGCGCGGTGCTGAGCGTCAAGGCGTACGTCGAGGGCTCGAAATGAGCCCGGCGCGACGCGATCGCAGACCGTCGCTCGCGGGTCCGCGAGTCCGATGACCCGGGGATCCCGGCTGATGCACACACCTCCTCCGGCGGCAGATCCCCCGAGTCTCGCCACGCGCCTGCTGTACTTCGTCGTCGGCGGCGGCGTCGGCGGACTCGTCGGCTTCGGCATCGTCGCGTCCGGTCCGGGTCCGACGCCCCCGGTGCTCGAGTTCCCCGCCGCAGCCTGGGTCTTCGGCATCGCCGCCGCCTGCGCCATCCTGTCGGCCGCATGGCCGGCGGGCGTGCTGCGCCTGGCGCGCA
>CAZQTL010000431.1:0-1703 GCA_964595975.1 uncultured Thermoanaerobaculia bacterium | reverse complement strand
CCGGCGGTGAAGGTGATGTTGTTCCAGGCGTCGGCGGAGAACAGCGAGCCGACCTGGGCGACGCAGAAGACGGCGACGAGGGCGAGCCAGCCGCTGGTCACCGAGATCGACGGCAGGAAGGCGAAGTCGGGGGCGAGCGTCGCATGTCCCTGCGGCGTCCACAGGGCGGTGAAGTTGGCCGCCACCGCCTGGGGGTTGCGCCCGACGAGGACGCCGACGGCGATCAGGGCGACGAGGGCCCCCGTCTTGGCGGTGGTGAAGCTGTTCTGGATGAGCTTGCCGAGGTGGATGCCGCGGGTGTTGATGTAGGTCAGGACGGCGATCATGACGATGCCGACGAGCTGTTGCCGCGAGAGGCTGACGGCGTAGGAGGGCGACAGGTCGATCGGCGGGACGATCCACTCGGTCGGCCCGATCCCCGGCACGAGAACGCCCAGGAAGCGGGCGAAGCCGACGGCGACGGCGGCGATGGTGCCGGTCTGGATGACGAAGAAGAGCGTCCAGCCGTAGAGGAAGCCGGCCAGCGGGTTGAATGCCTCGCGCAGGTAGACGTACTGCCCGCCCGCCTTGGGCATCATCGCCGCGAGCTCGCCGTAGGAGAGCGCCGCGGCGAGGGTCAGCAGGCCGGTGACGATCCAGGTGGCGAGCAGCCCCCCCGCCGAACCGGTGAGGCGGGCGATGTCGGCCGAGACGATGAAGATGCCGGAGCCGATCATCGACCCGGCGACGATCATCGTCGAATCGAGCAGGCCCAGCTCCCGGACGAAGCCGGAGGCCTCTTCTCCATCGTCGCCCACGAGCGGTCTCGCGTCTGCCAAGCGCACTCCCTCCCCGGAAAAACTGGCGCAGTCTAACCCCATTTGCGGACCGAAACCCGGCCCTGGCCGCCGATTTCCGGCGCCTAGGCGCCTGGCGGCGCTTTCGGCTAGAATTCCGGCGTTCGAAGCCCAGGAACGGGCCCTTTCGAAGCCCCGGCTGCCGGAATGGCCAGGGCTGATTTCAGTGCGATCCCAAGGATTTTCTGAAGCTGGCGCGGCTCGGCCCCGAGACCGCCCGTCAATTCAAGCTCCGCCCCGCGAACGGGCCGGGGCAGTCTCGAACGGAGGAGTCATGCATTCCTGGATGAGTCGTTTCCCGCGCGCTGGGCGAGCGATCCTCGCCCTTCTCGCCCTGGCCGCCGCGTTCGGCGCCACTCCCGTCCACGCCAGCGAGGCGGAACTGAAGCTCCCCGACCTGGGAAGCGTCTCGTTCCTCGGCGTCGCCGGCTCGACGCTGCTGCTGTTCGGTCTCTTCGTCTGCCTCCTGGGCCTGCTCTTCGGACTGGTGATGTACACCCAGCTGAAGAACATGCCGGTGCACAAGTCGATGCGCGAGATCTCGGAGCTGATCTACGAGACGTGCAAGACCTACCTGCAGACCCAGGGCAAGTTCATCATGATCCTGTGGGCGTTCATCGCCACGATCATCGTCGTCTACTTCGGCTGGCTGCGCCACTTCCACCTCAACCAGGTGGCGCTGATCATCGCCTTCAGCCTGATCGGCATCGCCGGCAGCTACGGCGTCGCCTGGTTCGGCATCCGCATCAACACTTTCGCCAACTCGCGGTCGGCCTTCGCCTCGCTGCGCGGCAAGCCGTTCCCGACCTACGCCATCCCGCTCAAGGCCGGCATGTCGATCGGCATGCTGCTGATCTCGACCGAGCT
>CAZQTL010000430.1:0-1714 GCA_964595975.1 uncultured Thermoanaerobaculia bacterium | reverse complement strand
GTAGCGCTGCGCGGCTTCGTGGGCGAAGGCGAGGACGAGGGCGGGGAGGTCCTCTTTTCGCTCGCGCAGCGGCGGGAGGTGGAACTGGAGACCCCTCAGCCGGTAGTAGAGGTCGGCGCGGAAGGTGCCGGCTTCGACTCTCGCGGCGAGGTTCTGGTTGCTGGCGGAGATGACGCGGACGTGGATCTTCTTCGGGTGATGCGCGCCGACGGGGAGGACTTCGCGCTCCTGGAGGACGCGCAGGAGCTTGGCCTGCAGGCGTTCCGCCATGTCGCCGATCTCGTCGAGGAAGAGGGTGCCGCCTTCGGCCTTGGCGAAGAGGCCGGGGCGGGGATCGACGCCGGTGGCGATTCTGGCCTCGACGCCGAAGAGCTCGGCTTCGAGGAGCTCGGACGGGATCGCCGCGCAGTTGATGGCGAGGAACGGGCCCTTCGCGGTGTAGCCGGAGGCGTGGACGAGCCGGGCGATCAGCTCCTTGCCGGTGCCGGTCTCGCCGAGGAGCAGGACGTCCATCGTGCTCTGCACCGTTGCGCGCAGATGATGGAAGAGCTTCTCCATCGCCACCGAGCCGCCGTGTACGAGCTCCGGCGGGAAGCGCAACGGATCGGCGTCGCCCGCGCCGCTCGCGACGCCTGCGCCGCGGCGGGCGGAGGCGGAGGGGGCGGCGGGTTTGCGGTGGGCGGGCACCAGTTTCTCGGCCAGATAGTCGAAGAAGTCGAGCTTCCATCCGGCGGGCTTGCCGGAGCGAGGAGGCAAGACCGCTGCCAGGACGACGTCGTGCGGCTTGCGCGGCAGCCGTCGGGCGAGCGCCAGGTGGCCCTCGGCGAGGGCGACGATCGGCAGGCCGTCGCCGGGGGCGGTGATCGATTCCAGGGCCACCGGGCAGAGCGGCGCGCCGGCGTGGACCGGGCCGGCGATCGCCTCGATCGCCGGTTCGACACCGGCCGAGGACGGCGAGTAGACCAGCAGCAGCTCCGCCCCCAGCGTCTGGCGCGCCCGTTCCATCAGGTCGGCGGTGGTGGCGCTGCCGAGCTCGAGGCGCGACGAGGTTTCGATGCGACGGACGAGCGCCAGGGCACTGCCGGGGGTGCCGTGGCCGCCGGTCTCGAAGAGCGGGTCGGTGTCGCTCGACGCCGCGGCGTCGGGCTGCCTCCTTCCACTGGGCGGGGGCAGGACGAGGGTGATGTCGGCGTCCGACGAGGAGATCTCCTCGAGGCCGACGACCGCCTTGCCGATCTGCAGCGTCTCTCCGGGGAGCAGGAGTACTTCCGCGTGCCGCTGGTCGCCGCGCAGCAGGCCGTTCTTCGACCCGAGGTCGGAGATCCACAGGCCGCCCGGACGCGCGACGAACTGCGCGTGCCGGCGCGAGATGCCGGGGAAGGGGACGACGAAGTCGTTCTCCTTCGCGGCGCCGAGGGTGGCCATCTTCGACGGCGGCGTGAAGAAGAGCGCCTGGTTCGCGTAGCGAACCGCGATGCGCAGCATCTGCAAAGATCTCCGCGCACGATCTTGGCAGCACCGCGCGAGCGACCGCAATCACCCGTTCGGGTGGTTCGCCGCCGCATCCCGGGGAACGAACGAGAGCGGCGAACCGAACGCGGTCGGCGGGATTATTTTCGCAGCGCGGCCAGCCGCTCCTCGAGAACCGGCAGGTGAACCCGGTAGTGCGGCTCCTCGGCGGCCTGGAAGCGCGCCTGGCGGATGGCCGTCTCGA
>CAZQTL010000429.1:0-1749 GCA_964595975.1 uncultured Thermoanaerobaculia bacterium | reverse complement strand
TTCTATTCGCTCGACGTCGTCAGCGAGAAAGGCATCCTCGCCGCCCCGGTGCCGCTCGACGGGTATCTCGCCGACCTCAACAGCGGTCAGGCGTGGTACCGGCCCTCGGCGATGCTGGTCGCCGTCCTCGCCGGCGACGAGGCGCCGGCTCTGGTGCAGGGCGCGTTCAACCGCGTGTACGCGCAGTTCTGGCGCCACCAGCTTCCCTACGTTCATTCGACGATGAACTGCGCCGGCATCTCGGTCGACACGCTGCGCGCGCTCGGACTCGAGGTCGCGTCGCAGGAACCCGGCGCATTCTCGCGCGCCGCCGGCTGGCTGGCGATTCCGTGGACGCTCGCGACCGAGCGGTCGCTGCGCACCGCGCGCATCGCCTACGAGTACCTCTCCACCGACCGCACACGCCTGTTCCCCGCCGTCGCCTTCGAGACCATCGGCGCCGAGCTCCTGCGCCTCGCCCGCGCCCCGGCGCCGGTCGGTGGCGCCCGACTGCCGGCGGTGCTGGCGCGCGATCTGGAAGCGATCGTCTATCTGCGCGTGCCCCAGCTGCCGTCGTCGCGGGCGCTCGGTTCGTGGCCGGTCGCGACCCCGGCCGAATACCGGGGCCGGGTTCCGAAGGACCCGGAGGACGTCCAAATCGTCCCGGTGCCGCCGCGACCGTTCCCCTCGAACCTGAGGGACGACGACCTCCTGCCCGAGGCGCCGCGGCCGTCGGATCTGCCGCTCTCCGTCTGGGCCGTGATCGGCGCGCTGGTGGCGCTCGGCGCGGCCGCAGGGCTCGTACGCCTCGCGGTCCGGTCCCTCGGCTGAGGCCCCACGCCGGCCGGAGTCCGGATCGATCGGATCGGGGCATTCGATCGGGGCTTGCATTCTTCCGTATTTCCATTATTATCGAACCATGGAAACTTTGAGTTCGACACCGTCCTTCGTCTACCGGGCACGCGACCCGCTGTCGGCGGCGGACGCGGTGGACGCACTGGCCGCGCTCGCCCAACCGACCCGCCTCGCGATCTTCCGGAGGCTGGTCGAATTCGCCCCGGACGGACAGACGCCGGGCGAACTGGCGGACGCGCTCGATCTGCCGGCGCCGACGCTGTCCTTCCATCTGAAGGAGCTCGCCAACGCCGGTTTGGTCGGCGACACCCGCGAAGGCCGGCGCATCCGCTACCGCGCGGACGTCGAGACGATGAACGCGCTCCTCGGTTACCTCACCGACCACTGCTGTCGCGGCCGAGGCCGGCTCGCCGACAACGCCGCCTGCGGCGTGCCGTGCGCGCCCGCCGCCAGCCGCCCCTCCCCCGCCAAACGCCGCCGGAGCCCGTCATGAAGCGATTCCACGTGCACCTGTCCGTATCCGACCTTCCCGCGAGCATCCGCTTCTACACGGCGCTGTTCGGGGCCGGGCCGACCGTCGAGAAGCCCGACTACGCGAAATGGATGATCGACGAACCGCGCGTGAATTTCGCGATCTCGGCGTCGCGCTCGCACACGGGGCTCCACCATCTGGGTCTCCAGGTCGACACCGCCGCCGAGCTCGCCCAGGTCCGCGCCGCCTACGGCACCGCCGACCCGGCGTCGCTGGTCGACGAAGCGCAGGCGCACTGCTGCTACGCGCTGTCCGACAAGCATTGGGTCAATGACCCGCAGGGAATCGCCTGGGAAGGCTTCCGGACGCTGGGCGCGCTCGCCGAGCGCGACGGACCGGCGCCGGACGCCTGTTGCACCGAGACCGCGGCGCCGGCCGCCGGG
>CAZQTL010000428.1:0-1750 GCA_964595975.1 uncultured Thermoanaerobaculia bacterium | reverse complement strand
ACGCCGGTGAGCACGAGGAAGTACGGCATCATCAGCGCGATCACCGTGCCGATGCCCGAGCGCTTGTCGTAGCGCGCCGCGAACACCACGATCAGCGGGAAGTAGGCCATGATCGGGTTGACGATGTTGAGCGGGGAGTCGCCCACGCGGTACGCCGCGAGCACCGCCGCCGGATCGACCCCGAGGCGCACGAACACCGGGATGAAGATGGGCGCCAGCAGGGCCCACTTCGCGATGGCCTGCGGCATGATGATGCCGACCACCCAGACGATCACGATCGCCACCAGCAGCAGCACGACGGTCGGCACGTTGACGTTCTCGATGAGGTCCCCGAGCTTCACCGCCGCGACCTGCGGCATCTTCGTGTAGTTGAAGTACGCGATGAACTGCGCGATGAGCAGGAACAGCAGCAGGAGCCCGGCGAGGCCGGCCCACGACTTCGTGACCGCGTCGATGGCCTCGGTGGCGGTCTTGATGGTGCCGGCGCCGCGCCCGTAGCCCATGCCGGCCGCGAGGAACAGCAGCGAGATGATCACGATGAGGCT
Organism: uncultured Thermoanaerobaculia bacterium; assembly: GCA_964595975.1. Classification (GTDB taxonomy): domain Bacteria; phylum Acidobacteriota; class Thermoanaerobaculia; order Multivoradales; family JAGPDF01; genus JAGPDF01. Next base: position 1,205 of record CAZQTL010000428.1, on the reverse strand, counting down.
GTCCATGAACGGCGAGGTGCCGATGATCCCGCCGGTCTCGGGGTCGCGCAGCGGTGCGCCGGGCGGGATCGTGCAGAGCAGCACCACCGCGAGCGCGCCGAGGAACCACCAGCCGGCCATGCGGAGCCCGCGCTTCTCGGCGTCGTCGTCGACGTCGGGCGCGTCGTCGGCCTTCTGGATCTGGGTGCCGTCGGCGTCCGGCGCGACCGACGGGTCGTAGGCGCCGAGCCGCCGCTCCACGCGCGACGTCATCCAGCCGAGCACCACCGTCAGGAGGATCGTCGAGGCGATCCCGAACCACAGGTTGGCGGTGATGCCGATCGACTTCGCCGGGTCGACGAGGTGGATCGACTCGTTGGTGATCTCGGTCAGCACGGCGTCGGTCGGCGTGATGAGGATGTTGACGCCGAACCCGCCCGCGACGCCGGCGAAGGCAGCCGCCATGCCGGCGAGCGGATGCCGCCCGATCGAGAGGAACGCGGCGGCACCGAGCGGGATGAGGACGAGGTAGCCGGCGTCCGAGGCGATCGAGGAGATGATGCCGAGGAAGACGATGATGTAGGTGAGCGCCGCGGGCGACGACACCGCGACGAGCTTGCGGATCAGGGCCGCGATGAGACCGGACCGCTCGGCGACGCCGACGCCGATCATGACGATGAGGATGATGCCCATCGCCGTGAAGCCCATGAAGTTCGAGACGAACGACGTGAACAGGTAGCGGATCCCGTCGACCGTGAGCAGGCCCTGGATCTTCACCGTCTCGGTGACGACGTGGTAGGTGCTCGCGTCGGGCTGGCCGACCGGCATGACCTCGGCCGGCAGCGACGATCCGGCGACGTCGACGGCGCTCACCGACTGCGGATCCGGCTTCACCACCTCGTAGGTGGCGCCCACGCCCGCCCACGCCAGCAGCTGGGACAGGACGATGACGCCGACGCAGAGCCAGAGGAACAGGATCGCCGGGTGCGGCACCTTGTTGCCGGCGCGCTCGATGCCGTCGAGCACGCGCTGCATCCCGCCGGGCTTGCTCGTCTCCGCGGGCGCGGCTGCGGCGCTCATGCGCCGGCCCGCTCGCCGAGGCGGCCGAAGAGCTCGGCGAGCGCGACCGTGCAGCGCTCGAGCTCGTCGACGAGCAGGCGCTCGTTGGGACCGTGGATGTTGGAGTACCCGTCGGTGACGCCGCAGAGCAGGATGTCGGCGTCGGG
>CAZQTL010000427.1:0-1760 GCA_964595975.1 uncultured Thermoanaerobaculia bacterium | reverse complement strand
CACCCAAAACCGGCCATATGTGAACACCTGAAAACCGGCCATACGAGGTCGTAGCGCTCGGGACGTTGACGGCGGGGGAGCCCCTGTGGTTCCCCGCCGGGATGGCCAACGTCTTGAACGAGCAGAAGCGACAGCAGGTAGTGGCACTGGGGCGGCTGGGGTGGCCGCTGCGGCGCATCGAGGAGGCGACGGGCGTTCGCCGGGAGACGGCGAGCGCCTATTTGAAGGCGGCGGGGATCAAGGTGCGCCGTCCGGGCTGGGGCCGGCGGGAGGCCGATCCAAATCCGGCCATACAGACGTCCACCGACTCGGCCGCCAGCGCGGGGCCCGGCACCGCGGCGCCGTGGCCGCCGCAGCCGGGGCGCAGCCCGCAGGCGAGCGCGTGCGAGCCGTACCGCGAGGCGATCGAGCAGGCGCTGGCGCGCCACCGCGACGGCGCCGCGATCTACCGCGATCTCGTCGACGACCACGGGTTCATGGCCGGCTACGCCAGCGTCCAGCGCTTCGTGCGCCGGGTCCGTGCCGAGCGTGCCACGCTGTTGCCCGACGCCCATCCCGTGATCGAGACGGCTGCCGGGGAGGAGGCGCAGGTCGACTACGGCGGCGACGGGCCGATGGTGCGAGACCCCGAGAGCGGGAAGTACCGCCGCATGCGGCTCTTCGTGCTGACGCTGGGCTACAGCCGCAAGTCGGTGCGGCTTCTCGCCTGGCGCTCGAGCAGCGAGGTGTGGGCGCGGCTGCACGAGGAGGCCTTCCGCCGGCTGGGCGGCGTGACCTGCACGGTCGTCTTGGACAACTTGAAGGAAGGCGTGATTACGCCCGACGTCTACGACCCGGCGCTGAACCCGCTCTACCGCGATCTGCTCGCACACTATGGTGTCACGGCACTGCCGTGCCGGCCGCGGCATCCCGATCGCAAGGGGAAATCCGAGCGCGCTGTCGATCACGCGCAGCGTGCGCTGCGCGGGCTTCGCTTCGAGAGCCCCGAGGAGGCGCAGGCGTACCTGGACCGCTGGGAGGAGCGCTGGGCCGACACGCGCATCCACGGCACGACGAAGCGGCAGGTGGCGGCGATGTTCGCCGAGGAGAAGCCGAGTCTTCGGCCGCTGCCCGCCGAGCCGTTTCGCTTCTACCGCCACGGCACGCGGACCGTGCACCTGGACGGCGCCGTCGAGGTCGAGGGCGCCTACTACCACCTGCCCCCGGGCTGGCTCGGCCGCCGGGTGGCAGTGCAGTGGGATGCGCTCCACGTGCGGATCCTCGACCCCGCCACGGGAGCGCTCGTGCGCGAGCACGTGCGCCAGGTGCGCGGGCGCCGGCGGATGCGCGACGAGGATCGCCCCGCGAGGACGCCGGCGACCACGCTCACGCTGCTCGCGCGGGCGGAGCGCGTGGGGAGGAGCGCCGGCGCCCTGTGCCAGCACCTCCATCGCCACGAGGGCGAGGCCGGCGTGCGCCGCATCCTCGGCGTGCTGGCACTGGCCAAGAAGCACGGCGCGGCCTCTACCGAAGCGGCCTGCACCGCGGCTCTCGAGCTCGGCGCGCCGAGCTACGGCTTCGTGAAGCGATTCCTCGCGCGCCGGCTCGTGACGGCCCCGACCCTCACGCAGATCGATCCCTTGATCCGCCAGCTCACGCTCTACCGCGAAGAGATCGACCGCCTCACCACCCCGAAAGAAGGAGACCGCCCGTGAACCTCATCGAGCTCGACCACGCCCTGCGCAAGCTCCGCCTCTCCGGCATGGCCGCCACCCTGGAGA
>CAZQTL010000426.1:0-1764 GCA_964595975.1 uncultured Thermoanaerobaculia bacterium | reverse complement strand
TCGCCGTCGCGCGCTTCACCGTCGACGGCTCCTACGACGGCAACTGGAGCGGCGACGGCCGGCAGACGGTGCTCGTCGACCTGGGCGGCGTCGGCACCCTCTCGTTCGGCGGCATGGCGGTAGACCGTTTCAGCCGGGTGGTGCTCGCCGGCGTCGCGCCCGCGGCGACGGGCTCGCGGCTGGTCGTCGTCCGGCTCACCTCTTCCGGCGCCCTCGACCCCACCTTCGGCGGCGGCGACGGCGTGGCCGACTTCGCCTACACCGCCACCAACGACATCGTCTCCGTGGTCGATGTCGTCACGCTCCCGCCGCCCTCCGACCGCATCGCGATCCTCGGTGACTACGACCCGGCCGGCGCCGACCCGAGCGACAGTTTTCTCGTCGTGCTGACCCCGACGGGGGACCTCGACGATACGTTCAACGCCAGCGGCAAGCGGAGCTTCTCCCCCCCTTCGGGCGACGCCTGGAATCACGCCCAGGGGCTCGCCGTGCAGTCCGGCCGCCTGGTCGTCCTCGGCGGCTATCACCCGACGACCACCTCGGTGAACCTCGCCTGGCTCGCCCGCCTGCAGGCGAGCCTGATCTTCGGCGACGACTTCGACGCCGGCCACCTCGGACTCTGGTCGGCCGTCGCTCCCTGAGGACGGCGCGCGGCGCGCGCCGTCACCGCGACAGGTCGGACTCGCCCGCGCTCGCCGGGAACGGGCCTTGCATTGACGACTTCTGGGTCCGCTTCGCCTGCGCCCCTTCCCAGGAGGAGTTCGATGCAGAACAAGGTCCGAAATGCCCTGCTTCTCGCGGGCGGGCTGGCGTCGTGGCCCGCGCTGGCGGTGGCGGCTCCCGCTCATTCCCGGGGTCAAGCGCCGCCCGTCGTGAACGCCTCCGCGACCGCAGAGCCGGAGACTTTCACCGTACACGGCAAGTTCGTCCGCGCCGCCCACAACGACGAAGGGTACGTCGTCCTCGGCTACCAGCCCGCGAATCGATCGATCGGCAGCGAGTGGATGCTGCTCGAGGTCGGAATGACGCTGCTCGGCGACGCGCCCCCCTACACCATGACCCGCGACGCGATCTCGCTCGAGACGCCGGATGGCGGGACCATCCCCCTGGCGACGGTCAACGAGCAGCGGGCCGGAGGCACCCAGGGGTTGCAGCAGAAGGCCGACCTACAGCGCGATTCGATCGACTACTTTCCCCAGAGCGCCAGGCAGCGGTGCTATTTCTTGTTCTTCTCCGAGCTGGGCTGGCCCCTGATGCCCTTCGACGAGTTCGATCTCGAGCCCATTCGCGCCTGTTGGGGCCGGCTCTACTTCCACGTCCCGGCCGGCATCACGTACGGCCGGTACTGGCTCAAGGTGAGGTTCGCCCACAGCGTCGTCCGAGTGCCCTTCACGATCATGACCCCGACCGAGGAGCATCGCCTGCAAGAGACCCTGCGAGAGGCTCGGAAGCAGCCGCGGGCGGCGCCCCGGTCGACCATGTGAGTTCTCGCCCTGCCGGCGAAGAGGCCCAGCGTTGTGGCGCGAGCCGCGGGCACGGGCCTTGCGTTGCCGGCTTCTTCATCGGCCTTGCGGCTCGCCCTTTTCCAGGAGGAATGCCATGCCGAACCGAAACCGAACGGCCCTGATCCTCGCCGGCCTGTCGTTGCCGTGGGCCGCGCTGGCGATGGCGGCTCCCGCCCCCACGCAGGCTCCCGACCCGCCCGCCTGCGCGATCCCCGAACCCGGCGTGCCGGAGGTCATCTCCGTCAAGGGCAAGTTCATC
>CAZQTL010000425.1:0-1788 GCA_964595975.1 uncultured Thermoanaerobaculia bacterium | reverse complement strand
AGGCCGTCCGGTTCGCGCACGATCGGCCCGCCGACGATCTCGACCGGCAGCAGGAGGTCGCGCACCAGCTGGCGAACGACGGCCAGCTGCTGGGCATCCTTCTCGCCGAAAACCGCGATGTCCGGGCGCACCAGCTGGAGGAGCCGCGCGACGACGGTCGCGACGCCGCGGAAGAAGTGCGGCCGGACCTCGCTCTCGAGGCCGAGCGCCGCGCCGCGGGGCTCGATCCAGGTGCCGAAGCCCGGCGGGTAGATGGTCTCGCGCTCCGGCAGGAAGAGGAGATCGCAGCCGGCGCCTGCCAGCAGCTCGGCGTCGCGTTCGGGCTGCCGCGGATAGCTGGCGAAATCCTCGTGCGGCGCGAACTGCGTCGGGTTGACGAAGATCGACGCAACCACGCGGTTCGCCCGCTGCCGGGCGAGAGCCACCAGCGAAAGGTGACCTTCGTGCAGCGCTCCCATGGTCGGCACGAAGGCGACCCGTTCGCCGGCCGACCTCCAGGCGGCGGCGACTTCGGCGAGGTCCACGGCGGCGCGAACGGTTCTCATCCGCCGTACAGCCGCTCGAGCGGCGGCGCGGCCGCCGTCGAAGGGAAGCCCGGATCCTCGAAGCTCTCCTCCGGCGCCGGGAAGCGCCCTTCGCGCACGTCCTCGGCGAAGGCGGCGATCGCCTCCCGGGCGCCGCGGCCCTGCTCGGCGTAGCGCCGCACGAAACGCGGCGCAATGCGCTCTTCGATGCCCAGCAGGTCGTGGTAGACGAGCACCTGGCCGTCGCAGTACTGCCCGGCGCCGATGCCGATCGTCGGGATCTCGAGGAGCTCGGTGACCTCGCGGCCGAGCTCGGTCGGAATGCACTCGAGGACGACCGAGAAGGCGCCCGCCGCCTCGACCGCCCGGGCCGCCTCGAGCAGCGCCGCGCGCGCCTCGGCACCCCGCCCCTGGACCTTGAAGCCGCCGAACTTGTGGATCGACTGCGGCGTCAGCCCGAGGTGCGCCTGCACCGGCACCTCGGCGGCGACCAGCGCCTCGATGACGTCGATCCTCGCCCCTTCGATCTTGACCGCCGAGGCCCCCCCCTCCTTGACGAAGCGCAGGGCGTTGGCGACCGCCTGCTCCGGCCCGAGGTGAAACGAACCGTACGGCATGTCGGCGATGAGGAGAGCGCGCTGAAGTCCACGGCGCACCGCCTTGACGTGATGGAGCATCTCGTCCATGGTCACCGACAGGGTGTCGGCATGGCCGAGGACGACCATGGCGAGCGAGTCGCCCACCAGCACCATGTCGACGCCCGCGGCGTCGGCGCTCCTCGCCTGCGGGTAGTCGTAGGCGGTGACCATCACCAGCCGTTCGCCCCGGGCGGGAGCGTCGCGCAGCTGCGGCACACTGATCTTCTTGCTGGAATTGCCCATCCGGCACCTCCGCGAAAACAGAAAACCCCTCCGCTTGCAAGATGCTGACGGAAGGGTTTCGCGGTGCCGGGGGACGCGCGCCGATCTCTCCTCGGGTGTCCGTCCCTCGTCGAATCAGGGATCGGGCCCCGGCGCAGGCGGGCCACTCTGGGCAGCTTCTCTTCCCGTCTCGGTCCCGCAGTCGCGGGATCCCAGCGGCGGGGCAAATTGTACGGCCGGCCGGCGCGCGAAGCAAATCGCTGGCCGCGCAGAGGCCAATCGGTGGCTGCGGAACGGTAGACTGCTCGCAGTGATCGGTACACAGCTGGCGCACTATCGGATCCTGGCGAAGCTCGGTGAGGGCGGCATGGGGATCGTCTACCTTGCCGAGGACGAGCGTCTGC
>CAZQTL010000424.1:0-1800 GCA_964595975.1 uncultured Thermoanaerobaculia bacterium | reverse complement strand
GCCAGACGCGTGCCGATCAAGACGCCTGCCTCCTGGGATGCCGATCGCCGGCGAAGTCGGCGGGCTCACCGAACGCTGTCTTGCTTTTGGTGTCTCCGCGGCAGTGTACGACATCTACCGGCGGAGAGTGGCGCTCGGCATGCTCTGGAGACGGGGACTCTCTCTGGCTCTCTGCCAGGTCTCTCGGCGCTCAGCGAAAGAGGATGCGGGCGACGGAGAGGTTGACCCCGATGTCGGGCGTGTTGTCGAAGTTGGCGATGTTCTCGGTGATGCCGAAGCGCAGGACGTTCCCCTTGTAGAGCCACTGCAGCCCCACCGTCGCCTGGATCTTCTCGGCCGAGAGCTCGTCGAGCTCGGTGTCCTGGATGTTGCTCTTCGAGAGATAACCCTGGGCGATGAAGTTGAGGTGGCGGGACAGCCGCGTCTCCCATCCTGCGATCAGGGTCGGCAGCCAGAGATCCGCGGTGAGGCCGTTGTCGGGTCCGGCGTACCAGACCCCGGCGAGGGTCAGGTACAGAGCGTTGCGGGCGAAGAAGCGCTGAAAGGAGACCTGCACGCCGTAGTCGTTCTCGCCCGAGGAGACCAGGCGCTGGCTCCGGTCGACGACGAACTTCGCCGCCGCCTCGACGACGATGTTCGTCTTCTCGGGCCGCGGGTCGATGGTGTAGCGCACGCCGATGACCGGGTCACCGAACTCGTTCCCGGGCGCGCCCTGGAGGAGGAAATCCCGCTGCTCGAGATCGACGACCGCGAGGAAGCGGTTGCGCGGCGCGTAGTTCCTGCCGGCGTTCGAGATGCCGATGCCGTTGTGGAAGCCCTCGATCGTCGCGTCGAGGAAGCCGTCGCCGAAGACGAAGTAGGGGACCGTTGCGTAGAGGCCGAAGTGCTCGCTGGCGCGATAGTGCAGCGTCAGGTCGACGACGCCGATCTCGCAATCGACGAGATAGGCGTCGCCGGGCAGGGCGAAGATGTCGGCGATCTCCCGCTCGCCAATCTCGCCGCGCTCGAGACCGCGAGCGGCGAGATAGCTCTTGACGTTCTCCGACAACGCCCACGTATTCTGGTAGGACATCGTGATCTCGGCCGCCCAGGTGCCCGGCGTCGCCTTGACGGCGTGCGCCGGCAGCATGTCGAGCCGGTTGATGCCGAAGGGCGTCATGTCGCGGACCCGCATCAGGCCGAGGGTGCGCCAGGCTTCGACGGAGTCAGCGGCGCTACTGGACACGTCGGGCGGCGCCGCGTCTTCTGCGGCACAAAGGCTCGTGGCGGTGAGACAAAGCAGTGCTGCGGCGAGGCGGCGCAGTCGAGTCTTCACGGATCCCCCCGAATCCACGTTGGTTCAGCTGCGTAGCGGGGCGATTCTAGCCGCTCGGCGGTGGCCGGCGCGATTTTTCCGGAGCGCTGAGTCGGCATACACTCCAGCCGTCAAGGAGACTCCCATGAGTGGTTCAGGCAGCGTACGTCCGGTGAGTGAAGTGGCGCGCGATCTCGGAATCGCGCGGGAGCATCTGATTCCGTACGGCGACGACAAGGCGAAGATCCGGCTCGAGGCGCGCGCCGCCGCGCTGGCGAAGCGCAAGCCGGGCAAGGTCATCCTGGTGACCGCTCTCACGCCGACCTCGGCCGGCGAGGGCAAGACGACGATCTCGATCGGCCTGGCGCAGGGCATGGCGAGGAACGGCGACAACGTCGCGCTGGCGCTGCGCGAGCCTTCGCTCGGGCCGACCTTCGGCCTGAAGGGCGGGGCCACCGGCGGCGGCAAGTCGATCGTCGTGCCGGCGGCCGACATCAACCTGCACT
>CAZQTL010000423.1:0-1806 GCA_964595975.1 uncultured Thermoanaerobaculia bacterium | reverse complement strand
TGGCGCAGGAGGACTGGCCGAAGATCCGCTTCCTGAAGACCCGCGAACAGGTGGTTTGACCGATCCACACCGGCCCGGAGCCGGACGCATAGAATCGCCGGCAGCATGAGTCCCGATCCACCGGACGCCGCGGACGTCACCGGCCTGCTGCAGGCCTGGCGATCGGGGGATGCCGCGGCCGGCGACCGGCTGCTCGAGCGCATCTACCACGAGCTCAAGCGCATCGCCGCCTCGCAGCTGCGGCACGAACGGCCGGAACACACCCTGCAGACGACGGCCCTGGTCAACGAGGCCTTCCTCCGCCTCGTCGACCAGAAGGGCATCGACTGGCGCGACCGCACGCACTTCTTCGGTCTCGCGGCCAGCATGATGCGGCGGGTGCTGGTCGACCACGTGCGCGCCCGCCGCGCCCGCAAGCGCACCGCCCCCGACGTTTCGCCGCAAGCCCTCGATGCGCTGGCGATCCGGGATGTCGAGCTGCTCGACCTCGACCGGGCTCTTTCGGCGCTGGCGGAACGGCATCCGCGGCAGGCACGCGTGGTCGAAATGCGCTACTTCGCCGATCTCGACGTCGAGGAGGTCGCGCTCTGCCTCGACATCTCGTCGCCGACGGTGAAGCGCGACTGGGCGTTCGCGCGCGCCTGGCTGAACGCCGAGCTTCGGGAGCGCCGGCCGTCGTGAGCGGCGCCCAGCCGGACGACGAAATCCCGGAGCTCTTCGCGCGCGCCCTCGAGCTCGACGGCGACGAGCGGCGCCGGTTCGTCGAGTCGGCGGCAGCCCGGAGCCCGGCGCTCGGCGCGATGCTCGCCCGGCTCCTCGACCGGGCGGACGACCCCGACTCGCCCCTCGATCGCTCTCCCTGGCAGGTGTGGACCGAGGCCGAGGCGCCGTCTCCAGTCGTGCCGGAGAGAATCGGTCCCTACCGCATCGAGCGCGAGCTCGGCAGCGGCGGCATGGGCCGCGTCTTCCTGGCCGTCGAGGAGACCGCCGACTTCTCGCGGCAGCTCGCGCTCAAGGTGATCGACCGGCCGTTTGCCGGTGCCGAGGCGATCCGCCGCTTTCGCGAGGAGCTGCGGATCCTCTCGCTGCTCGAGCATCCAGGCATCGCCCGCTTTCTCCACGGCGGGCGTTCACCCGAGGGAATCTGGTATCTCGCGCTGGAGTACGTCGACGGCGTCGACCTGCTCACCTGGGCCACCGAGCATCGGCTCACGTGCGACGAGCGCGTCCGCCTCTTCGTCGCGGTCCTCGAGCCTGTCCGCTACGCCCACGAACGCGGCGTCGTCCATCGCGACCTGAAACCGCGGCACCTGCTCATCGACCGGCACGGCCGACCGCGCCTGCTCGACTTCGGCATCTCGAAGCTCCTCGATCCCGAGGGCGGCGAGGACGCCGCGGTCACCCGCACGGAAGCGCGCACGCTCACCCCCGCCTACGCCAGCCCGGAGCAGTTCCGTGGCGAGCCGATCTCGCCGGCAACCGACGTGTTCGCGCTCGGCGTCATCCTCTATGAGCTGCTCGCGGGCCGGCGGCCGTTCGAACCGGCGACCCGTTCCACGGCCGCCTTCGAACAGGAGGTCCTCAACCGCGAGCCGACTCCGCCCTCGGCGGCGCTTCCCGCCGGCGATGCGCCCGGCCGCGACCTCGACGCCATCTGCCTGAAGGCCCTGCGCAAGTCGCCCCTGGAGCGCTATCGCGACGCCGGCGACTTCGCCGCCGACCTCGAGCGCTGCCTCGACGGGCGCACCGTCCTGGCGCGGCGCGGCGGCCTGCGTCGCGCCGCCGCTCGCCTCGTGCGCCGCCATC
>CAZQTL010000422.1:0-1808 GCA_964595975.1 uncultured Thermoanaerobaculia bacterium | reverse complement strand
GCGGTCGCGGCGACGGCCGTCCCCTCGGCATCGACGGCGAGGGTCGGGTGGAGTCCGGCTTCGAACGGGTGGTCGGCGAGCAGACGATGGCAGAAGCCGTGGATCGTCTGCAGCCGGAGCCGCGAGAGGACCGCGGCGAGGTGGTGGGCGCGTCCGACGAGGTCGATGCCGACGAGCAGGCTGGGCAGCGGCGCGAGGTCCTTCGGCGGGAGGCCGCTGGCCAGCTGGGCAAGGAGCTCGCCGAGGCGGCGGGCCATCTCCGCGGCCGCGGCTTCGGTGAAGGTGATCGCGACGGTCCCTTCGGCGACGCGCGCGGCGATGTCGCCGGCCTCGACGGCAGGAGCTCCGGCGAGGCTGCGGCGCTCCTCGAGCTCCGCGGCGGCGGTCTCCCAGCCGGGCCCCAGCAGCCACGTCGCCAGGCGTCCCACCAGCGCGCGGGTCTTCCCGGTGCCGGCGCCGGCCTCGAGCACGACCGGGCGCGCGAACTCGGCGACGGCCAGGTCGCGGGCCGGCTGATCGGCGAGCGGCGCGGATGTCCCCGGTGGGGCGCTCATTCGCCCTCCGGCGCCGCCGCTGGCGGGCGGGGGCCGCGCAGCTGGAAGAGCTGCCAGGCGGCTTCGTCGGCGGCGTCCTCTCCGGCGGCCCCGGCCGGCGCGGCAGCCGCTTGCGCAGGCGCGGCGACGGGCAAGCGCTCGAGCCGCCGGCGGACCCAGCGCTCGAGCCGCAGACGCGCGCCGCTGTCGCCCTGCAGGCAGGCGACCCGGACCTCGCAGTAGGCGCACTCCTTGTAGGGTCCCTCCAGGCTCTTGTCGAGCAGCCGCGGCAGAAAGGTGCCGCGATCCCAGGCGGTGAACAGGGTCTGCCAGACGGCGCGTTCGCGGAGATCGAGGGCGGTTCCGTCCGCCGGCGCTGCGAAGAGGGCCTCGCGGCGGTCGTCCTCGAGGTCGCTCTTCAGAAAGAGCAGGCGTCCTTCTACCGGCCGCCCGGCATCCGCGCGAGCGTAGGCCGGCAGCTGGAGCCAGTCGCCTTCGGCCAGTGCCTCCTCGAGCTTCCGGCGGCGCGTCTCCGCCTTGGCATAGCTCGAGAACTCGGACTTGCCGGTCTTGTAGTCGGTGAGCAGAAGCGCCTCGCTCGCGTGCTCGACGCGATCGGCGCGAAACGAGACGGTTCGCGCTCCGAGCGGGAGTTGGAGCGCGGCGGTTCCCTCGACTTCGAGCCCCTGCAATCGCCGGCTGCCGCCCGTCCAGTCGAGGCGGCGCACGATCGCGAGTACCTCCGTCGCGGCGAGCTCGAGCGGCAGGGCGAAGAGATCGCTGTCGAGCCCCTCTTCGGTGAGCGCCTCGCGGGTGGCCGTTGCAATCAGGCTCTCGAGCCGGGCGTCGTCGGGCCAGGGCACTTCGATCCCGTCATGGAGCTCGGCATCGGCGACGGTCCGCACTTCGCGCAGCACCGCTGGCGCCATGCGTTCGAGCACGAGGTGGACCACCGTGCCGGTCAGGCGGGCTGGAAGCTCGGGAATCTCGTCCTCGCCCGCCGGCGGGGCGGCCAGGCGCAGCAACTTGCCGAGGAAGGTGCGCCAGCCACAGCCGGCGAGGCTCTGCAGGGTGGTGACGGCGGGGGCGGCGCGGCGCGGATCGGCAACGGCCGCGGACTTCGGACGCGCGCCGGCGAAGCCGAAGAAGGGGCCCAGGCGGTCTCCCGGATGCGCGATCGGATCGGCCCCGAGCTCGGCGAGAAGGGCGGCGTGGCTCGCTGCCCAGCGCGCGCCGGCGGGGGACTCCGGCGGGTCGGCGGGGAACCGCCGCGCG
>CAZQTL010000421.1:0-1817 GCA_964595975.1 uncultured Thermoanaerobaculia bacterium | reverse complement strand
GCCGCTGGTCGGCACCGACCTCGAGGATCACGAGCCGCCGCGGACCGAGGACATGATCCCGGTCTTCCGCCATCTCTACGAGGCGTGCATGGAGAAGGGGCTGCCGATCGGCCTGGCGCCCAACATCCACGTCTCGCTCGTGCTCCTGCCCGAAGAATGCCGCGCCTTCTCGCCGAAGCGCTACCTCTGGCAGAGCGCCAAGCTGGCGGTGATGAAGAAGGTCTTCGGCCGACAGTTCGAGCGCAAGCTGCGCGAGCACGACCGGAGCGCCCTCACCGCCTAGCGCTTCGGCCGGCTCACCTGCCGAGGACGATCGGCACCACCGCCCAGCACCACAGGGCGGCGACCAGCGCCGCAACCAGGTCGAGCTGCAGGCCGATCTTCGCCATGGTCGGAATGCGCACGTAGCCGCTGCCGAAGACGATCGCGTTGGGCGGCGTTCCCGCCGGCAGGGCGAAGTCGCAGGAGGCGGCGATGGTGGCGGCGAACAACACGCTGGTCATCATCTCGGGCGCCGCCGCATCCTTCAGCACCGGCAGCATGACGGCGATCGTCGCGGTGTTCGAGGCCACCGCGGAGAGCGCGACGGTGGCGACGGCCGCGAGGACGATCTGCGCCAGCGGCGGCAGGGAGGCGATGCCCGAGAGCTGCGCCCCCATCCACCCCGACAGGCCGCTCTGCTGGATGCCGGCCGCCATCGCGAAGCCCCCGCCCAGGAGCAGGAGCGTCTCCCACGGCACGGTGCCGAGCGCGCGGACCTCGAGGACCTGCCGGCCGCGGTGCGGCCAGGCGAGCAGCAGCAGCGCCGCCGCCATCGCGATGCCCCCCTCGACATGCGCCGTGCCGAGCTTCCACGGCAGCAGCGCGGGGGCGAGGGCGTCGACGATCGGCTTGCTGGCGATCCAGCAGGCCGCCGCGGCGAGGAAGACGCCGGCGACGATGCGCTCCGGCCGCTGCACCTGGCCGAGCGCGGCGAGCTCCCGCTGCACGACCTCGTGCGCGTCGCCGGCCAGACTGTCGCGGCGTCCGAGCTTCCATAGCAGCGCCCACACCACCGGCAGCAGCACGAGCACGAACGGCAGCCCGACGAGCAGGAACTGGACGAACGAGACCGACCTGCCGGCGCGCTCGAGGAAGCCGGCGAACTGGCCGTTGGGCGCCGTGCCGATCTTGGTGCCGATGCCGCCGAGATTCGAGCCGTAGGCGATCGCCAGCATGATCGCCATGCCGTAGTGGCGCAGGCGCGCGCCGCTGCGGAGCTCGAGCTGGGCGATGAGGGCGACGCCGATCGGCATCATCATGGTGGCGGTCGCCGTGTTGGTGATCCACAGCGAGATGAAGGCGGTGGCGGCGAGCACGCCGGCGAGCAGCCGCCGCGGATCGGTGCCGATCCGCTGCATGATGCCGAGGGCGATGCGGCGGTGCAGGTGCCACTGCTGCATCGCCGCGGCGATCGCCATGCCGCCGGCGAAGAGGAAGATGTAGGGGTCGAAGTAGGGCGAGACCGAGGCGGCGATGCCGGCCGCGAGCCCGCCGCCGCCGACCCCTCCGAACACCCCGAGCAGCGGGAAGAGGACGACCGGCAGGCAGGCCGTCCAGTAGATCGGAATCGCCTCGGTCAGCCACCAGATCGCCATCAGCGCCGCGACCGCCGCCGCCATCGCCGGCCGCGAGCCCATCTCCGCCTGGTGGTGGAGCGGCGAATCGACGAGAGCGAACAGCAAGGCGGCGCCCAGGCCGATGGCGATCGGCAGCGGCTTGAAGCGGCGCGGGGCGGCGTCCTCGGAAGTCACGGCGCGCGCAGCCTATCGCGGCGC
>CAZQTL010000420.1:0-1825 GCA_964595975.1 uncultured Thermoanaerobaculia bacterium | reverse complement strand
CGGCGCTCGAGCGGGGCGCCGGTGTGGAACAACGGCATCATCAACTCGGCCATGAACACCTGACGGGAGAAGAACATGGGCATCATCGACCAAGCGATGCAGGGCGAGCCGCAGGAGCAAGGGCGGCCCCCGGCGCCGCATACCAGTCGTCCTCGACGACGACGTGCGTTATGCCGAGCTCGCGCAGCGCTGCGATGCATCGCAGCGACAGCCGATTGTCCGCCGTGCGGCATTCCCGCCGCAGGAACTTGAACGTCGGCGGCAGGAAGCTGCTGTAGCCGTTGGCGATCGCGACCCCGGAAGTTCGCCAGCGCAGCATCCGGTGGGCTTCGCGCCAGTCGCCCCACAGCGGCAGAAGAGCGACCGCCCGGACGCCGTGCCCGCCGGCCCAGACCACGTGTTCGGCCGGCGGCGGGGCGTCCTGCGCGGCATGAAACGAGTCTGCAGGCAAGGGACGCACGACGACGTCAGCGAAGAGCAGAGCGCCGGCGAGCCCCGCCAGGGCGAGCTTCGCCCGCCCCCGGACGCTGCGACCGGCCCAGGTCGCCGCGCGACCTCCCAGAACCGCCACGCCGAGAAGGATGAACAGCTGCCCGCGCGTCGTCACTCGCATGCCGTCGAGACCCGGAATGAAACGGGCCACCGCCAGATAGAACGTCGAATGGGTCAGCAGCACGAAGAAGACCGCCGCGGCGAGAAGGGCGCGCGCCAGCGGGGTGGTCGGGCGGCTGCCGCGCGCCCGAACCCGCCACAGGCAAAGGCCCGCCAGGCCGGCCACCGAGAGCAGCAGGCCGGGAAAGAGCTCGCCCTCGTCGCGCCTGCCGAAGTCCGGCATGCGATCCGCGTAGAGGTTGAGTCGCGACGGCGCGATCCAGGCCGTGAGCGCGGGCTGGTAGGCCCGTATCTCCTGCGGACGACGACGCTCTTCGAGCTCGGATCGGGCCTGGACGTAAGGCCCGAAGACGGCCCAGGCCAGACCTCCCGCAACCGCGCCCGAGACCAACATCAGCCGCCATTGGCGCTGGAGCCGCCTCCTCTCGCGCTGGCGCAGCAGCCGAACGACGACAAGCGCACACAGGGAGAAATGCACCAGGTAGGCGAGATAGCAGCCGGCCATCAAGGAGCTCGCGTAGGCGCCGAGGAAGACCAGCGCCCTCCCCGCTCGCGGCCGGGCGAGCAGGCGATCGAAGGCCCAGATCGCCAGCGGTGGCCCGGGGGCCCAGAGCATGAAGAGGTGAACCAGCTGCCCCCATCTCCAGGGAGCGAAAGTCACACCGAAGGCGAGCAGGACGACGGCCCAGTGCGGCGCCCGAGTGGCGCGTTGCAGGAGGAGATAGACCGCGGTTGCGGTGAGGGGAAAGCTCGCGGCCAGGAGGAGATTGTGCGACAGCGCTTCGCTCGCGCCGAAGGCTCGTAGCGCGAGATGGCACAGCGAGAGCAGCAGTCCGTGGTCGGACAGAGTGATGACCGACCTTGCCGGGAAGAAGAACGGGGCGTCCCAGAAGCCGGCGAGGCCATGCCGCCAGGCGTCCGCTCCCCACTCGAGAAGGTAGAGAGTGAAGAACGGATCCCCCTCGGTCGGACCGATCGCGCTGTCGAATCGACCGAGAACCAGACGCAGCGCGAGAAGGATGGCGGCCGTCGAGCCGACGGCTACCGCGGCCACAGCGACAGGGCCTTTCCGGCGAACGTCGCTGCTGGACATGCGGCGTCCGCTGCTACGACCGGGGGGGCGGCTCGGGCGGGGAGGCCTGGCGCCGGCGACCGCGGAGCGTCAGGTAGGCGGGGATGACGGCGATGGCGACCAGGGCGGTCGTCAGGGTGC
>CAZQTL010000419.1:0-1826 GCA_964595975.1 uncultured Thermoanaerobaculia bacterium | reverse complement strand
CGGCGCTGTGGGACATCGTCACCGCCTGGGCCACCGGCGTCACGCCGCGCGGCACGACGACCTGGCCGGCCGAGATCGAATGGCGCAAGGGCGTGATGGCGAAGTTCCAGGAATGGAGCCCGCCGCCGGCGATCGGCACCGCGCCCGAGGTGATCCAGGAGCCGTTCACGATCGTGCTCTGGGGCGTGACCAACAAGTCGCTCGCCGACTGGGCCTCGGTGCAGGAGGTCGGCGACCCCGACAAGGTCACCGAGCTCAAGGGCTTCGCCGGCAGCCCCGGCATCGTCGAGGGCAAGGCGCGGGTGTGCCGCACGGTGGCCGAGGTCGGCGAGCTGCAGGAGGGCGAGATCCTGGTCGCGCCGACCACCTCGCCGTCGTGGGCGCCGGCCTTCGCCAAGATCGGCGCCTGCGTCACCGACGTCGGCGGCGTGATGAGCCACGCGGCGATCGTCTGCCGCGAGTACGGCATGCCGGCGGTCGTCGGCACCGGCCACGCGACGAAGATCATCAAGACCGGGATGATGCTGCGCGTCGACGGCTCGACCGGCGCGGTGAGCATCTCGCGCTGAAAGCTCGTTCGGGCAGCGCGGCGATGGGCGTGATGACCGAGCCGGCGGCCGCCGCCCGCGTCGCGGCCCGCGAACCGGCACTGTGCTGGTTCGAGGACTGCGACAAGGGGTCGGTGCCGCTCGTCGGCGGCAAGTGCGCGTCGCTGGGCGAGCTGATCGGCGCCGGCGTTCGCGTGCCGCCGGGCTTTGCGCTGACGACGGCGGGTACGCGCCGCTTTCTGGCCGAAGCCGGCATCGCGCGAGAGATCCGCGCCGAGGTCGCTGCGCTCGATGCGAGCGGCGACCTCGAAGTGCTCGAGGCGGCGAGCGTGCGCATCCGCGCGCTGATCGAGGCGCATCCCTTCTCGACCGAACTCGAGGACGAGATCGCCGAGTGTTACCGCAGGTTGTCGCTGCGCTGCGCGGTGCCGGCAGCGCCGGTCGCGGTGCGCTCGTCGGCCACCGCCGAGGATCTGGAAGGCGCGAGCTTCGCCGGCCAGCAGGACACCTATCTGTGGATCCGCGGCGTCGACGAGGTGCTGCAGCACATGCGCAAGTGCATCTCGAGCCTGTACACCGGGCGCGCAATGGCCTACCGCGCGCGCCAGGGTTTCATCGACGACGAGCGCCTCGCGATCGCCGTCGGCGTGCAGAAGATGGCGAATTCGTACACCGCCGGCGTGATGTTCACCATCCACCCGGCGAGCGGCGACCGCTCGGTGATCGTCATCGACTCGAACTTCGGCTTTGGCGAGTCCGTCGTCTCGGGCGAGGTGACGCCGGACCACTTCGTCGTCAACAAGATCACGCTCGACATCATCGATCGCACCATCTCGGCCAAGCTGCACTGCGTGACGCTGGACTCCAAAGCCCAGGCAACGCGGATGATCGAGGTGCCGTTCGAGCGCCAGCGGGTGCAGTCGCTGATCGACGACGAGATCACCGAACTCGCCTGGATGGGCAAGAAGATCGAGAAGCACTATGGCCGCGCGATGGACATCGAGTGGGCCGTCGACAAGGACCTGCCTGCGGGCGGAAACATCTTCATCCTCCAGGCGCGGCCCGAGACCGTCTGGAGCCAGCGCAGCCAGGGCGCCGTCTCCGGCACCGCCGGCTCGGCGATGGACTACATCCTCTCGGCGATGCTGACCGGCAAGAAGGTCAGCTGAGCCCATTTCAGAACTTCAACCCCCACGGAGAGTCACCGCATCATGAACGCCCGTAGCGAAGTCCGCCCGATCGACGACCTGCGCAGCTACATCGCCGCGCTCGAGGCCA
>CAZQTL010000418.1:0-1833 GCA_964595975.1 uncultured Thermoanaerobaculia bacterium | reverse complement strand
CGCCAGGGACGACCGCCGCGTGCCGATCGACGACAGCGCCGCGCCGATCCGCGACGCCGCCGGCACCGTCTCGGGCGTCGTCCTCGTCTTCCGCGACGTGACCGAGGAGCGCGCCGCCTCGCAGGCGCTGCTCGAGCTCGCCTCCCAGCTCTCCGAGGCTGACCGGCGCAAGAACGAGTTCCTGGCGATCCTCGCCCACGAGCTGCGCAACCCCCTGGCGGCGATCCGCAGCTCGGTCGCGGTGCTGCGGCGCGCGGAGCAGGAGCCGGAGTTGTCGGCGATCGCCATGGGCGCCATCGAACGGCAGATGCGCCACCTGGTGCGCCTCGTCGAAGACCTTCTCGACGTCGCCCGGATCAGCCGGGGCAAGCTCGCTCTGCAGCGGTCCCGCATGGACCTCCGTCAGGCGCTCGAGCAAGCCATCGAAGCCAGCCGCCCGCTCTGCGACGAAGCCGAACAGGCGCTCGAGGTCGAGATCCCGGATCAGCCCCTGCTGGTGGAAGGCGACGGCGTCCGCATCACCCAGGCGATCTCGAACATCCTCAGCAACGCGTGCAAGTTTTCGCCGCGAGGCGGCAGCATCCGGGTCTCGGTCGGGATCGAGGACTCTCATGCCATCGTCACGATCCGCGACACCGGCATCGGCATCGCCGCCGATCACCTCCCCCGCCTGTTCGACATGTTCACCCAGGTGGATTCCGGTCTCGACCGCACCCAGGGCGGTCTCGGCATCGGGCTGAACCTGGTCAAGCAGCTGGTGGAGATGCACGGCGGGCGCGTCGAGGCGCGCAGCGAGGGGCTCGGCAAGGGGAGCGAATTCGTCGTCCATTTTCCGCTGCTGGCAGCGGCGGACGCGACGTTGCCCGTCGCGGCGGAGCCTGGCACCGCCAGCGCGGTTACTGCCCCGGCCGCAACGCCCGCGCCGGAGCCCCGCGAGCGCCTGCCGCTGCGCATCCTGGTCGTCGACGACAATGTCGACTCGGCCGAGTCCCTCGCCATGCTCCTGCGACTCGAAGGACACCGCGCGCTGGTCGCCTTCGACGGCCTGGTGGCCGTGGAGATGGCGCTGCGGGAGTCGCCGGACGTCGTGCTGCTCGACATCGGGCTGCCGACGCTCAACGGCTACGAGGCCGCCCAACGCATCCGGAGCGCCGGAGGCACACCGTCACTTTGCCTCGTGGCGCTCACCGGTTGGGGACAGGAGGAGGATCGCAGTCGCTCGCGTGCGGCGGGCTTCGACCACCACCTGGTCAAACCGGTCGATGTCGAGGAGCTCGTCGCCCTGCTGAACCGCGTTTGTCGGAACCCGCCGGGAGCCTGATCCCGGACCTTTCGGGGCCGCCGGCGGTCAGAGCGCGCCGGGCGGCCGCTCGGCGCTTCCGCCGACGAGCGGCAGGAGCTGCTGACTCACGATCCGCTGAATCTGGTCCGTCGCGCGACGGAGGCTGGCGAGGCAGCGCTCGCGCGCGGCCTCCGGCGACTCTTCCTCCCCCGCGTCTCGCGCGGCGGCCGTCGCCCGATCGAGCAACTCGAGGTTGAGCGCCAGCGTGTTGAGGGCACCGTTGATGTCGTGCGCGACACTGCGCAGCCGCGCCTCGAAGTCACGTCCTCCGCCGCCCGGCTGCTGGCCCGCTGCCTGCTCGTCTGCGCTCATCGTCTCCGCCTCGACCCAGGCGCCGCGGCGGCTGGCGCCAAGGCCGGCCGCACTGCACAGGCTCTCCTCGATTTTCCGGAGTCTAACAGCAGCCAAGAAGCCGGCGGCGGGAGGTCATTCGGAAGCGGGACCGAGCTCGCGCGCCAACCAGGCGGAGGCGAACGCCCAGTCGCGCCGTG
>CAZQTL010000417.1:0-1841 GCA_964595975.1 uncultured Thermoanaerobaculia bacterium | reverse complement strand
CGCTGCGACGACATCGAGGCGCAGGTCGCCCGCGTGCTCCCCCGGATCCCGGCGGTCCACGCCGCCTGGACCGAGAAGATGAACGCGAGACTGCGCGAAGCCGGCCTCGACCCGGACCAGGACCGGATCCAGCAGGAACTCGCGCTCTACCTCGCCAAGATCGACGTCGACGAGGAGCTGTCGCGGCTGACCACGCATGTCGCCGAGGTGCGCCGGGTCCTCTCGGCCGGCGGCACGGTCGGCAAGCGCCTCGACTTCCTCGCGCAGGAACTCCATCGCGAGGCGAACACGCTCGGATCCAAGTCCGCCGACGCCGAGGTGTCTCGCGCCGCGCTCGAGCTCAAGGTGCTGATCGAGCAGATGCGGGAGCAGGTTCAGAACCTCGAGTGACCCGCCGGC
Organism: uncultured Thermoanaerobaculia bacterium; assembly: GCA_964595975.1. Lineage (GTDB taxonomy): Bacteria > Acidobacteriota > Thermoanaerobaculia > Multivoradales > JAGPDF01 > JAGPDF01. Next base: position 1,442 of record CAZQTL010000417.1, on the reverse strand, counting down.
CCCGCGCCGTCCGTCCGCCATGTCGATCACCACCCCCAGCCCCGGCGCCTCGGGCTGCCTGTTCGTCATCGCCGCCCCTTCCGGCGGCGGCAAGACCAGCCTCGTCAACGCGCTGCTCGAGCGGGAGCCCGGCATCCGGCTCTCGGTGTCCTACACGACGCGCGCGCCGCGCCCCGGCGAGGAGAACGGCGTCCACTACCACTTCGTCGACGTGCCCCGTTTCATGGCGCTCAAGGAGGCCGGCGAGTTCCTCGAGCACGCGCACGTGCACGGCAACTGGTACGGCACGTCGGCGTCCTGGCTGCGCGAAGAGGTCCAGCAGGGGCGCGACGTGCTCCTCGAGATCGACTGGCAGGGTGCCGCGCAGGTCCGCCGGCTCGTCCCCGGCTCGATCTCGATCTTCATCCTGCCGCCGTCGATCGGGCTCTTGCGCGAGCGGCTGGAAAAACGCGGGCAGGACCGCCCCGAGGTGATCGAAGCCCGGCTCAAGGCGGCGCGCGAGGAGATGCGCCATGCGACCGAGTTCGATTATGTTATTATGAATCAGGACTTTGCGCGGGCCGTCGACGACCTGTCCGTCATCGTGCGCGCATCGCGCCTGGCGACGTCGCGGCAGGTCGTCCGCCACGCGCGCGTCTATTCCGAATTGATCGAGACACCGCCGAGGTAACCCATGGCCCGGATCACCATCGAAGACTGCCTGGAACGCATTCCCAACCGCTTCGAGCTCACGCTCGCGGCGACCAACCGCGCGCGCCAGATTTCGGCCGGCTCGACGCCGATGCTCGACGCCGACCGGGACAAGCCGACCGTGATCGCGCTGCGCGAAGTCGCGGCGGGCAAGGTCGGCATCGAGATGCTCCACAAGCCGGCGCCCCCGGCGGTAACGCTCGCCGGCTGACCCTGCGGGGGGCGGCGCCACGGCATGTCCGAGATCGCCGAGTTCACCCGCCATCTCGGCCACTACCTCGGCCGCCCCGACATCACGCTCGTCGAGCGGGCGTTCGACTTCTCGGAGTCGGCGCACCGCGGCCAGTTCCGCAAGTCCGGCGAGCCGTACATCACCCACCCGCTGGCGGTCGCGAGCATCCTGTCGCAGTGGCGGCTCGACGCGCAGGGGCTCGCCGCCGCGCTCCTCCACGACGTGATGGAGGACACCTCGGTCACCAAGACCGAGATCGAAGGCCGGTTCGGCCGCCCGGTCGCCGAGCTGGTCGACGGCGTCTCCAAGCTCGACCAGATCGCCTTCGACACCCGCGAGGAGGCGCAGGCGGAGAGCTTCCGCAAGATGCTCCTCGCGATGGCACGCGACGTCCGCGTCATCCTGATCAAGCTCGCCGACCGCCTGCACAACATGCGCACGCTCGACGCGATGGCGCCGACGCATCGCAAGCGGATCGCGCGCGAGACGCTCGACATCTACGCGCCGATCGCCAACCGGC
>CAZQTL010000416.1:0-1856 GCA_964595975.1 uncultured Thermoanaerobaculia bacterium | reverse complement strand
TCGGGCTCCGCTTCGCCTCCGGCCTCGGCTTCCGCTGGGCGACCCTGCCGCTGTTTGTTGCCGCCTTCTTCGGCGGCCAATGGCTGGGCGCGAAGCTGCGGCGCCAGCGCGACCTCCGCCTCTCCGGGAGCCCGCGCTAGAGCAGATCGTGCTCCGCCGCGTAGCTGACGATCTCCGCGCGGCTCGCCACACCCAGCTTGCCGAGCAGGTTCGCGCGGTGGTTCTCCACGGTGCGGATCGACAGGCCGAGCAGGTCGGCCGCCTGGCGATTGGTATTGCCCTGGGCCAGGAGGCGCAGGACGTCGATCTCGCGACGGGTGAGCCTCTCGACCGGAACCTGCGAGGAGGCCGGTGCGGCGGTGGGCCGGAGCCGCCGGCGCACGGCGCCAGGGTAAAGCGAGATCTCGCTTCCGAAAGCGGCCCGGATCGCCGCCAGGATCGCCGGCTCCTTGTCGCGTTCGAGCACGAAGAGGAAGGCACCGGTGCGCACGGAATCGGCATCGCTTGCGCCCCATTGCGCCGTCGCTCCCGGCCGAGCCGCCAACTGATTGTGCATCGCCATCATCGCCTCCGTGACAGGAAGGGAAGTCCATCGCGCCTGTCCTTCTTCGCCGGCGGAGCTGTGCAGCCGTCATGCCACGCGCCGAACTCTCCGTAAAGAAAGGAGATCTCGCCTCGGCCGGCCGCTCTCGCCGAAACCTCAGAACCCACGAAGGGCGGCGCTTTGTACATTCGACGGCGGTCTCGGCCTGCCGTGCAGTTTGCACAATTTTCCTGGACGTTCCCCTCTCCGGTCCGCCGAAAACCCTCTCCCGTGGGCCCTCGCCTCATGGCACGGAGGTTGCGCTGAAAGGGCGAAGGCAAGTGCAAAGTGCGTCCGGCGACCTGGAACCGGCGACGCTTCGCGGAGAGGGGACGACATGCGCCTGACGACCTGGTTGATCTTCGGAGCTCTGGCAGGACTCGGCGGGGGCCTTCTGCTCGCTTCCGTCCTGCACCTGCCCACGATGTACATGCGCCTGGTACAGCTTTCGCTGATCGTCTTCGGCGCCGTGGTCGCCGCTTTCGTCTACGAGGGAGCGCGCGCCGTCACCGGCGGCAGAGAACCCAATCACTCCACCGATCGGCCGCGCCGGCCCTGGCTTCGAGCGCGCGCCGGCCGGGCGACCCGCGGCCACTCCGGCCCGGCGATCTGACTAGAATCGAGCCCATGCCCCTGCTCCTCCTGGTCGACGACGATCCCGATTCGCTCTCTGCGCTCGCCGAGCTGGTGACCGCCGAAGGCTTCGACACCGCCGTGGCCACCGACCTGGCCAGCGCCCGCGCCATCCTCGCGAACCGGCGACCCGATGCCGCGCTGGTCGACTTCAACCTCCCCGACGGCGACGGCCTCGAGCTGGCGGAGGCCTGCGCGGAGCGCGAGATCGACTTCGTGCTGGTGACCGGAGAGGGCACGCTGGACACCGCCATCCAGGCGTTGCGTGCCGGGGCGTCCGACATTCTGACCAAGCCCGTCGATGTCGCCCGACTGAAGCTCCTCCTGACGACGATCGCGCGCGCCGGCTCCTACCGGCGCGAGATCTCCGACCTGCGTTCCACGCTGCGCGAGCTCGGCCGATTCGGCTCGATGGTGGGCGCGTCGGCCGCGATGCAGGCGGTCTACGACCGCGTCTCGCGCGTCGGTCCGACCGAAGCCACGGTGCTCATCACCGGCGAGAGCGGCACCGGCAAGGAGCTCGTGGCTTCGACCGTGCATCGCCTGTCGCGCCGCGCGCATCGGCCCTACATCGCCATCAACTGCGGCGCGATCGCCGCCAACCTGATCGAGAGCGAGCTCTTCGGTCACGAGCGCGGTG
>CAZQTL010000415.1:0-1863 GCA_964595975.1 uncultured Thermoanaerobaculia bacterium | reverse complement strand
TGCACACGGCGCTGCATGCGCGCCATCTCGCGCTCGGCGCCACGATGGAATGGACCGGCGCCTGGAAGCGGCCGTCGCGCTACGGCGACGTCCTGCGCGAGTACCGGGCGGTGCGCGAGAACGTGAGCCTCATGGACGTCTCGACGCTCGGCAAGTACCGCATCGCCGGCCCGGACGCCCTGGAGTTTCTCGAGCGGCTCTATCCCTGCCGCGTTTCCGACCTCGCGCCGGGGCGCAGCCGCTACGCGCTGCTGCTCAACGAAGCCGGCTACATCTTCGACGACGGCCTGGTCTGCGCGCTGGGGGAGGAGGGCTTCTACGTCACCTTCACCTCGTCGGGGGCAGACGCCGCCGAGGCCTGGCTGCGCGAGTGGGCCGAGGCCTGGGGCCACCGGGTCCACATCGTCAATCAGACGTACTCGCAGAGTGCGATCCACGTCGCCGGTCCGCGCACCCGCGAGCTCCTGGCGAAGCTCACGGCCGATCCGGTGGATGCGGCGGCGCTCCCCTACGGCGGCGTGCGCCACATCGTGGTCGCCGGCGTGCCCTGCCGGGCGCTCCGCGTCGGCTTCGTCGGCGAGTTGTCGATCGAGCTCCATCACCCGACGCGGCGGAGCCCGGAGCTCTGGGACGCCCTGCTCGCCGCCGGCGCGGAATGGGGCATCGTGCCGCACGGCCTGGACGCGCTCAAGCTCCTCAGGCTCGAGAAGGGGCACTTCATCGTCGGTCTCGACACCGACTTCGACAGCACGCCGGCCAAGGTCGGTGCCGCCTGGGCAGTGAAGATGGAGAAGCCCGACTTCGTCGGCCGCACCGCGCTCGAACGCCTGGCGCGTATTCCGCGCGAACGCTCGCTCCTGCCGCTCGCTTTCGAGGGTGCGCGCGCGCCGGAGGAGGGGGCGCAGCTCTTCGTCGGCGGCGCGCACGCCGGCAACGTCACCTCGTCGCGCTTCTCGCCGGTCCTCGGCAAAGGAGTGGCGCTCGGCTGGCTGCGGCATCCCGAAGGCTCACCGCCGCTCGCGGTCACCGCCCGCGACACGCGCGGCGAGCTCGCGGGGATCGTGACGCGGGCGCCGTTCTACGACCCCAAAGGGGAGCGGCTGCGTGCTTGAGATCGCGCGCTTCCGCGCCTGCGTGGTCGAGTGCCACGGCAGCGCGCCGGCGCTCGACGCCCTGGCGGTGCCGTCGGGCGTCCAGGCTCTCCGGGTGGCGCCGGACGAGCTGCTGCTGCTCGCGCCGCCGGCGCGCGCCGACGAGCTCCTGCGAAGGGCGATGGCGCACCTCGCCGTCGTCGAGCCCGGAGCGCTCGCCGTGGATCAGAGCGACGGCTGGACGGTCTTCGGCCTGCCGGGCCATCTGCCGGGTGACGAGGGAATGACGGCGCTGCGCCAGCTCGTGCTGATGCCGCTGCCGCGTCGTCGCCCGGCGTTCGTCCAGGGGGCGCTCGCCGGCGGCCCGGCGAAGCTCGTCCTGCTGCCGGAGATCGTGCTTCTCCTGGTGCCCTATCCCCTGCGCGACCATGTGGCCGGGAGGTTGCGCGACGTCGCCGCGCCGGGCGGCGTGCGGATCGCCGAGCTCGAGATTCCTTTTCCCGCCGTCGACGGATCGCCGGCCTGAGATCGCCCGCCATGCCCTCCCTCTCCGCCAAGGTCTACCTGCACGAGCAACCGCTCGCGCCGGGCTACGACGTCGTCATTATCGGTGGCGGTGGGCACGGACTGGCGACCGCCTACTACCTGGCGCGCGAGCAAGGCGTTCGGCGGGTGGCCGTCCTCGAGCGCGCCTACATTGGATCCGGTGGTACCGGGCGCAACACCACGGTGCTGCGCGCCAACTACAAGACGCCGGAGACGATCCGCTTCT
>CAZQTL010000414.1:0-1880 GCA_964595975.1 uncultured Thermoanaerobaculia bacterium | reverse complement strand
TTCCTGTTCCGGGCCGGTCTTCGCGCCGTTGCCGACCCCGCCGCGCGGGCCGAACTGGTTCGTCCGCGGAAAGCCTTTCGGCGCCAGGCGGCCGGCGTCGGCGCGATTGCCGCGCCAGTCGGCGAGGTCCTTCAGCGCCAGCGTGAACACGCGCCCGGCGGCGTCCGTCCAGGATAAGCCGTCGGCGCCGTTGAAGGTGGTGACGTCGGACAGCCCGCCGTCCTTGTAGCGCTGCAGCCGCACCCCGCGCCCGCGGCCCATCTCGGGCACCTGGTCGAGCGCGAAGATCACCAGCTTGCGGTTCTCGCCGATGATCGCGACGAAATCGCCGTCGACCGCGGTCAGCGCCCGCGCCTCGTCGGGCGGGCTCACGTTCAGGACCTGCTTGCCCTTGCGCGTATTGGCGAGGCATTCGTCCTCGGGCACGACGAAGCCGCGCCCGGATCGGCTCGCGACCAGGAACTTGCGTCCGCCGGCGTAGGGGAACGCCGCCACCAGGTCGGCATCCTGCTCGATATCGAAGAACAGCCGGACCGGCTCGCCGTGGCCGCGCCCGCCGGGCAGCTTTCCGGCATCGATGGTGTAGAAGCGGCCATTGGTGGCGAGCACCAGAATTCTCGACGTGGTCTCGGCCGGGAAGGCGAATTTGAGCCGGTCGTCCGCCTTGAAGGCGACGCCGGAAAAATCGGTCACGGTGCCTTTCAGCGCCCGGATCCAGCCCTTGTCGGAGACGACGACGGTGATCGGCTCGCGCACCGCCATGGCTTCTTCGATTGCCGCCTCGTCATGGGCGGGCGCCTGCGCAAAGCCGGTGCGGCGTTTGCCCAGCGGGGTCTTCGGCCCGAACGCCGTGCGCACCTCCTTGATCTGCTCGGCGACCTTCGCCCACTGCTTCTGTTCCGAGCGCACGAGCGCCCGCAACTCGCGTTCTTCCGCCCGCAGCGCCTTGTCCTCGGCGCGGATTTCCATCTCCTCCAGCTTGCGCAGGTTGCGCAGCCGCATGTTGAGGATGGCGTCGGCCTGAACCTCCGTGAGCGAGAACGTGCTGATCAGCACCGGCTTCGGCTCGTCCTCACGGCGGATGATGCGGATCACCTGGTCGAGATTGAGGTAGGCGACGAGATAGCCGCCCAGCACTTCGAGCCTGTGGGCGATCTGGCCGAGCCGGTAGTTGGAGCGCCGCAGCAGGACGTCGCGGCGATGGTCGAGCCATTCCCGCAGCGCCTCGGCGAGCCCGATCACCCGCGGGACCTTGCCGCGCACCAGCACGTTCATGTTGAGCGGAATGCGCGACTCGAGGTCGGTGAGCTTGAACAGCGATTCCATCAGGAGTTCGGGATCGACCGTGCGCGAGCGCGGCTCGAGGACAAGCCGGATGTCCTCGGCGGACTCGTCGCGGACATCGGCCAGCAGCGGCAGCTTCTTGTCGTTGAGAAGCTCCGCGATCCGCTCCACCAGGCGCGACTTCTGCACCAGCCACGGGATTTCCGTGACCACGATGACATAGGTCCCGCGGCCGGTGTCCTCCTTGGTCCAGCGCGCCCGCACCCGGAAACCGCCGCGTCCGGTGGTGTAGGCCTCCGCGATGGTCTCGCGCGAGTCGACGATCAGCCCGCCGGTGGGCAGATCCGGCCCCGGCACGAATTTCAGGAGATTGCGGCTCTTGGCGTTGGGATGCTCGATGAGGTGGAGGGCGGCGTCGCACAACTCGGCGGCGTTGTGCGGCGGGATCGCGGTGGCCATGCCGACCGCGATTCCCTGCGAGCCGTTCGCCAGCAGGTTGGGGAAGGCCCCCGGCAGCACCACCGGCTCCTCTTCGGAGCCGTCATAGGTCGGGCGGAAGGCGACCGCGTCCTCGTCGAGGCCGTCCAGCATCAGAC
>CAZQTL010000413.1:0-1890 GCA_964595975.1 uncultured Thermoanaerobaculia bacterium | reverse complement strand
GAGCCGCTCTGGGCGAGGAGCATTCCGATCCCGGCGTAAGCTTCGAAGCGCGCCGGGTCGAGCGCGATGGCGCGCTCGCCGGCGAGAGTCAGGCCCCCGAGGTCGCCCAGCCCGGCGGCGTCGCGGGCAGCCAGGAGCAGCATCTCGTAGGCGGAGTCTTGCCGCAGGAGGGCGCGCGCGCTCGCGGCGCGGAAACCGGGCAGATCGCCAGCCAGCCAGGAGCTCCAGGCGAGAGCCGAGTCGAGGCCCCGCCAGCGGAACAGTCCCCAGCGTTCGACGCGACCGAAATGCTCCGCGGCACCGCGGACGGCGGCGCGCTCGTCGGCCGTCGGTACCGCCGGCGGCTGGGCGATCTGCAGCCCGGCAGCGCGCAGACGCGCGGTTCCGGCGAAGGCCCGCTGACCGCGAAAGATCTCGGACTGGAGCCAGCCGCTGTAGGCCCAGGCGAAGAAGACTCCGGTGAAGGCCGCGGCGAAGGCCCAGCCGGCGGGCGACAGCCGGCCGGCGCGCTTCAGCGTCCGATGGCGGAAGGCGAGGTCGCGGCGGATCGCCAGGCGCATGGCCAGCAGCGAGAGGAAGGCGAGGACCCCGGCGAGTCCGAGGGTCATCAGGAACGGCACGTCACCGAAAAGGCCGCGGAAGGCGAGGAAGGCGAGGAGGAAGGAGATCCCGAGGGCGATCTCTTCTCCCCAGGTCAGGGGATAGGTGCGTTTGGCGAGGTCGGGTCCCGGGGCGGCGGCCGGCGCGCGGACCGGGGCGAGCAGCGGCAGCCGCCCGAAGCCGAAGCTCAGGGCGTCGGTCGGGCAGACGCTGACGCAGTCGCCGCACTTCATGCAGGCGCTGTCGACGACCATGCCGAACTTCGCCACCTCCTCGTGGACCCGCACGTTCGAGGTGCAGACCGCCGTGCAGTGGCCGGACGTGTCGCAGTTCTCGTTCACTCGCACGCGCAACGGCGAGATCCTGTCGGCGGCGGCGAAGGCCGCGCCGTAGGGACAGGCGTAAGTGCAGAAGCCCTTGGCGCCGAGGAAGTAGACGGTCGCGAAGCCGCAGATGAGCAGCGTGAGGGTGCCGATCGTCCAGCCCGGAAAGGTCGCCCAGAGCGCCGAGGTCGTGTATTCGGTGCCGCGGACGCCGAGAGAATCGCCGAGCCAGAGGCGATAGGCCGCCGGCCACAGGAACATGTAGACGAAGGCCAGGTAGGGCACCAGGGCGAGGAGTCGCGAGCGCAGCGGCTTCGGGCGGATGCCGATCTTCAGCAGCAGCCAGCGGCAGAGGTCCTGGAGCGCCACCAGGTGGCAGGCCCAGCCGCAGAACCAGCGCCCGAAGAGGGCAGTGACCAGGATCGCGCCGGCGAAGAAGATCAGCCCGGCGTTGAGGATGCCGGCCTTCGACCAGGCCATCGCCTCCGAGGGCTCGACCGGCGTCACCGTGCGTCCGGCGAGGAGCCAGTGGGCGATGTGAATCGCGATCGCAACATGGATCGCGATCAGCACCGCAGCCCGCCAGCGCGACATCCGCGACGGTCGGATCGGGTTCGCGTCGACGACCGGCAAGGCGGCCCGGCGCTTCACCGCTCCCTCCTCACCCCGCGAGGAGACGGCGATAGAGCTCCTCGTACGGTCGCACCTGGCGCGCCCACGAGAAGTCCTTCGCCATGCCGTTCAGCATGAGCTGTTTCCACGCCGGGACATCGCGATAGGCGGTGAGGGCGAAGTCGAGCGCCCAGCGCAGGCCTTCGGGAGTGAAGTGGTCGAACGAGAATCCGGTGCCGGTGCGGGTGACCGGATTCCACTGCTCGACGGTGTCGGCGAGACCGCCCGTGCGGCGGACGACCGGCGGCGTGCCGTAGCGCAGGCTGTACATCTGGTTGAGCCCGCAAGGCTCGTA
>CAZQTL010000412.1:0-1903 GCA_964595975.1 uncultured Thermoanaerobaculia bacterium | reverse complement strand
CCACGATCGCCGACGCTGGCGGGACCGACGCCAACTCCCTCACGCTGGCCGCCGGGAAGAGCCTGGCGGGCGCCGCTGGTGCTGGCGCGCTGAGCTTCGGAGCCATGACCGGCGCCACCGCCCTCCCGACGGGGAACCTCTCGTGGGCGGGCGCCGCGACGAAGACCCTGTCCCTCGCCGCCGCGGGCGCCGCCGCCGTCACCTCGTCCGGCGGCGCGCTCACCCTGACGGGCGGCGCGGCCTCCACCTGGAGCACCAGCTCCGGCGCGCTGACGGTGGACAGCGCCGCGGCGCTCAACCTGGGCACCACCGGCGCGACGGGCGTGAACATCGGCCACGGATCGGTGTCGAACGTCATCACCGGCGGCGGGAACGCGCTGGCAGTCGGCGCCAACGGCTCGACGAACCCGGTCCTGAAGGTGGACGCCTCCGCGGGCAGCGTGGCCACCGGCCTCGCCGTCACCGGCGCCGCCGCCGCTTCCGGCGTCGCGCTGCAGGCCATCTCGTCGGGTGCCAACGAGAGCCTGACCATCAACGCGAAGGGCACCGGCACCTTGACGTTGCAGAGCGCCGTCGCCGTCCCCGCGGGCGGTAGCGCGGCCTGCGGTATCCTCGCCAGCGCGACGGCGGGCCTGGGCCTCTACTTCGGCAGCGGCGCCCCGACGCTGTCCGCCGCGAAGGGCTCCCTCTACATGCGGACCGACGGGTCCAGCGCCAGCACCCGCGCCTACGTCAACACCGACGGCGCGACGACCTGGACCAACCTCACCTCCGCCGCCTGATCTCTGGTCGGGCGCCGCTGCCCGGGACCGCGCTCTCCGGCGCGACCTCGGCGAAGGCCGCGTCCGCCCACTCGCGCAGCTCCCCGGGCGGCGCGTCGAGCCAGGGCAGGAGCCCCGACGGCATCCGGTAGAGCCGCGTGGGCAGGTCGCGGCGGCAGTAGGCCAGAGCGCGGCGCAGGGTGGCGACGTTGGCCCGGTAGGCCAGGCGCAGGCTCTCCGGCGTCGCCCGCGCGCGCTGGACCTTCCTGTAGGAGATCCGCGCCGGGCAACTCGGCCTGGTCAAGCACACGAGACCCAGGTGGACGCGCGCCGGGCGCTCTCGCCCGCCCTCGCCGCCCTCGCCGCCACCGGTCAGTCGCCGTACTTCCACGACCGCCTCCTCCACTCGTGTTCGTCGATGCCCATCGCGTCGAGCATGGCCGCGAAGCGGCGCTCGATGTCGTCGGGGGTGCCGTGCTCCTCGTACTGAGCGAGCTTGCGCGCCGTGCTCTTAGCCTCGGACAGGTCGCCGACGAACTCCTCGTACTCGTCGCGCTCCTCCAAGACTTTCTTTAGCTCCTTCATTGAGCCTAGCTCCAGGTACTCGTCGAGCTGGTCGAGGCGCTCGGCGACGCTCTCGGGCGTGCCGAACTCCTCGTAGCGCTCGACTGCGGCGCGCAGCTCAGCGCCCAGGCTCTCGCGCATCTCGCGCCGGGTCTGCAGCACGCGCGCTAGCGCGGCCTCGATCCGCCGGTTCTCGGCGCGCAACCTGTCGTTCTCGGCGCGCGCGTCCTCGTACTTCTGCGCCCACTGTTCTTTGATGAGGACCGCCGGCCCCCGTGCGTTCCGCTTCGTCGCCATGATCGCCTCCTACGGGACGATCTTACCCCGCTCGCAGCCGGGACCGCAAGCCGTTGACGGGCGCCGCCGAGTGCGGTACTATCGGGTCAGGAGGTCCGAGAAGTGGTCAGTTGGAGGTTCGTCCCCTACGACAGCGCGCGCGGCGCGTCTGATTCGATCCGGGAGCAGGAGGTCGAGGGCTGGCGGCTGCAGGCGGCGATCGACCCGCCCGAGGGCCGCTTCCTGGTCTTCGTGCGGCGGGCGAGCGGCGCCGCGCTCTGGGTGGCGACCGCCCTGGCGGC
>CAZQTL010000411.1:0-1904 GCA_964595975.1 uncultured Thermoanaerobaculia bacterium | reverse complement strand
GTCGCCGGCCAGCGCTCCTGCACCAGGCGGATGCCGGCGTCACGCGCATCGCGCACGATTCGCCAGATCTCCTCCTGGCGGTCGGTGGGAGCATCGGCACAGACGCCGCACCAGGTGATGTCGGCGTAGACGCTGCCGGCGGTCTTCTCCTTGGCCCACAGGTCGATGAGCAGGAAATCGCCGCGGCGGATCGGACTGGCCGTCTCCGGAGTGGGTTCGAAGTGCGGGTCGGCGCTGTGCTCGTTGACGCCGATGATCGGGTCCGCCTCGGTGTGCAGTCCCGCCTGGTCGAAGGCCTCGAGAATGAAACGCTGAACCTGATACTCGTCGATGGGGCGATCGGCGCCGAGGTGGGCCGAGACCATCGAGAACGCCTCGAGGGCGATGCGGTGCAGGTGCACGTTGGCGCGGCGATGGCCCGCGAGCTGGTCGGGTGTCCACACCGCGGCGAAGCGCTGGGCGAGGTCGGCCGCCGAGGCGAGCTCGCAGCCGAACGAGGTCAGAAGCTCCGCCGTGCCGGCATCGAGGCGCGAGACGCTGGGGATCTCGTTGCGCGGGCTGTATTGCGCGGCGAGCCGTCCGCAGTCGCGCACCAGGTGCTCCAGCTGTTGCCGGTGCTGCTGCCAGGTCGTGTAGAGCGACTTGCTGCCCGGCAGGTGGTCGAGCATGGCGGGCTCGAGCGTCGAGACGAGCTTGCGCGGCTCGCCCTGGCGCGGGACGACGTAGTAGCAGCGCCGGGTGACCAGGCTGCGGTCGGCGAGTCCGAGCAGGTCGAGGCTGATGGGATCGTTCGCCTGGAAGACGGCGAAGAACCAGCCATCGAGCTCGGCTTCGGCGAGGGCGGCTTGAATGTCGGGAATGCGATTGGCGAGCATCGACACCTCGGCCTCAATCTTACGCGAATCGAGCCTCCGGCAGGGTGCGCAGGAATCCCCGGAATTCCGCGCAACCCCGGCCCTGCCGGACTCCCGTAGAATCCGCCGCGTGACCCCACCCGGGAACATCGGCCGCTACCGGCTGCTCGGCGAGATCGGTCGCGGGGCGATGGGGGCGGTCTATCGCGCGCGCGATCCGCAGCTCGAGCGCGATGTCGCCGTCAAGCTGATCTCGCTCGCCTACGCGGCCGGTCACGGCGACCCGAAGGAGGCCGCGGCACGGTTCGCGCGCGAAGCCCGGGTGGCGGCGCGGCTGCAGCATCCGAACGTGGTGGCGATCTACGACTTCGGCGAAGAGGGCGACCAGCTCTACCTCGTCATGGAGCTCGTCGAGGGCGAGACGCTGGCGCAGCGCCTGGCGCGCGGCGATTTCCCCGGCACGACCGCCGCGCTCGACATCGTCGCGCAGACCGCCGACGCGCTCGCCGCTGCGCATCTCGCCGGCGTGATCCACCGCGACATCAAGCCGGGAAACCTCCTGCTGCGCCGGACGGGGACGCTCAAGGTGAGCGACTTCGGCGTCGCCAAGGCGGTCGGCGAATCGACCGAGCTGACGCGCACCGGCATGATGGTGGGCAGCCCGGCCTACATGGCGCCCGAGCAGGTGCAGGGGATGGAGCTCGACGGCCGCAGCGACCTGTTCTCGCTCGGCGTGGTGCTCTACGAGATGCTGATGCATCGCAAGCCGTTCCCCGCCGACACCCTGACGACGCTGGTCTACCAGATCCTGCACCAGGATCCGTTCGAGTCGGAGACGGTCGCCGGACGGCTGCATCCCGACCTCATCGACCTGCTGCGCTGGGCCCTCTCCAAGGAGCGCGACGTCCGCATCCCCGATGCGGTGACCTTCGCCGCGCGCGCGCGAGCGCTCGCGCAGCAGTTCTCGCGCGCCGCGACCGCGTCGCCGACCGCGCCGGCGCGCGCCTTCGCGGCGCCGCCCGCGGGCGACCCTCCGCCGATGCCGCTGCC
>CAZQTL010000410.1:0-1911 GCA_964595975.1 uncultured Thermoanaerobaculia bacterium | reverse complement strand
GAGGCGCGTGATAGGCTGCCCGCATGAGCTGGATGCGTGAAGCAGGAGCCGGCGGTCAAACCGCCATCGCCGCCGCGACCGCGACGGGCGTGCTCGCCGACGATAGCCGCGAGCTGGAGAGGATCAGGGCGCTCGGCATGAGCCCGCGGCAGCTCTGGCTCAACCACCTCTGGAGCCGCTTCCGCACCTGCCAGTACGAGGCGCGCACCGTGGAGTGGGATGGCGCCGAGGCCGTCTCCCCGGTCGAGCGGGAGATGATGGCGACCGCCTCGGCCATTCCCCCCGGCTTCTACGCCGCCGCCGAGTCGACGCCGCTGCGCTTCCGCAAGCCGCTGGCCCCGTACCACCTCTTCCGCGTTGTGGTGCAGAAGTTCTCCGACCTCCTCTTCGCGGAGGCGAAGAACCCGCAGATCCGGTGCCGCGGGGACAAGGTGAAAGAGGAGTTCGCCAACGGGCTCGCCGAAGCATCGCGCCTGTGGTCTGTCTTCGCCGAGGCGCGCAACTACGGCGGTGCCTGCGGGTCGGTGGCGATCGGGTTCAGCTACGTGGACAGCCTCCCCGTGCTGGAGGTCTTCGAGCCCTTCTACTGCTTCCCGAAGTTCAAGAGCCGGGCGCGGCTGGATCTGGAGAAGATCGAGATCCGGTGGCTCTACCCGGTCGAGGAGCGCGACGACAAGGGCAAGTGGCAGACGGTGCCCTACTGGTACCGGCGGATCATCGACGCGCAGGCGGACACGGTCTGGGAGGCTGTCCGGGCGCCCAAGGACAAGCACGGCTCGGATGTGGAGCCCGACTGGAGCGCGCCGGAGAACGAGCCCGTCGTGAGCCGGCACGGCTTCGGCTTCTGCCCGGTGAAGTGGATCCAGAACACGAAGGTCCAGGGGGAGCCCGAGGGCGAGCACGACTGCACCGGCACGCTGGAGATGATCGACCGCATGGATCACCTGCTCGCGCAGGGGCTCCAGGGCGTCGACCTCAACTGCGATCCGACGCTGCTGCTGGAGAACGTCGAGGACAGCGAGATCCCGCCGCTGAAGAAGGGCAGCTTCAACGCGATCAAACTGCCGAAGGGGAGCGCGAGCTACCTGGAGCTCGCCGGCTCCGGCCCGAAGACGGCGATGGAGTGGGTGCAGCAGCTCCGCTCGTGGGTGCTGGAGCAGAGCCAGTGCGTGCTCGAAGACGCGGCCGAAGCCGGCGACGCGAGGACGGCGACGGAGATCCGGAAGCGCTACGCCTCCATGCACGCGAGGGCCGGCAAGCTCCGTGAGCAGTACGGGCAGAACGGCTTCCTGCCGCTGCTGGAGATGATGATCCGGGCGGCGCGGACGATGCAGAAGGGCCAGCCGGCGCGCGAAGGGGAGCCGCCCGGGATAGTCCGCCGGATCGTCCAGGTGCCGCCGAAGGTGTCGGCCGGGCCGGACGGCCAGCCGCTGCTCGAAGCGCGCCCCCTGCCCGAGCAGGACAGCGGGGCGATGCTGGAGGCGGTGTGGCCTGAGTGGTCCGATCCGACCCCGCAGGATGCGATGACGGCGACCACGGCGGCCTCGCAGGCAATGGTAGGCGGCCTGATCGACCTCGACACCGCCGTCCACTACATCGCCCCGTTTTTCAAGGTCGAAGACCCGCGGGCGCTCGTCGAGAAGCTGAAGGCCGAGAAGGCGTCGCAGGAGGACGCGCAGCGCGACGCGCTCGTCTCCGGCATGTACGGCTGGGAGCCGCCCACGGATGGAGCCCCGCCGGAGGACGGTGGACAGCCGCCGGGTGACTTCGGCGAGGAGCCGCCGCCCGCGTAGGTGAATTTTCTTGCAATCCGCCGTGCGAGCCGGATAGATTGCAAGCCATGTTCACGCGCGATTACCAGCTCGCCGAGAAGGCCGCCCGCGAGGCCGTGGCGTGAAAGAGCTTCGCATC
>CAZQTL010000409.1:0-1911 GCA_964595975.1 uncultured Thermoanaerobaculia bacterium | reverse complement strand
TCAGTTCGCGGTGGCGCCCGAGGCCTTGACGATCGGCACCCACTTCGCCAGGTCGTCGGCGACCACCTTGGCGAACGCCGCGGGCGTCATCGGCGGGGCCAGATCGAAACCCTGCGGCCCGAGCTTGTCCTTCGCCTCCTGCGAGGCGAACAGCCGGTTGAGCTCGGTGTTGAGCTTCGCGACCACGTCCGGCGGCGTCCCCGCCGGCGCGATGAACCCGAACCAGGTGTTGACCTCGTAGCCCTTGACGCCCTGTTCGTCGAGCGTCGGGACGTTGGGCAGCAGCGGCGAGCGCGCGAGGCTGGTCACGCCGAGCGGACGCACGAGGCCGCCCTTGATCTGGCTGATGACGGTCGGCGTGTTGAAGAAGCCCATCGCCACCTCGCCGGACATCACCGCCTGCACGCCTTGCGGCGCGCCCTTGTACGGAACGTGGACGAGCCGGGTATCGGTCACCTGGCCGAAGAGCACGCCGGACAAGTGATGGCTGGTGCCGGCGCCGCCCGACGAGAACGTCAGCTCGCCCGGCTTCGCCTTCGCCGCCGCGACCACGTCCGCGGGCGACTTCGCCGCGCTCGCCGGCGGGACGATCATCACGTTCGACACCCCGCCGACGAAGCCGACCGGCGCGAAGTCCTTGATCGAGTCGTAGCCGGGCTTCGCGTAGATCGCCTGGTTGAACACCAGCGTCCCCTGCGAGGCGAAGGCGATCGTGTGGCCGTCCGGAGCGCTCCGCGCCAGCTCGGCCATCGCGATCGTGCCGCCGGCGCCCGGCTTGTTCTCGACGACGACCGGCTGCCCCAGCGTCTTGGCGAGCTCGTTGGCCGCGTAGCGCGACACGATGTCGGCGGTGCTGCCGGCGGCGAGCGGGACGAGCAGCTTGATCGGTTTCGACGGATACCCCTGCGCGGCGGCGGCGCCCGCGGCGAGCCCCGCGGCGAGGCAGGCGAGGAAGCGGACCAACGGCGTCGGAACGGACATGCGGCGTCTCCGGAAACCTCGAAAGGGGTGTCAGTCCTGCAGACCCCAGAGCACGACCTCGGCGCGCTCGGTGGACCCGGGCCGCGTCGTGTAGCGCAGGAGCACGCGGGCGACGGTACGCTCGCCGCCCGGCAGGTCGATCACCCGCGTCTCGCCGCCGGCGGGGATGAAGTCGCGCAGCATCACCTCGAAGCGGTGGCCGGTGCCGAAGACGATCGTCATGTGCGCGAACTGGACGCCGCGGTCGCGCACCCGCAGCTTGATCGCGCGCAGCCGTCCCTGAACCGCCCCGACCGGGATCTCGTCGCGATCGGCGGAGAGCGCGACCTCGCGCTTGCCCAGCGCGACCCAGCGCTCGGCCCACGCCGGCATCGACCAGCCGCCGGCGGCGAGGGCGAACGACGCGACCAGACGCCGTCGCAGGCCCGAGGCCGGGGCGGGGCGGGAGGCGTCGAGCGTCGGCGCTGCGCGCATGCGGCCGATCTTGACGCGGAATCGTCCGATGTCAAGCCTCCGCCGCCGGCGGACGTCGTCCGGACGCCCCGGATCGCGGAAACACCCCCGCTGGACCGGCGGCCGGCGGGGAACCGTTCGCGATCTCCCGCATCCAAGAAGGGTAAGCTCTCGCCACCCGACCCCCGATCCGATGCGCCGCGATCCCCGCGTTCGCGGCCGCACGACCCCGACCGCCGGAGATCCCATGCCGTCCTCGCTGCGCCCCGCCCTGCTCGCCGTCGTCGCCGCTGCCGTCCTCGCCTCGCCGATCGCCGGCGCCACCGGTCTTGCGACCTGCGATTCGGGTCCGAAGTCGACCTGGCAGCCGGTCGAGAAGCTCGAGGACCTGCTGAAGAAGAAAGGCTGGACGATCCGCCGCGTCAAGGAGGACGGCGGCTGCTACGAGGTCTACGCGCTCGACGACAAGGGCCAGCG
>CAZQTL010000408.1:0-1912 GCA_964595975.1 uncultured Thermoanaerobaculia bacterium | reverse complement strand
GCTCCACCATTCTCACTTCCATCGCGTTTTCTCCTCGTAAGTCGTTGAACGCAAAGGCTACTTCTGGGGTTCGAAGTGCCTCTTTGCTGAGGGTCAGGCCTTTCGGGTAGATCAGGGTCACGATCTGCCGGCGGGCGGGGGCGTCGGCGGCGAGCCAGAGGGCGCCGGGGCCTGTCAGCATTGGCTTGGCGAAGGCCAGCACCTGGTCGAAGCGGTCGGCGGCGGAGCCTTTGCCGAGGGGTTGGAAGTGCGCGGCAGAGGTCTGCTCGATTTCGGCGTTCAGGCGGCGCATCTGCTCGTCGTAGGTGGGGCGGTCGAGGGCGCCGTCGTGCAGGTAGGCGTCGATGACGCGGTCGCGGCGCCGGCGGAGCTCGAGCAGGCGGCGGTTGGCCTCGGCGCGGGTGGCGGCCTCGGCCTTCGACTCCTCGGCGAGCTCGTCGCGCAGCAGCGCCGCGTAGAGGTCGAAGCGCGCCGGCGAGACTTTGCGGCGGTCGAGGTCTTCGACCAGCGCCTGCTCGACCTTGCCGGCGGCGAGCGCCACGGCGCGGCAGCTGGGCACCCAGCAGCGATAGTAGGCGTAGCGCTTGCCGTGGCGGCCGCGCGCCCAGTCGGCGGTCAAGGGCTTGCCGCAGGCCTCGCAGCGGAGGAACCCGCGCAGCGGAAACTCGTCGCGCAGCTGCACCTTCGGCGCGGTCGCGCCGCGGCCGGCGAGGCGCTCCTGCACGGCGGCGAAGGTCGCCGGGGCGACGATCCCCTCGTGTTCGCCTTCGATCTCGAAGCCGTACTTCTTGGAGCGGATCCGGCCAACGTAGAACGGGTTGGCGAGGGTCTTCCGCAGCTCCTGCACGCGGATCTCGAGGCCGTGCTTCGAGCGCAGGCCGCGGCGGGTGACGGCGGAGAGCGTGTCGGTGATCCCCTCGCCGCGCGCCACCGCCTCGAACGCCGCGCGCACCAGCGGCGCCTTCGCGGGGTCGGGCTCGATCCACTTGCGGGAGCCGTCCTCGCTCTTCCGGTTGAGGTAGCCGAGCGGCGCCGGGTGCGGCCAGCGGCCCTGGCGCTTCCGCGCCAGCATGCAGTCGCGGATCTTCTCGGCGTTGAGCTCGACCAGAAACTGGTTCGAGGTGCCGAGGAAGTTCTGCATCGCGCGGCCGTGGGCGTCTTCGGTGATCGGCATCAGCACGGAGTCGATCCGGGTGCCGAGCGCGGCGAGCTTCTTCTTGAGCTCCCACTGCTCCTCGAGGTTGCGGAAGAACCGCGACAGGTCGTGGATCACGAAGAAGTCGATTTTCCTGCCGGCCTTCTTCTCGGCGGCGATGAACGCCAGCGCCTGGGTGAGCGTCGAGCGCTTCGCCGAGCGCCCGCTCTCCCCCTCCTCGCGGAAGCAGCGCACCAGGTCGATGCCCTTGCGGCCGAACCACTCAACTCCGTGCGCCACCTGCTGGTCAAGGCTCGCGCCGGAGACCTGCGATGGGTCGGAGACCCGGGAGTAGTGGACGCCGCGGAGGGTCATGACGCCTTCGACACCATTTCGGCGGCCGGAGTCTTCCAGCTCACACCGCCGAATCGGTTGCAGGCCGGACAGGGCCGGATGACGTGCGTGTAGACCTCACCTGTTGGCTCAAATCCGGGGTGCAAAAGCGCCACCGGGATCGAGGCCGGCCTTGAGAAGAGCATCTTCTCGCCGCACTCACATGTCCACTCGACGCTCGACTCTTCAATCACCTGGACCTGGATCACGCCACCCCCCTCTCCGCCTGCCCCACCTCGTTGCGCTGCGCCTGGTCGTAGAGCCGGATGTGCAGCCGGGCGAGCTCGCGGAGCTCGTGCCGCAGGCGCTGGACGTCCTCGTCGGAGAGTTTAGCCCCCTCCGCGCCGAGAAGCTCCCGGGCCCGCTCGAGCGAGATCGCCATCA
>CAZQTL010000407.1:0-1932 GCA_964595975.1 uncultured Thermoanaerobaculia bacterium | reverse complement strand
CGACGCCGGCTCGCCGCCGTCGCCGGACGCGATCCGGGCGCACCGCGATCCGCGTTGCCATCGCCCTGGCTGCGGTCGCCGTCGCCGGCCTCGCGGTCTTCGCGGCTCTGCGGTTGGCGCGCGCAGCGAACCCGCCCGCTGCGGGCTCCGGCGCGGAGGCCGCCGATTCGCCGGCGCCCGGGGGGCAGGTCTCCGGACCGCTCGATGCCCCCGCCGACGGTCGGCAGATTCTCGCCGAGACCGCGAATGCCTGGGTGGTCGGTTCGCCCGGCGCCTGGACGCTGCTGGCCAAGGAAGGCGGCGGCTCGACGCGCATCGCCTGGCCGTCCGACACGGCCGTTCTCGGCGCGACGGCGGATGGCGCGCTGTGGGCGCGAAAATCGAAACGGCTGGTGGCGATCGATCCGGCTCAGACCGGGCAGCGGGAGCGGGGCGGCCGCTGGCTGGAGCCATGGGCGAGCGCCGCACCCGAGATGCTCGCTGTTTCTCCGCGCGGAGGCTATGTGAGCCTTGCAGGCGAAACGGAGCTCGACGTCGCCGCGATCACGAGCGAGGGGCCGCGGTCGCAGTTCCGCGTGCCGCTCAGCGTGACCGCCACCGGACGGCGGCGGATCGCGCTCACGGATCGCCGACTCGCGGTCGCCGAGAGCGAGAGCTCGCTCGCGCTCTATCGCCTCACCGACGGGGCGCTCCTCTGGAGGTTGCCTTTTCCCGATCACCAGATCACCGCTCTGGCACTGTCCGACGGTCTGCCCTGGCTCGCCGTGGGCGGCGCTGTCGGCGAGGTCCGGATCCTCGCGCTGGCGGACGGGCGCGAGGTCGCGCGTCTGCCGCGCGCCGGCAGGGTCGAATCGCTGCTGTGGCTTCCCGATCGCCCGACGCTCGCCATCGGACACGATCGCGGCCTCCGCTTCTGGCGCCCTGGCGGCAGCCTCGCCGGTGCGGTCGAAGAGGCGACAGGCGTCGGGAGTTGCAGCAGCCTTCATCTCGGACTCTCCGCCCTGGGCTGCCTCGACGCCTCGCGAGCGCGGCTCGAGCGGATCGACTACGGCGCGGCGCCGTTGCGGAGGCGGGTCGTCCTCGGCGGCGCGGAGGGCTGGGCGGCGACCGCTTCTCCGGCCGGCAGCGCTGAACCGGCGGTTTACGTCGGCTCCTCGGATGGCGCCATCCACCGCTATGACCTGACGACCGGGGAGTCGACCGCGCGCCGGGTCCACGATGCCGGCGTCACGGCATTGGCGCTCGAGGGTGACCACCTGGCCAGCGCTTCGGACGACCGCACGCTGGCCGTCTGGCGATTGCCGGCGATGGAAGTGCAGTTCCGCTCGCGGGCCCACGATTATCTGGTCAACGCCCTCGACCTCGCCGGGGGCTCGCTCTGGTCCGCGTCCTCGGATCGCCGGGTCAAGCGCTGGAGCTGGCCGGGGCTCGAGGAGTTGGAGAGCATCGACGTGGAGCGCGCAACGGGCGTCGCCGCAGAGCTCCACGCGCTCGCCGTCGCCCCCGGCGGCAACCGGCTCTGGCTCGGAACCTGGTCGGGCTTCGCTGTTCGCCTCGATCGCGAGAAGGATCAGCGCTGGCGAGCGACGCGGACCGAGATCGCCGCGCGCGCCGGTTATCGCTGGGTCGCGCTGCCGGGGATCGCGGCGCGGGTCCTGCTGGGGATCGATCCGGCGGAGCTGGTCCTGTTCGATGAGCAGAACGGGAGGGTCGCACGGCTGCCGACCTTCGACCGGCCCCTTTACGGTCTCGCGGCGGCGGGCGATCGCGCCTTCTGGAGCACCGGGGCCGCGACCGTGCTGCACTTCGATCTCGCGCGCAACGCGAACGGCACGATCGGCTGGAAGGCGCGCGCCACGATCGCGACCGGCCTCGGAGTCGCGGGCGCCGCCGCGGCGTCAGGGACGACGCTCGCCCTGGCCGACGACCGCG
>CAZQTL010000406.1:0-1950 GCA_964595975.1 uncultured Thermoanaerobaculia bacterium | reverse complement strand
GGCCGGCGGCTGAGCCGCGGCCGCGTCGCCGGACGGCGGAGGCGGCGGCGAGCTGCGCCAGCGACGCCACTCGATGCCGCCCGCCAACCCCAGCACGGCGACCGCCAGGACCGACGCGAGCAGGAGCCGCCGGCGGCCGCGATCGGCGAGGCTTGCCGGAGGCCGGCGCGCCCGCTTCTCTTCGTAGAGGCGGCGATCGGCCACGGCGAGGATCTCCTCGCCGGAGGCGCCGTCGGCCGGGAAGCTCGCGACGCCCATGCTGAACGACAGCGGCAGTCGGATCGTCGGCCCCCCCTCGGCAGCGGTGATCTCGACCGTGGCGAGCACGCTGCGTGCGCGCTCGGCCAACCGGCGCGCCTCCTCGGCGCCGGCACTGAACAGGGCGACGACGAACTCGTCGCCGCCGTAGCGGATCAGCCGGTCCTCGGCGCGAAAGCTCGCGCGCAACTGGTCGGCCGCCTTCTGCAGGACGTGGTCGCCGGCGAGATGGCCGTGCGAGTCGTTGATCTCCTTGAAGAAGTCGAGATCCAGCACGAGGAGCGTGATCGTCCCTTGCGCGGCGACCAGGGCCGACCAGTCCTCGTCGAGCAGGCGGCGCAGGTAGCGCCGGTTCCAGGCGCCGGTGAGATCGTCGCGCAGGGCGAGATCGACGGGCTCGCCGGACGGCTGGGGGAAAGATCTTTCCACGCGGCGAATCGTAATGGAAAACGAAGAGTGGAATACGATTCGCTGCCGGCCTGCCGAGGAGACCAGCCACATGCGCGCACGTTCATTGTTTGCAGCACTTACCTGCTGCCTCACCGGTCTGACTCCGGGCCTTGCCCAGACCGCCGCCGAAGCTCCCCTCACGATCGAGCGCATCATGGCGCGCGACTGGGTCGGAACGCCGCCCGAAGAGCCCTACTGGTCGGACGACGGCAAGTCGATCTACTTCCATCAGCGACGGGCCGGCAGCGAGATCGCCGACCTGCATCGCGTCGATGTCGCGAGCGGCCGTTCCGAGGTCGTGCCGCCGGCGGATCTCGGGCGCAGCGATGCACCGGGCGGCGCCTGGTCGCGCGATCGCCGAACCAGGGCTTTCGTCCGCGAAGGCGACCTCTTCGTACGCGAGAACGGCCGCCGTGGACCCCGCCAGCTGACGCGCACCGCAGAACGGGAGAGCGCCCCGCTGGTCCTGCTGTCGGGAGACCGGGTCGCCTTCCGGCGCGGCGACGCCTTTCACGCGATCGACCTCGCGACCGGCCTCGATGCAACCCTCGCCGATCTCCGGCTCGCCAAGGACCCCGACGAGAAGCCGGATCGCTCGGCCTTCCTCGTTGCCGAGCAGCTGCGGCTCTTCTCGGTCCTGGCCGATCGCGAGCGCCGCTCGGCGGAGATCCGCGAGGCCGAGCGCGTCGCCCGCGCCGCCGACCCGAGCCGCGCTCCGGCGCCGTTCTACCTGGGCGAGGGCAAGGAGATCCTGCGCGCCGACCTCTCGCCTTCGGGTGCCCAGCTCTTCGTCGCCCTCGCGACGCCTCATCCGGAGGCCCAGGCCGACGCCGTGGGAGCGCCGGGCGGCAAGGAGGACTCCATGCCGGTCTTCATCACCGAGTCCGGCTATGTCGAGACGAAGCGCATCCGGCCCAAGGTCGGCACCGGCTCGCCCGAGACGCCGACGTTGCTGCTGCTCGATCTCGTCCGGCACACGCAGGTCGCGCTCGACCTCGCCGGCTTGCCGGGAATCGCCGACGATCCGCTGCTCGAGCTCCGCCGCGCGGCGGAGGCCGCAAAGGCCGCCGCAGCCGCGAGCCCGGGCGCAGCCCCGGCGGCGGCAGCCTCTGCCGCGGCGCCGGTCCCTTCGGCCCCGAAGGCGCGATCGGTTCAGTTGGGCGAGGTCCTCTGGAGCGAGGACGGGAGCCGCGTCGCCCTGCAGCTGTTCTCGGACGACAACAAGGACCGCTGGATCGCGAT
>CAZQTL010000405.1:0-1976 GCA_964595975.1 uncultured Thermoanaerobaculia bacterium | reverse complement strand
TCACCGAGACCAGCATGATGTTCATGATGCCGATGCCGCCGACGAGCAGCGAGATCGCCGCCACCGAGCCCAGCAGCACCGACAGCGTCTTGGAGCTCGCCGCCGCGGTCGAGGCCATCTCTTCCTGCGAGCGGATCATGAAGTCGACGTCCTGGCCTGGGCCGATGCGGTGGCGCTGGCGCAGGAGCAGGTCGATCTCGGCCTGCGCGTCGGCCACCCGGTCCGGAGAGCTCGCGGCGACGAGGATCATGCCGACGCGCGACCGCCCTTCGAGGCGCTTCATCACCGTCGTATACGGCGCGATGATCGCGTCGTCCTGGTCCTGTCCCATCGTCGAGCCGCCCTTCTTCTCGAGCACGCCGACGACGCGGAAGGGCACGCTCTTGATCCGGATGGTCGAGCCGACCGCCCCGCCCGCAGGGAAGAGGGCGTCCGACACCGTTCTGCCGAGCACCGCCACCTTGGTCGCCGCCCGTACGTCGGCGTCGGTGAAGAAGTCTCCTTCCGCCACGTTCCACGAGCGGATGAACGGGAAGTCGACGTCGACGCCCTGAACCTGCGTCGCCCAGTTGAGCTCCCCCGCCACCACCTGCGCCGAGCTGCGCGACGTCGCCGAAACGTAGGCGACCGAGGGACAGTCGGCGCGGATCGCCGCCGCGTCCTCGGGGGTGAGGTTCGACGAGCCGGAGAACATCCGCGCCCCCGAGCTCGTCGTCGTGCCGGGAAACACCATCAGGAAGTTCGTTCCCAGCGCATCGATCTGCGCCTGGATCGAGGTCGAGGCGCCCGAAGCGACGGCGACCATGGCGATGACGCAGGCGACGCCGATCACGATCCCCAGCATGGTGAGCGCCGAGCGCAACTTGTTGCGCGCGATCGACTGCAGGCCAACCTTGACGATGTTGGCGACCCTCATCCATCCGATGCTCATGCGGCACTCTCCTGCCGACGCGCGATGCGGCGCGCGGCCACCGGCTGATCGGAGACGATCCGGCCGTCGCGGAAAGCCACGGCACGCCCGGCGAACTGCGCGATGTCGGGCTCGTGGGTGATGATGATGATCGTCCGTCCCTGCTCGTTGAGCTGCTGCAGGATCGCCATGATCTCTTCCGAGACCCGCGAGTCGAGATTGCCGGTGGGCTCGTCGGCGAGCAGAATCGCCGGATCGGTCACCAGGGCGCGGGCAATCGCCACCCGCTGCTGCTGGCCGCCGGACAGCTGCGACGGCCGGTGG
This sequence comes from uncultured Thermoanaerobaculia bacterium, assembly GCA_964595975.1. Classification (GTDB taxonomy): domain Bacteria; phylum Acidobacteriota; class Thermoanaerobaculia; order Multivoradales; family JAGPDF01; genus JAGPDF01. The sequence continues at coordinate 742 of CAZQTL010000405.1, read as the reverse complement.
CCCTCCCGCCCGGTGAGCCCGACGCGGGCGAGCATGCTCATCGCGCGCTCTCGCCGTTCGCGTGCCGTCGTCAGCCGGTCGCTGTAGAGCAGCGGCAGCTCGACGTTCTCCACGGCCGTCGTGCGCGCCAGCAGATTGAAGTTCTGGAAGACGAAGCCGATCTTGGCGTTGCGGATCTCCGCCCGCTGGTTCTTGTCCAGCCCGGAGACGTCGATCCCGTCGAGTACATAGGTCCCCGAAGTCGGCCGGTCGAGGCAGCCGACGATGTTCATCAGCGTCGACTTGCCGGAGCCCGAGGGACCCATGACCGCCACGAACTCGCCGGCCTCGATCGCCAGGCTGACGCCGTCGAGTGCCCGCACCTCGACCTCGCCCAGGCTGTAGATCTTGACCAGCTCCCGGAGCTCGACGAGCGCCACGGTCAGAACCTGCGCCCGCCGGGGCCGCCCTGGCCGAGCGGACTCGCCCCCGCGGCCGCGCCGGCCTTCGTGGTCGCGAGTCCGACGACGATCGTCTCTCCCGCCGCGAGCTCGCCTTCGAGAACCTCGGAGAACTTGCCGTCGGAGAGCCCCGTGCGCACCTGCACCGGTTGCAGCTTGCCGTCGGCGGCGAGGCGGTAGACCGTCTGCCACCCCTTTTCCGGCTTGCCGCCCGCTGCGCGCTGCCGGCCGGCCGCGAGCCCCTGCGCCGCTCCCGGGAAGCCCCCCGCCGGGGCTGCCGCAGCCGCGGGCAGTCCGGTCCC
>CAZQTL010000404.1:0-1979 GCA_964595975.1 uncultured Thermoanaerobaculia bacterium | reverse complement strand
GGCGCCAATCAACACTACACTGCGACGCTGAACGGATCGTTGGCGGGCCGCTTCCCCGCCGCGACACCGGCGAGCTTGTCGAGCCGTTCCTGCTTCTCTTCCGCGACGCGCTGCAGGTGCTTGACAACCACCCGATTTCGCGAGCGCTCCTTCTCCTTGCGCTCGGCGCGCCGGGCGCTCGCCAGGCGCCACTGATCGAGCGCACCGGCGAGGCGCCGCCGCCAGCGGCTGAGAAGGTCGCCGAGGCTCGTCTGCACGAGCAGCGCGACGCCGACGATGCACAGCGCGAGGAGCAGAACGAGCGCGCCGGCGAAATTCATCCGCTGTGCGAGGGCGTTCGACAGCACCACGCCCAGCGCGCCGCCGGTCTGGACCGTCTCGCTGTGCCACGCGAGCTCCGGCAGGAGCAACTGCAGGAGCGCCGGCAGGGAAAGCAGCAGAAGCCCGGCGCCGGCACCGCGGCCGACCACGGTCGGCCGCACCTTCGGGCGCAGCCGTCGCCAGGCGGCGACGGCGAGCAGCAGGGGGATGAGCAGGCAGGTCACGCCGAGCAGACCGAATCCGGCGGCGCCGATCTCGGCGCCGAAGCCACCGATCCAGTTGTGGGTCCGGGCGGAGCCGGAGACCTGGCGGAGGAAGCTGGGGTCCGCCGGGTCGAAGCTCGCGAGGCTCGCGCCGCAGATCACCGCCAGCGCGGCGAACAGGACGCCGACGATCTCGCGCCCCTTGTCGGGGGAGATCTCGACCCGGGGCATCTCTCGACGCGGTTCGCTCAAGGTTTTCCGAGGATTCCGATGTCGGGAAGGATAGCACCCGAGGGCTCGCCGGCAGACTCCCCGCCGCGCCCGGTCAGCGCGCGAAAGAGTTGCAGAAAATCTCCCATCGCGAGCGCCTCGGCACGGGTCTTGAGATCGCGACCGCAGGCTGCCAGGGCCTCTTCGACCGCGGAGCGCGAGAAGCTCCCGGCAAAGGAGTTCGTGATCGTCTTGCGGCGTTGGCTGAATGCCGCGCGCAGGAAGTGCTCGAAGGCAGGCATCTGGTCTTCAGGCAACACCGGGGCGTGCAGCGCCAGACCGACGAAGGCGCTGTCGACCTTGGGCGGCGGAACGAAGGAGCCCGGACGGACGATCCCCAGCCGCGCCGCGCTCGCCCTCGCCTGGGTGAGCAGCGACAGCGAGCCGTACTGCGCATCGCCGCGCCCGGCGGTCAGGCGGTCCACCACCTCGCGCTGCAGCAGGAACGACGCCCGTACCACCCGCGGGTAGGCGTGCAGCACGCGGTCCACGATCGCCGTCCCGACCTGGTAGGGGAGATTCCCGCAGACCAGCGTCCCAGGGGGCACGGACGACCAGTCGAACTGGAGAACGTCGCCCACCTTCACCGAGAGCCTTTCGCTGGGGAGTCGAGAGCGCAAGGCATCGGCCCACTCCGGATCCAGCTCGAGCGCGAGGACGTCGGCGCCGGCCCGGAGCAGTTCTGCGGTGAGAACGCCCCCTCCTGGACCGATTTCGACGACGAGAGGAACTTGGATCGCCACGGGCGGAAGTCCGGCGAAAAGGAACTCGATCAGCGGCCGGCAGAGGCTGCCCTCGCGCAGGTGGTGCTGGCCGAGCGCCTTCTTGCGCCGGGGGGCCGCGCCGGGCTCCGCGGATGGGGACTTGATGGCCGTTTTCAGGGTGCAGCTCCGCCGCCATCTTGGCACAGCCGCGGTGGCATTTCCCTTGCAGCCGCGGCCAGCGGGAGTGTGTGCATGGAAACCCTCGCAAATGCTGATTCGATCGGCAGTTCCGGAACTTCCGCGCCGGTGATCCCGGCCATCGAGCGCGAAGCGCTCGCCCTGAAGCAGGTCGAAGCCGAGATCCGCCGCGTCATCGTCGGCCAGGACTACCTCGTCGAGCGCCTGCTGGTCGGCCTGCTCGCCCGCGGACATGTGCTCATCGAAGGCGTGCCCGGCCTCGCCAAGACGCTCGCCGCGAAGA
>CAZQTL010000403.1:0-1992 GCA_964595975.1 uncultured Thermoanaerobaculia bacterium | reverse complement strand
TCCGAGGGGCCGTTCGGCGGCACGGTCGTCGACGTCGCGTTCGACGCACGCGCGAAGGGCGTCGCCTACGCGGCGAGCGCCAACGGCGGTGTCTTCCGCAGCACCGACGGTGGCCGCACCTGGACCTGGGCCGGCCGGCCGAAGACGTCGAGCAGCCTGAAGTGGCTCGAGCTCGACCCCGGCACCGCCGGCACGCTCTGGGCAGGCGTCGACAGTCCCGGCGATCCCGCCCTCTGGCGCTCGCGCGACCAGGGTGCGAGCTGGTCGCTGGTCACCGACAGCTACTCCGGGCAGCTCTCGACGCTGCATCCGGTCGGCTATCGCATCGCTTTCGCGCCGTCGCGGCCGGCCGACATCTGGGTGCCGTCGACGAATCTCCACTACCGTAGCCGCGACGGCGGCAAGAGCTGGTCCGATTTCCGCGTCGCCAACCAGGACGTCTACGCCATGGCGGTCGATCCCAAGGACCCCGCCGTCATCTTTGCCGGCGGACACGGCGGCCAGGAACAGAATGCCGCGCACCTGTCGCGCAGCGACGACGGCGGCAAGAGCTGGAAGCCGGTCGGCAAGGGTCTCGAGCCGGCGGTGCACGCCATTGTCGTGGACCCGGGGAATCCGGCGACGGTCTACGTCGTCAGCGGCTTCAACCAGTTGTGGAAGAGCACCGACCGCGGCGCGACATTCACGGCCCTCGCGATGCCGCTCGGCGGCACCGACGACATCTACACCCTTCGTTTCGAGCCCGGGAGCTCGAGTCACCTCTGGGCGGCGACCGAGAAGGGCCTCTTCCGCTCCTCCGACGCCGGCGGCTCGTGGCAGCGCGCCGATCGCGACAGCGGCCGGTACCTGATTCAGGCCGTCGCGTTCGATCCCGCCGATGCGCAGCGCATGCTCGCGGCGAGTGGCGGCGGCGGGGTCTATCGCAGCACCGATGGAGGGGCGAGTTGGGAACCGTCGAGCGACGGTCTCGCCGCTACCTGGGTCGAGAAGCTCTACGCGGCGTCGGGATCGGGCGTCGTCTTCGCGCAGACCGGAACCGGCCTCTTCCGCCGCGACCCCGATGGCAGGTGGGACGAGAAGGCCGAGCCGTTCGAGGACGACGGCGACGAGGTCGAGCTCGACGGCCTGCTCTTCGAGCGCCCCTCGCCCGAGGCGATCTGGGCCTTCGACGGTGCGAGCGCCTGGCGCTCGAGCGACGGCGGCAAGAGCTTCCGCGCGTTCGAGAAGAAGGAGCCGTCGATGCGCGACCTGATGAAGGGCAACCTCTCCTCGGCCGAGTTCCGCAGCCTGGCGCAGGATCCGGGGAATCCGAAGACGTTCTACGCCGGCTCGTGGTCGAACGACACCCCGGGACAGGCGGTCTGGAAGTCGGTCGACGCCGGCAAGAGCTGGAAGCCTGCCGGTCAGGGACTGCCTCCGGATCAGGACGTCGAGCTCCTGCGCTCCGCGGCGCCGGGCGTCGTCTTCGCCGTCGTCGAGAAGGCGCTCTTCCGCACCGACGACGGCGGGGCGAAGTGGGGGGCGATCGGCAGCGGACTGCCCGGCGAGGTCGACCTGCGTGAAGTCGCGCTCGATCCTTCTTCGCCGTCGCGGCTCTCCGTCGCCACCGAGAAGGGGCTGTTCGTCTCCAGCGACAACGGCGCGACATTCAAGAAGGCGATGTCGGCCCTCGCCGACGAAGACATCGAGGCGGTCGCGGTGGCGCCCGACGGTCGCCTCTTCGCCGGCAGCTTCCGCGGCGTCTTTCAGAGCCGCGACGGCGGGGCGACGTGGACCTCGATGTCCGAGGGCCTCCCCCACCGTGACGTGCGCGCACTGGCCGTCGGCGGTCCGTCGGGGGGGCTGCGGCTGTGGGCGGGGACGGCCGGCGGCAGCGTCTTCTCCACCGCGTTGCCATAGCACTCACTCACTCGCTCGCTGGTCCGTTCTCGGAGTCCGCTCGGGGTCCTGTCTGGCCCGTATCCCATGGGGTCCTCGCGCTGAGGAAGCGCG
>CAZQTL010000402.1:0-2006 GCA_964595975.1 uncultured Thermoanaerobaculia bacterium | reverse complement strand
CTGGGCGGCAACGCCCGACGCGTCTACCGGCGCGCGCTGCGGTAACATCGCCGGCTTCGGGACGCTCCGCACCGTTGCGCGGGGAGCTTCCCCAGTAGGAGGACGCCATGGCCGACGAGAAGAAGAAGCTCACGATCCCCGACCTGCTGGACGCCAAGCGGACCGGCAAGCGGCTGGTCATGGCCTCGATCCCCGACTATCCGTCGGCGATCTGGGCCGAGCGCGCCGGACTCGACATCGCCGCGATCGGCGACAGCCTGGCGATGGTGAGCTACGGCCACCCGAACACGCTGCCGGCGACCGTCGAGCTGATGCTCGAGCATTGCCGCGCGGTGCGTCGCGGCGCGCCGAACACCTTCACGCTGGTCGCGATGCCCTACGGCAGCTACGCCAACGAGGACCTCGCCGTCCACAACGCGCTGCGCTTCATGAAGGAGGGGCAGGTCGACGCGGTGAAGATGCAGGGCGGCCGGGAGAAGACGCCGATCATCCGCGCGATCGCGGACGCCGGCGTGCCGATCATGAGCCACGTCGGCATGTGCCCGCACTTCGTCCACCGCTACGGCGGTTTCCGGCTGCAGGGCAAGACCGCCGACGACGCGATGCGCATCGTCGACGACGCGCTGGCGATCCAGGAGGCCGGTGCGATCGGACTCGAAATCGAGGCGGTGCCGGCGCCGGTCGGACGCGCGGTGCACGAGGCGGTCGACATCTTCACCTTCAGCATCGGCGCCGGTCCCTACGGTACCGCGCAGCTGCTGCTGGCCTTCGACCTGCTCGGCGTCTTCGACCAGTTCAAGCCGAAATTCACCAAGCGCTACGCCAACCTCTCGCAGATCGCCGTCGAGGCGCTCAAGACCTACGCGGCCGAGGTGCGCGGCGGCAGCTTCCCCGACGCCGACCACAGCTATTCGATGCAGCCCGACGAGCTGGCGAAGCTCGAGACGCGGCTGGGCCGCAAGCTCGGCTGACGACCTCAGCCGCCCTTCTCGGTCCGCCCGACCGGCTGCGGCGCCGGCTCGCCGCCGCGCAGGAAATCCTCCATCGCGATCTCGCCGCCGGGCGGGACGACGACGAACGCCTCGTCGGAGCGCTCGAGCCGCTCGGGCATCGTCAGCAGGCGCTCGATCAGGTCCGGACTGCCGACGATCTCCTCGTACTCGACGCCGAAACGCTCGCCCAAGAACTTCGCGACCTCCTGCACGCGCGGCCGGCAGGACTCGACGTCCTCCCGGGAGTAGCCGACGAAGCAGAGCTTGCGGTAGTGCCGGTACTTCATCTCGATCACGTAGTCGGCGGTTTCCTCGTCGTACTCGCGGATCATGTTGCGGTAGTCGGTCAGCGGCTCGTCCTTCGCGTCGATCCACCCCTTGGTCAGGTAGTAGGTGTTCGGGCTCTCGAAGAAGCGCTGCAGGTAGCGCTGGTGCGAGCCCAGGAAGATCGCGACGCAGTCGTGCGTGCGCGGCACGATCAGCGTGTGTCGTCCGGACTTCACGCCGGCGAGACCGTTGCCGCACAACCCGTAGCCCAGCAGCACGACCGACGGCTCCGGCAATTCGTCGAGCCGCTCCTGCAACGTGAGGAGGAGCTTCTTCGGCGAGTTGTGCAGGTTGACGTCCATCCAGGTCACCGGCACCGCCGCCGGCAGCCGGCCCCCGAGCAGGTGCTCGAGCACGCCGCAGGCGAGGACGACCAATGGTCGGCGGCCGTTCACCGGCGTGCTCCGGTCGGGCGAGCCGCGACCCGCGGTCCCAGGCGGCACCCAGGGTCCGGCGCGCCGGGTCGCTTCGACCCGCCGCTTTCCAGGGAGGCCAGGGGCCGCCGGGCCCCGATTGGCTGCCCCGGGCAGACGGCACCCGCAGAAAATACGCGCGAGCCCCCGTCCAAGATCGACGCCAGGCCGGATTTCGAGGTCATTTGGGCATCAACGTAATACGATTGCCTACATACACTGTAGGGCCATCAATGCCGCAGCGCGTCACGCGGTCAGCCGATTTTCCCCCGGG
>CAZQTL010000401.1:0-2057 GCA_964595975.1 uncultured Thermoanaerobaculia bacterium | reverse complement strand
ACGAGCGCGCCCGCCGGCGCCCGGCTCGCGGAGCTGCGGCGCCGCGCGCCGCGCAGCCCGGCGTAGAAGAGCGCGGTGAGAGCGACCGGCGCGAGCAGGGTCGCGAGCAGAATCGCCCTTTCCTCGGAGCTCCCTTCGGCTCCCAGCTGGCGCAGGCTGCCGAAGACGAACCAGAGGTCCTCAACGCGCAGGTGAGAGCGGGCGAAGGTGAACTTCCCCAGCGACAGCCCGAGCCAGGAGTAGAGCGTCGCCAGACCGAGGGCGGCCAGGAGATCGCTGCTTGCCGGCCGCGAGGCGAGACCGGGAAGGCGGGCGACGAACCGCGCGGCGAGCGCGGTGAGGGCGCCGTGGGCGAGGGCGAGGAAGAGAGCGAAGAAGACGAGAACGAGATAGCCGCCAGGCGAGGCCGGCCCCGGCGGCAAGCGAAATGCGGCGAGCCAGAAGAAGCCGGCGGCGTAAACCAGGGCCGCGGCAAGAAAGACCGACGATGGTGGATCGTCGTGAGCCGCCTCTCGCGCCGTCCGCATCCCCGCGAAGTCTATCCGCTGCGCGGTTGCACCCCGCTGAACCGCCCGGCCGCGACCCAGGCTCCCCAGGACAGCAACAGAGCCGGATAGAAGTCGACCACGTAGTGCCAGCCGTAGTAGACCGCGCTGGCGGCGATCGCCAGGTTCCACGGCACGAGCAGGAGCAGCAGCGGTCGCCAGCTCCGCCAGGCGACGAAGAGGCCGAGCGCGCTGGTGGCGAGATGGAGACTCGGAAAGGCCGCGAGGCCGGCGAAGGGAATCGCCGGCGCCTGCGGGTTCTGCACGATGTAGTGCAGCGCCCGGAGCATCTCCTGCTGCAGCGTGAAGACGGCCGTGCCGGCGAGCGCGGAGTAGCGCCCCGGTTCGACGAGCGCCGGTCCCAGGGAGGGCAAGGCGAGGTAGAGGAAGACTCCCGCGATGTAGCACAGGCCGAGCGCCGCGAAGGTGCGCCGGGCGAGCGCCGTGCCGGCCGCCGGCCGGCGGGCCACGGCGACGGCGAGAGGCAGGGCGAGCGCCGCCCAGGCGTAGTAGTAGAGGTAGAAGCAGGCGACGGTGGCGGACGGGGAGTGGAACGCCGTCACCCAGGCGAGGAAGTCGCCGCCGCCGCGGTGCAGCAGGTCGTCGAGGCGACGGAAGATCGGATCGAAGAGACGCGGGTGAAACAGCAGCAGACGGCACTTGAGGTTGGTGTAGGCGACGAGGACGAGCAGCAGGGGCGCGAGCGCGCGCAGATAGACGACGAGGTCGGCGCGTCCCGCGCCGGGGTGCAGCGTGCCGCGGCGGCGGCGCACGGCGTCCGCCAGCAGGCGGCCGGGCAGGACCACGAGCGAGATGACGCCGAGGAACGCCAGATAGGAGCCGAGCAGCGGCAGAACGGTGAACGGATAGCCGTTCGCCGCGAACAGGATCGCGACGCCGAGGACGAAGAGCGCCGCGATGCGCTCTTCCGGCCAGAGGCGCGCGAGGATCTTCACCGGTAGGGCGTCATTCCGGCGGCGAGCATGCCGCGCTGCTCCTCGAGGACGACCGCCCGCCGCCGCCAGAGCTCGCGCATGGCGGCATGCTCGGCCGGCGGCAGCGCGCCCAGGACGACGGGGGGCGGCTCTGACGGGCGCAACGCGAGCAGCCGCGAGAAGGTGGCGAGCCAGGTCCAGTCGCGGGCGAGGAGGGTGCCGCTCTCGTACTCGACGGCGGGCAGGTCGTCGACGTGCGGCGGCGTGTCGCCGAGGAACGTCTCGAGCTCTTCGCCGGACGAGAGGTAACAGCTCAGGAGGTCGGCCGGCCGGCGCATGCCGATATCGGCCAGCGCCGCGACGATCGCCGGGTCGGCGAAGCCGTGCGCCAGCGCGTCGGGGTCCCAGGGGCCGCCGCGCTTCCTGCCGGTGACGATGGTGAAGGAGTTGAGCGCCGAGGGCTCGTACCAGATGACGGTCTCGGGAAAGACGTTCTTGAAGGCGCGCACGATCATGGCGAAATTCGACGGCGTCAGGGTGTACATCGGCAGCCACATCGACACCACGCCGTCGTCGC
>CAZQTL010000400.1:0-2074 GCA_964595975.1 uncultured Thermoanaerobaculia bacterium | reverse complement strand
GGCTCGACCATCCAGAACTCCATCAGGTGGCGGCGGGTCTTCGATTTCTCCGCCCGGAAGGTCGGACCGAAGCAGTAGACGCGGCCGAAGGCGGAGATCGCCGGCTCGAGGTAGAGCTGCCCGGACTGGGTGAGGAACGCCTTGTCGCCGAAGTAGTCGGTCTCGAAGAGCGTCGAGGTGCCTTCGCAGGCCGCCGGCGTGAGGATCGGCGAGTCGATGCGCACGAAGTCGCGGCTGTGGAAGAAGTCGTGAATCCCCTGCTCGACCTCGCTGCGCACCTTGAGCGCCGCCCGCTGACGGCTGGAACGCAGCCAGAGATGGCGGTTCTCCATCAGGAACGCGGTGCCGTGATCCTTCGGAGTGATCGGGAAGTCCTGCGTCAGGTGGTCGACGCCGAAGTCGGCGAGCTGGATCTCGACGCCCGACGGCGAGCGCTTGTCCTCCTTGACCGTGCCCGTCAGGTGGACCGTGGACTCCTGCGTCGCCCGTTCGACGTCGGCCCACGCCGCTTCGGGGATGTCGGCGCGGCTCGCCACCGCCTGCACCACGCCGCTGCCGTCACGGACCTGCAGAAAGCCGATCTTGCCGCTCGAGCGCTTCTGCACGATCCAGCCGCGCAGGCTGACGCTCTCGCCGATATGGTGCTTCAGACGCGAAATGGTAGGGGCCAGGGTAGTCATGGAACCGGCCATTGTAGAAACCCGATCCAGCCCCGGTCAACTTGGCGCGTCGCCCGGCGAGGCTCCGTCCCGCCAGGCTTCGCCGGCCTGCAGGCTCTCGAGCATGGCCAGAGCCCCGCTGGCCGCCGCCTGCTCCGCCCCCTTCTTGGTGCGCCCGATGCCCCGTCCGGCGAGGCTGCCGCGCAGATGCACCTCGACCGTGAAGACCTTGTCGTGGTCGGGCCCGCTCTCCTCCACCACGCTGTAGACCGGCAGCGGCCAGCCGCGCGCCTGCACCCGCTCCTGCAGCGTCGTCTTGGGATCGACGGCGCGCTGTTCGAGCGGCAGCTCGCTGGCGCTTTCGAGGTACTGCCGCACCACCCGGCGCGCGGCCTCGAAGCCGGCGTCGAGGTAGACCGCGCCGAACAGCGCCTCCAGCACGTCGGCGAGCAGCGAGGCCTTCAGCCGCCCCCCCGAGCGCTCCTCCCCCGCTCCGAGCCGCAGGCCCTCGCCGAGGGCGAGCTTGCCGGCGTAGCCCGCCAGGGCGTCCTCGCTCACCAGCATCGACTTGCGCAGCGACAGCTCCCCCTCGGCGCGGCCGGCGTGCAGCTCGAACAGCCAGTCGGCCGTCACCAGGCCGAGCACGGCGTCGCCCAGAAACTCGAGACGCTCGTAGTGGGGGACGCCCCCGGCCTCGTTCGCCCAGGAGCGGTGGGTCAGGGCATCGTCCAGCAGCTCACGGCTGCTGAACCGGTGGCCCAACCGGTCCTCGAGGGCTGCAAGGATTTCGCTGCGATCCGCCACGAACCGATTGTAGGCCCGAACCGGCCTCAGCGCCGACCGAAGCGCCGCTCGAGGTCGGCGTCGGTGAGCTGCAGTACGACCGGACGACCGTGCGGGCAGGCGTAGGGGTTCTCGGCGCCGAAGAGCTCGGAAACCAGCGCTTCGAGCTTCTCGGCCGACAACGCGTGATGCATCTTGACCGCCGCCTTGCAGGCGAGCGAGGCGGCGAAGTCGTCCAGGATCCGCTGCCCGAGGTTCTCAGGCGAGGCCTCGCCGTCCGCGGCGAGGCGCAACAGCAGCGCTTCGCCCTCCGCCGGCGACAGCACTGCGGGCGTCGCGGCGACGGCGAGCGAGCCGCCCGAGAGCTCGGAGATCTCGAAGCCGGCCGGCTCGAGCGCCGGCGCGAGCTCCGCCAGGCGCATGCGCTCGCCGCGCGAGAGCTCGAGCACCAGCGGCGCCACCAGCCGCTGCGAGTCGGCCCGCTCCGACCCGAGCGAGCGCCGGAAACGCTCGTACAGCACCCGTTCATGGGCGACGTGCTGGTCGATGAGGTAGAGACCGTCCGGACCCTCGAGCAGGATCAGCGCCCCCTTGTACTGACCCAGCAGGCGAAACCGGCGCGTCTCGCCGCC
>CAZQTL010000399.1:0-2087 GCA_964595975.1 uncultured Thermoanaerobaculia bacterium | reverse complement strand
CCGACAAGATCATCTTCCGCTGCGACATCGAGAATCTCTTCCTCACGCCGTCGGGGCCGATCCCACCGAATCCGTCGGAGCTCCTCTCCTCGGAGCGCATGAGCGACTTCCTGCGGTTCGTCCGCAGCCGCTTCGACATCGTGATCATCGACTCGGCGCCGACGCTCGCGGTCACCGACGGCATCCTGATCGGCGCCCAGTCCGACGGCGTCGTCCTCTGCCTGCGCGCCGGCTACGTGCAACGGCGCGACGCCAAGACCTGCCGCGACCGGCTGCTGCAGGCCGAGGTCAAGCTTCTCGGCGTCGTCCTCAATCGTCACCAGGGCATCGAGGGCCGCTACCGCAGCGGCTACAGCGGCTCCTACGGCGCGTACGGTGCGACCGAGGCCGCCTACGGCGCTCCCGAGCCGCCGGAGCCGGGCCCCGCGGACGGCCGGCCCCGGTCGGGCAAGAAGGGCGAGGTGGCGGCACTGTGATCGACCTCCATCTCCACCTCCTGCCGGAGGTCGACGACGGCGCGCAGACGCTCGAGCAGGCGCTCGCGATGGCCGGCCTCGCCGCCGCCGACGGTTGTCGCGCGCTGGTCGCGACGCCGCACCAGCGCCGCGACGAATGGGCGAACGACGATGCGAAGCGGCTCGCCGACCGCCTGGCGGAGCTCCGCGCGCGGCTGCCCGGCGCCCCCGAGCTCTTTCTCGGCGGCGAGGTGCGGGTCGATTCGGAGCTGCTCGCCGATCTCGCCCGGCCGGGTCGGTCGGGAGTGCTCTCGCTCGCCGGGTCGCGCTACCTGCTGCTCGAATTCGAGCCGGCGGGCGTCGGCCCTGACCCGGCCGGGCTCGTGCACGAGCTCCTGGCCGAGGGCTGGTGGCCGATCGTCGCCCACCCCGAAGTCGTGCCGTTCTTCTGGACCAGCGACGACGATCCCCTGGCCCGCCTCGTCGACGCCGGGGCCCATTTTCAGGTGACCGCGATGAGCGTCACCGGCGAGTTCGGCAAAGGGGCGAAGGAGCGGGCCTGGGAGCTCCTGCGCGCCGGCTGTGTGCAGTTCGTCGCCAGCGACGCGCACCGCCCCGACTGGCGCCCGCCGCTGCTCTCCGCCGCCCGCAAGGCGCTCGCTCGCGAGCTCGGCGAAGCTGCCGCGGTCGAGCTCCTGGAGACGAATCCGCTGGCGGTGCTCGAGAACCGGCCGCTCGCGGGCGCCGGCAGCGCGGCGCTCGGGGCCGCGCCGGGGAGCGCGCGATGACGAGGATTCCGCTGCGTCGCGGAATGAGCACCGCCCTGCTCGCGCTGGTCGCGGCCGTTCTCGCGCCGGCTTCGCCGGCCGTCGCCCAGGCCACTCCCGACGCCTTCTATCTCGCCCTGCTGCGCGACGGCAAGGCCGAGATGCTGCGCGGCGATGCCGTCGCGGCGAAGAAGAGCTTCCGCCTCGCCTCGTTCGGTTTCCTCGAGCATCCGGTGCTGCTGGCCGAAGGGCTGGCTCGCCTGGGGCTGGCGGAAGCGGCGCTCAACGATCAGGAGGCGTTCGTCGCCACCTTCTCGCGCCTGGCGGAGGTCGAGGAGCGCTTCGGCGCCTACGCCTCGGCGGCCCTCTCCACCGACGAACGCCGGGCCTTCGAGGAGAAGGCGCTCGAGTGGGTGACGCCGGACGTTCTGCGCTCATTGCCGGGCTTCGCGCCGCTGCTCGCCCGCAAGTCCGAGGTCGACCTCGCCCGGCTCACGCCGCGGGATCGCACCCGCGAGCTCGAGAAGCGCAGTGCCGCCGAACCGGCCAACCCGCGCTGGAAGCTGCTGCTCGCCGCCGAGGACGCGTCCGGCGAGCGTTGGACCAGGGTGCTCACCCGTCTCGAAGGCGTCGCCGACAGCGCGGCGGGCGACAGTCCCGGCGTCACCGCGGCCTGTCTGCGCGGCCAGGCGCTCGCCCGGCTCAAGCGCTGCGACGAGGCGGTCGTCGCGCTCGCCGCCTGTGGCGCGGCGACCGCCGACGCCGGCCTCGCCGAGGTCCGGATCTCCTGTCTGGCGACCCTCGGCCGGGGCGACGAGGCGCGCGCTTTCGCCGCCCAGCTGGCGCGCCCGGCGGCGGACGCACC
>CAZQTL010000398.1:0-2110 GCA_964595975.1 uncultured Thermoanaerobaculia bacterium | reverse complement strand
AAGCGCGCGCGCCTGAACGCGATGCGCTACGTCCTCCACAACCTGCCGTACGCCAAGCGCGATCTCGCCCGGATCGGACCGCTCGACCCCCTGCTGGTGGGCCGCGCGCACGTCGTCTACGAGCAGGGCGAACGCGCGAGCGCGCCGCTGCTGTAGCCCTCGAAAGGAGCTACCCGCGCCGAGGGGTCAGGACCAGGTAGCCGGTGTGCTGGTGGAGTCGCTGGAGCTCGTGGGTCGCCGTCCACGGTCCGCGAGCGATGAAATCGAGGTTGCGAAGTTCCGGTGGGAGCGTCTGCGCGATTTCCGGTAGGTTGCCCATCTCGAATGGACCGTCCTCGTAGATGCGCAAGTCGTCGACGAGGATCACGTCCCGACAGGGCCTGCGCAGCCGGGCGATCAGCTCCAGCTCGCGTTCGAGGGGCAGCCGCAAGTCGGGATCACGTTCGTCGCCGTACCCGGCCAATCCGAAGTCCGCCCCCGGGAAATGCGCGTCCAGCCAGAACAGGATCGGCCGATCGCCGCCGATCGCCGGCAAGACCCGCGCAAGGGCGGACTCGCTCGCCTCGTTGACGATTCGCACCCGCGGATCTCCCGAGAACCGCTCGCGCGCGACCGCAGCGATGTCGGCGTGGATTTCGACCGACCAGATCTCGTCGAACGCGTAATACGACGCGAATTGGACGCTATCCCCGGTCCCGGTCCCGGTCTCGAACAGCGTCCGGCACCCGAAGATCTCCATCAGCGGCTGTAGATTGAAGAAACGCAGCGTTCCCATCGGCCTGGCTCCCGGTCGGCCGGGGGTCTCGACTTCCCGGGCCACCGGACCCGAGGATACCCGTCTCCGGACCTACGCGCCGCAGCAAAGACGATCGGCCACATCCCCGTTCCCAGCGGGAGTTCCGACCATCGTCCAGCGGAAGGACGCACAGCACCAGCCGGCAGCCGGTCTCTGATATATTTCTGCAATACCATCGGTTGACCAGCGGCCGCCCCGGGGGGCGGCCCGTCCCCGGGAGGCGCGACGTGAAAGACACGGAGAAGAAGCGGCGGACGATCCCCGAGATCCGCGACTCGAAGACGTCCGGCGAGAAGATGGTCTACACGTCGGTGCTCGACTACACGTCGGCGAAATGGGCCGAGGCCGCCGGCGTCGACGTGTGCGTCGTCGGCGACAGCCTGGCGATGACGGCGCACGGGCACCCGAACACGATCCCGGCGACGATGGACATGATGGTCCTCCATTCGCTGGCGGTGAGGCGCGGCGCGCCCGCCACTTTCGTGCTGGGCTGCATGCCCTACCAGAGCTACAACACGGTCGACCGCGCGCTCGTCAACGCGACGCGCTTCATGCAGGAGGCGGGCTGCGACGCGGTGAAGCCGCAGGGCGGGAAGAGCCAGGCGCACATCCTGAAGGCCCTCGTCGACGCCGGCATCCCGACCGCTTCGCACATCGGGCTCACGCCGCACACGGTGGCGATGTTCGGCGGGTTCAAGATCCAGGGGAAGACCGCCGAGACGGCGATGAAGATCCTCGAGGACGCGCTCGCGATCCAGGACGCCGGCTGCTTCATGCTCGAGTTCGAGGCGGTGCCGGCGAAGATCGCGGCGGCGATCTCGAAGGAGCTCGAGATCCCGACGATCGGCATCGGCGCCGGCGCCGGGACCGACGGCCAGATCCTGCTCTCCTACGACCTCCTGGGCGTTTTCACCGACTTCAAGCCGAAATTCACCAAGCGCTACGCCAACCTGACCGAGGTCGCGGTGAACGGGCTCAAGCAGTACGTCGCCGAAGTGAAGTCGGGCCGCTTTCCCGACGACGACCACAGCTACGGCGTCGACGCGGGCGAGTACGAGCGGTTCCTGGGCCTCGTCGAGAAGCGGAGGCAGCATTGAGGGTCGCGCGCAAGCCGGCATCGCCGGACGCGCGTGGGCGCCATGGCGCCCCGCGCCGCCGGCTCGCGGCCGTGCAGCCGACGCTGACCGACCGCGCCTACGACGCGCTCGAGGAGATGATCGTGACCTTGCGGCTCGCGCCCGGGAGCGCGGTCTCCGAAGCCGAGCTCTCCGAGCGGCTCGGCATCGGGCGCACGCCGATCCGCGAGGCGCTGCA
>CAZQTL010000397.1:0-2152 GCA_964595975.1 uncultured Thermoanaerobaculia bacterium | reverse complement strand
TACTTCTCCTGGCGCGAGACGACCGCGGCGCTGCACGATCTGCAGCACGAGAAGGCGATCGCCGCGGCCGAGCGCATCCGCCTCTACATCGACAACATCCAGTCGCAGTTGAAGGGCGCGACGCTGCCGCAGCTCGGCGCCGAGGGTCTCGAGGAGCGACGGCTCGAGTTCCTGAAGCTGCTCAAGCAGGTGCCCGACATCACCGACGTCGAGTACGCCGGGCCCGAGGGCTGCGTCCGACTGCGCGTCTCGCGCCTCGAGATGGACGCGGTCGGCGCGTGCCTGAAGGACCGCCGCGACGACGAAGCGCTGCGCACCGCGACGCCGTCGCGGCCCTGGTTCGGCCCGGTGTACTTCCGCAAGGAGACCGAGCCCTACATGCCGATCGCCGTGCGCACCGGCGGCGAGCGCGGCCCGGTGACGATCGCGCAGGTGAACCTCAAGTTCATGTGGGACGTCATCACGCGCATCCGCATCGGCGACAAGGGCCGCGCCTACGTCGTCGACCGCAACGGCTACCTGATCGCCGATCCGGACATCGGCCTGGTGTTGCGCAAGACCGACCTCTCGGCGCTCGAGCACGTCAAGGCGGCGCTCGGCTCGCCGGCCGGCGAGCCGGCCGACACCGTGGTCGCGCACGATCTCGGCGGCACCCGCGTGCTGACGGCGTACGCGCCGGTCGAGCCGCTCGGCTGGCGCGTGTTCGTCGAGCAGCCGGCGGCCGAGGTGACGGCGAGGCTCAACGACGCGATCCTGCGAACGATCGCCCTGCTCGTCGGCGGCATCGTCATCTCGGCGCTGGCGGCGCTCTTCCTCGCCCGCAGCATGGCGAGGCCGATCGGCGTGCTGCAGGAAGGCGCGCAACGGATCGGCGCCGGCGAGCTCGACCACGAGATCCGCGTGCAGACCGGCGACGAGCTCGAGGCGCTCGCCAGCCAGTTCAACCGGATGACCTCGCAGCTGCGCGAATCCTACTCGGGACTCGAACGCAAGGTCGAGGGGCGCACGCACGAGCTCGCCAACGCGCTCGAGCAGCAGACGGCGATCAGCGAGATCCTGCGCGTGATCTCGAACTCGCCGACCGACGTCCAGCCGGTGCTCGACGCGGTCGCCCGGCGCGCGGCGCTGCTGTGCGGCGCGTCGATGTCGCGCGTGCTGCTCACCGAGGGCGGATGGATGAAGCCGGCCGCCGAGTACTGGGAGCCGGCGATCTACGGTTCGAATCCGCCGGCGACCGAACCCGTGCCGATCGACCGGAGCTCGATCAGCGGGCGCGCGGTCGCCGATCGCGCGCCGGTCCACTACGCCGACGTCATCGCGGTGATCGACACCGAGTTCCCCGGCGCGCGCGAGAACATGCGCCGGTTCGGCTGCCGGGCGGTGCTCGCCGTTCCGCTCGCCCGGGAGGGCGGCGCCTACGGCGCGATCTTCCTCGCCCGGCGCGAGGTCGGTCTCTTCCCGCCCGACCAGGTCGCGCTGGTCCAGACCTTCGCCCGGCAGGCGGCGATCGCGATCGACAACGTACGGCTGTTCAACGAGACCCGGGAGGCGCTCGAGCAGCAGCGCGCCTCCTCCGAAGTGCTCTCCGCGATCAGCAACTCGATCGCCGACACCCGGCCGGTGTTCGACGCGATCCTGACGAGCTGCGAGCGCCTGTTCGCCGGCCGCATGGCCGTGATCGACCTGGTCGCCGACGACGGGCGCATCGCCCTCGGCGCGTACCACGGCCCGAACCGCGCGGACGTCGAGGGCCTCTACCCGCATTCGTCGGACGCGTCGAGCGCGACCGGCGCGGCGATCGCGGCGCGCGACGTCGTCCACTACTCGTCGCTCGACGACGCCCCGGCGCTGGGCCGCGACGCGTTCCGCGTCTTCGGCATCCGCTCGGCGATCGGCGCGCCGATGATGTGGGAGGGGCGCGGCATCGGCGCGATCTGGGTCGCGCGCGAACACGCGGGCGCGTTCTCCCCGAAGGAGGTCGCGCTGCTGCGCACGTTCGCCGACCAGGCGGCGATCGCGATCCAGAACACGCGGCTGTTCCGCGAGATCCAGGACAAGAGCCGCCAGCTCGAGGTGGCGAACAAGCACAAGAGCGAATTCCTCGCCAACATGTCGCACGAGCTGCGCACGCCGCTGAACGCGATCATCGGCT
>CAZQTL010000396.1:0-2153 GCA_964595975.1 uncultured Thermoanaerobaculia bacterium | reverse complement strand
ACTCGCGCACCGGCCGCGACATCGTGCTGACGCAGCACGACGTCCGCGCGGTCCAACTCGGCAAGTCGGCGCTGCGCGCCGGCATCGAGATCCTCCTCGCCGAGAGCGGCGTCGGGCGCCTCGACCGGATCTACCTCGCCGGCACGTTCGGCAACCACCTCGAACCGGAGGACATCCTCGACATCGGGCTCGTGCCGCCGGTGCCGGTCGAGAGGATCCGTTCGATCGGCAACGCCGCCGGCGACGGCGCCCGGATGGCGCTGTTCAACCGCCACCACCGGCAGCGCGCCCTCGCGCTGGCGCGCAAGCTCGCCGTTCTCGAACTCTCCGGGCGTCCGGATTTCCAGGACCTCTTCGTCGAGCACACCGAGCTCGCGCCGATGGCGGCCGCGGCCGCCGCCTGATCTTCCGACCCCGATGACCCGGCGCCCGACCGTCGTCCTCTCCTGCAGCGTGCTCACCGACCTCCTGGGCAAGCGCCTGCCCGCCGGTACGCCGGTCGAGTGGATGGACATCACGCTGCACAACACGCCCAAGAAGCTCGCCACCGCGCTGCAGGATCGCATCGACGCGCTCGCCGAGCCCAGCACGATCGTCGTCGGCTACGGCCTGTGCGGCAACGGTCTCGTCGGCGTCAAGTCGCGCGACCACACGCTGATCGTGCCGCGCACGCACGACTGCGTCGCGATCTTCCTGGGCTCGCACCAGCGCTACGTCGAGCGCTTCTTCGCGAGCGCCAACACCTACTACCTGACCAAGGGCTGGATCGACGCGAAGGACGAGCCGCTGACCGACTACCTCGACTACGTGCGCGACTACGACGAGGAGACGGCGGACTACCTGGTCGAGATGAAGTACAAGCACTACCGCAAGCTGTGCATGGTCGGCTTCTCCCAGGAGGAGCTCGATTCCTGCCGCCCGCGGGCGATGGAGATCGCGTCGTTCTGCCGCGAGCGGTTCGGCATGGAGTACGAGGAAACGATCGGCACGACCGACCTGATCGAGGCGCTGGTGAAGATGCCGGAGCGGATCGACTCCGGCGACCCCGAGTTCGTCGTCGTCCCCCCGGGCGGCGAGATCACGACCGAGATGTTCATGCGCCCCGGAGAGGGCGTACCGCAGCCGATCGGCCGCGGCGAATCGTAGTTCCACGACGGAGGCGAAGATGACACCCGAGCAAGTCCTTTCCCACCCCGCCAAGGTACTGACCCGCGAACAGCGCGAGTCGTACTTCCGCGACGGCTTCCTGCTGCTGCCCAGGATCGTGCCCGACGAGTGGGTCCGGCGGCTGCGCGCGGTGTCCGACGAGTTCGTCCAGAAGAGCCGGGCGGTGACGAAGTCGGACCCGGTGTTCGACCTCGAGCCCGACCATCGCCAGGACGCGCCGCGGCTGCGCCGCGTGTCCAATCCCGACCAGCACCATCCGACGGTCTGGGAGTACTGCACGCGTTCGGTGCTGACCGACGTCGTCGCCGACCTGCTCGGCCCGGACGTCAAGTTCCATCACGCCAAGCTCAACTACAAGTGGGCGAAGGGCGGGGAAGAGGTGAAGTGGCACTACGACATCGGTTTCTGGCCGCACACCAACTACTCGCCGCTGACCGTCGGCACGCTGCTCTACGACTGCGGCATGGAACAGGGACCGCTCGGCGTCATCCCGGGCAGCCACCAGTGGGAGCTGCCACCGCAATACGACGACAACGGCAAGTGGATCGGATGCCTCAACGACCGCGATCTGGCGAAGCTCGACTTGTCGAAGGCGAAGTACCTGACCGGCCCCGCCGGGTCGCTGACGATCCACAACTGCCGGACGCTGCACGGTTCGCCGCGCAACGAGTCCGACACCGGGCGACCGCTCCTGCTATTCACGCTCGCCTCGGCCGACGCGCTCCCCTACACGGTGAACCCGATCAAGCCCGAGCACGCCGAGACGGTGATCCGCGGCAAGCGGGCGAAGCAGGCGCACATCGACCCGCGCCCCTGCCCGCTGCCGCCTGACTGGTCTAAGGGCTACAGCTCGATCTTCGCGCTACAGCAGCAAGAGGAGTCGGCGATGATGTGACCGCGGTCCGGGCGAACTTCCGAAGCCCCCGGGAATCGTCATGCTGCCGCTGGAAGGAACGCGGGTCCTCGACCTGACCAACGTGCTGGCC
>CAZQTL010000395.1:0-2231 GCA_964595975.1 uncultured Thermoanaerobaculia bacterium | reverse complement strand
CAGCGTCGAGACGCGCTCGGCGGCGCTGGCCGCAGCGGCGCTCGAGGCCGAACCTTCCGCGGCGATCGCCGCGGCGACCGCCGACTCGCCGAGGCTGAGGGCGCGCTCGCGGTCTCCCACCTGCCGGTGCAGGCGCGCGAGGAGCGCGAGGAGAGCCGCCCGCGTCGCGGGCGCGTCGGCGAGCTCATGCTCGGCGCGCACCGCGCCCTCGGCCAGGATCTCGCGCGCCGAGACCGGCGCGCCGCCGGAGACTTCCGGGCTCGCCACCTCGAACAGCCGTTCGAGGAACGCGCCGAGCTCCGCCGCCTTCTGCGCCTCGCGCGTCCGCTCGCGCGCCACCAGGGTGGTCGCCACCAGACCGGCGATCAGACTTGCGACCGCGAGCGTCGCGAGCAGTGCTGCCGCCGCGTGTCGCCGCGCGAAACGCGCCGCGCGCCCCCAGACGGTCTCGCGTCGCGCGACGATCGGCCGCGAGGCGAGGGCGGAGCGCAGATCGGCCGCCAGGCGGTCGACCGATTCGTATCGCCGCCGCGGATCCTTGGCGAGCGCGGTGGCGACGATCGCCTCGAGGTCGCGCCGCAGGCGAGACCCGATCGCCCCGAGGACCGCGGGCACGCCGCGCGCGAACAGGCGTTCGGGGGAGCGCTCGAGCACCGCCTGCTCGATCTCCGGCCGGCTCGAGCCCGGCCGGCCGAACGGCCGCTCGTCGCCCAGGAGCTCGTGCAGGAGCGCGCCGAGTGCCCAGACGTCGGTGGCGGTGGTGATCGCTTCGCCGCGGATCTGCTCGGGAGCGGCATAGGCCGGGGTGAAGGGGCGCTCGCCGTGCCGGGTGAGCGGCTGCGCGCCGCCGTCCGCCAGCGCGTCTCCGAGGCCGTCGTCGAGGAGCTTGGCGATGCCGAAGTCGAGCAGGCGCACGCGGCCGTCGGCGCCGAGAAGCACGTTCGCCGGCTTGATGTCGCGATGGACGACGAGCGCCCGATGGGCCGCTGCGACCGCGGCACAGACTTCGAGAAACGCCGCGACCCGCGCGCGCAGATCGAGCGAGCGCCGCCGTGCCGCGTCGGTGATCGGCTCGCCTTCGACCAGCTCGAGCGCCAGCCAGGGCGTCCCGTCGGGCTCGATACCGCCGTCGATCAGCCGGGCGATCGACGGGTGGTCGAGCCGCGCCAGCACCTGACGTTCGCGCAGGAAACGCTCGCGCTGCGCCGGGTCGAGCCGCCCGTAGGCGAGGCGCTTGAGCGCCGCGCGCTGCACGAAGCGCTCGTCCTCGCGCACCACTTCGAAGACTTCGCCCATCCCGCCGGCGCCGAGCCGGCCGACGACGCGCCAGGGTCCGATGGCGCCGGGCAGCTCGGTGGCCGCGCCGGACGCCCCGCTGCCGGCCGCAGCCGGGGTGGCGAGAAGGGCCGCCGAGGTCCGGTCGGCTTCGAGAAGGCGGGCGAGCGCCCGGGCGAGCTCGGGATCCTCGCGCTCGATCTGCTCGAGCTCCGCCGCGCGCTCGCGCTCGTCGAGGTCGAGGAGCGGGTCGAGCCGGTCGAGCGCCAGCCGGTCGCGGGAGGAGGGAGGGGGCGGCGCCTCGTTCAAGCGATCGCCGCGCTCGCTGCCGGGTTCGCCTGCAGCTCGACGAGCAGGAACGCTCGTGCCCTTCGCCAGTCGCGCCGCACGGTGCGATCGGTGACGCCGAGCGCCTCGGCCGCCTCGTCGTCGGAGAGGCCGGCGAAAAACTTCATCTCGACGACACGGGCGAGCCGCCCGTCGGCTGCGCCGAGGCGATCGAGCGCCGCGTCGAGCGCCAGGAGCTCTTCGGGGGAGCGCTCGAACTGCACGTCGGGCAACGCCTCGAGGCCCTCGGGACTCGCCGTTCTCTCGAGGTCGCCGCCGCGCTTCGCGGCCGCGCCGCGCCGCGCCGCATCGACGACCACGCTCCGCATGACCCGCGCCGCGAGGTTGAGGAAGTGCCGCCGGTCGTCGACCCCGGCGAGCGCGCCGCGGGTCAGGCGCAGGTACCCTTCGTGGACGACCGCCGTCGTATTGAGCGTCGGCGCCGCCCCCCAGCGCAACCGCTGCGAGCGCGCGATGCGCAGCAGCTCGTCGTAGGCCAGGGCGAAGATCCGCGCCTCGGCCGCCGCATCGTTCCGGCCGGCGGCCCGCAGGAGATGAAGGAACTCCAGATCGGCTTCCATGACGGAAAACTCCGCGGAGTATAGCGCCGGGCTATGATCGGTCACAGA
>CAZQTL010000394.1:0-2274 GCA_964595975.1 uncultured Thermoanaerobaculia bacterium | reverse complement strand
GTGACGCCGCCGCCTCCCCCGCCGCCGCCGGCGATCGGGCCGGTGCCGGGCTGGGCGTGGGCGGGGAGGCTCGCGGCGGCGAGCAGAACAAAGGCGAGGGTGAGGCGGGTGTGCGTTCGCATAGTGGTTCTCCTCACGCCCAGAGGGGGATGATTTCGAGGCCTTCGGTCGTGCCGGTCGCCATGATGTGCACCGCCAGGGTGCCGAGTCGGTAGGACTGGTTCGCCGCTACCGGAACGGGCACCGATTCGGTGCCGTCGGAGTGACGGAAGACGACGACGCCGGCGGCGGTCGTCTGGATGAAGCGGACACGCAGGCCGTTGACGGAGTCGACGAGGTTCTTCTCGCCCTCGGTGTCGCTCGGCGTGATCAGCGCGGCGCCGTGCTTCTTGTAGTCGAACTCAGAGATCGGTGCGCTGTAGGTGGTCATGGTCTCTCCTCTCAGTCGATCTGCAGGCTCGGGCGGGTCATCCCCGCGGGAACCGAGAACTCGATCGGCACCACCGGCGCGGCGCCGTGCTCGAGCTCGTGGGCGCGGAGCAGGGCGACGCGGCAGGCGTCGATCTCGTGGTCGTGGGTGTTGTCGAAGGCGCGGGCGCCGGAGCTCGTCTTCCGCGCCTTGTACTGCGGGAACTGGCCGGTGATCTCCGGGCTCGGGACGAGCTCGAGGTCGAGGCGCTGCACGTCGAGCTCGATCAGACGAGTGCCGAACTCCTTCGTCGAGACCATCCGGACCTTGCCGGTTCGCTCCTCGACGATCTCTTCGCCGGTGTCGGGGTGGCGGTCGGGCATGTAGGCGTTGGCGATGCAGCCCGTGAGGCGGCCGGCCATCGACCAGCCGTCTTCGCCCTCCAGTAGGTGGTGCTCGAGCGACGTGCCGACGCCGGTCGAGTCGAGCCCCCAGCCCCAGCTCGGCGCGAGCAGCGTGTCGAAGTGGTGCAGTACCTTGAGCTGCTGCGGGTAGCCGAAGCGGCGCAGCACCAGGCGGCCGACCAGGCGCTTGCGCTGGCGCGCGACCGATCCCTCGCCGGATGGGATCGAGTAGCCCTCGAGCCGGTAGACGTGGATCACCGTCGGGTCCTCGTTCGAACCGCAGTCGATCCCGGCGACATGGGCGCCGGCGAGCGGGCCGAAGACGCGGGCCACCAGGCGCGCGACCGCGGCGTCGCCGAACTCGGCGATCGGCAGCTCGTCGTCGAAGAGGGCGAGAAGCGGCTGCGAGGATGTTCCCGAGCCGCCGGTCTCGTCGTCTTCCACGATGTCTCCCGGTCGGGCGTTGACCTCGTAGCCGGGGTCGAGCCGCGCGGCGGCCGCGGCGATCGCGCCCTCGCCGGCGTTCCAGGTGAGAGTGAGCTCGCGGTAGTCGGGGTTGAAGCGCAGGCAGGGAGCGAGGCGATCCCACGGGAAGACGGTGCGCGCCGGGTCGCCCCAGTTGCCGAGCACGTTTTGCTGGTAGTCGGAGCTGTCGATGCCGCCGTACTGCTCGACGTAGCCGGCCTTGCGCTCCGGGCTCCAGAACGGGAAGGGCATCAGCGTCTTCGGCCAGCGGAACTTCACGAACTGGCGGTCGCGGCGCGCCATGGCGTCGGTGGCGCCGGCGTGGTCGGCCACAGCGACGCCGGGCGGCAGGCGCTCGAGGTCGGCGCCGAGCGGGTCGACGGCGCGGGCCTTGCGGCAGAAGCGGAAGAACTCGCTCTCGGTGACGCCGTCGGGCACGGAGTAGAGGCCGGCGATCGCCGACGGCTTCAGGGCGCGCCAGAACTCGGTGAGGATCTTCTTCTCGTGCGCCTTCGCCGCTTCGTCGAAGAAGCCGAAGAGGCCGACGTGCACGCCGCGGAACGCCCGGCCGTCGTTGCCGCCGGGGCGGAAGTAGACCCGGTTGCCGTTCTTCGCGACCAGCTTCTTGTAGGGCTTGACCTTCGACTTTTCCCAGTCGACCAGGCTGAAGAGCAGCTCGTTGTTCTCGAGCTGGAAGATCATCTCGTCGTAGATGTCCTCCAGGTTGCCGTCGAGCGAGCCGGCGATCAGCCCGTCACCGCGCGGCCGCGGCCCCTTGCCGAGCCAGAGCCAGGTGCCTTTGATGACGATGTCGCGCGTCTTCCCGGTCTCCGCGCCGCACTCCCAGATGCCGTCGCCGAGAAAGCGGGCGCCGACCTTCTGGTAGTCGAACAGCCGCCACGGCTCGCCGGTGTCGCGGTCGATGAAGTTGCACTCGGCCCACAGCACCGGGTCGGCCTCGATCAGGAAGACGCAGAGCTCCGGCAGCGTCACCGG
>CAZQTL010000393.1:0-2328 GCA_964595975.1 uncultured Thermoanaerobaculia bacterium | reverse complement strand
CTCGGCCGGGAATTTCGCGGCGCCGGCGTCGGGTTTGCGGGCGCGCTTCGCCGGCTTGCCGGCGCCGCGCCGCGCCCGCGCCGGGACCCGGGTTCCGCGCTGCGGGCCGCTCGGAGTCGTTGCTGCCATGGCACAAGTATAGTAGCGTCGCCCTCGGCCCACCAACGCCGGCGACCGACCGTTCGCGAGCCGCGACCGTATCGATCGGACCAACCATCGAGGAGGAGTCCATGGACAAGCGGAAATTCCTGCGCACGGCGACCGCCGTCACCGCGGGTGCCGGCATCGCCGGCGCGCCGGCGATCGTGCGCGCGCAGCAGACGACCAAGTGGCGCGCGCAATCGATGTGGAGCGCGGCCGAGCTCACCTACAAGTGCTTCGAGGATCTCTGCACGCGGATCAACAAGGCGACCAACGGCCGCCTCGAGATCCAGCCGTTCGCCGCCGGCGCGGTCACCGGCGTGTTCGAGTCGCTCGACGCGGTGTCGGCGGGCGTGCTGCAGGCGCACTCGTCGTGGCCGGGCTACTGGACCGGCAAGGACGCCGGCCTGGCGGTGATCAGCGACTTCGTCTTCGGCTACAGCCATCCGTGGCAGGCCGAGGCCTGGTACTACCAGAAGGGCGGGCTCGCCATGCTGCGCGAGGCCTACGCCAAGTACAACGTCTATCCGGTCGGCGTGAGCTGGTGGGGCGTCGAGTCGATCGTCGCCAAGAAGCCGATCCGCAACATGGCCGACTTCAAGGGCGTCAAGTTCCGCTCGCCGCAGGGCATGACCGCCGAGATCCTGACCAAGCTCGGCGCCTCGATCGTCGTGCTGCCCGGCGGCGAGGTGTTCTCGGCGCTCGACAAGGGCGTCGTCGACGCCGCCGACTGGGCGACGATCTCGATGAACCAGCGGATGGGCTTCCACGACGTCGCCAAGTTCCCGGCGATCGTCCAGCACTCGATGCCGGTGCAGGAATTCTCGGTCAACCTGGCCGCCTGGCGCGCGCTGCCCGACGACGTCAAGGCGATCGTGTCGTCGTGCGTCCGCGAGTGGACCTGGGACCAGGTGCAGCGCGTCGCCGTCGACGACATCCGCGTGCTGACCGAGCTCAAGGGCAAGGGCGTCAACCGGATCGCCTGGGACGACGCCGAGATGCGCAAGATCCGCGACCTCGCGCACAAGACCTGGGAGGACTGGTCGAAGAAGAGCCCGCTCGCCAAGCAGGCCTACGACTCGCAGCTCGCCTGGCTGAAGGAGCTGGGCCTGATCGCATGACCGCTCCGGTCACGGGGTCCTCCGGCCCGGTGCCGGGGACCCCGGGCGCGCTGGCGCGCGCCTGCGACGCGATCGACCGCGTCAACGAACGGATGGGGCTCCTCTGGGGCTTCACCATCCTGCTCGTCACCACGGCGGTCGTCTGGGAGGTCGTCTCGCGCGACGTCTTCGGCGCGCCGACGCAGTGGAGCAACGAGACGACCGTCTACCTGTCGGCGATGGCCTACCTGATCGCCGGCGGCTACGCGCTGCTGCACCGGCGCCACGTGCGCATCGACGTGATCTACGAGCGGCTCTCCCCGCGGCGGCGCGCGCTGCTCGACCTCTTCACCTTCGTCTTCTTCGCCGCCTACGCGCTGACGCTGGTGTGGATCGGCGGCATCGACGCGATCTCGGCGTTGCGTTCCGGCGAGGGCACCGGCACGCCGTGGAACCCGGTGATCTGGCCGGTGAAAGCCGCGATACCGCTCGCCGGCCTGCTGCTGCTCGCCCAGGGAATCGTCAACCTGTTGCGCGACCTGGGCGTGGTCCGCGACGTCCCCGACGAAGGTCCGTCGCCGGGAGCCACGCCGTGAGCATCGAGCTGCTGAGCTTCCTGTTCGCGGCGGTCTTCGGGGTGACGCTGCTCACCGGGTTGCCGCTCGCGTTCGCGACCGGCGCGGTGGCGGTCGTGTTCACCGTCGGGCTGTTCGGAATGCCCGGTCTCAACCTGGTGGTGAGCCGGATGTTCACGCTGATGGGGAACTACGTCCTCGTCAGCGTGCCGCTGTTCATCTTCATGGCCTGCATCCTCGAGCGCGCCGGCATCGCCGAGGCGATCTTCCGCGCGGTGCACGTCTGGGCGGGCCGGCTGCGCGGCGGCCTCGCGGTCGCGGTCATCATCTCCTGCGCGCTGATGGCGGCGATGGTCGGCGTCATCGGCGCCGAGATCGTGACCATGGGCGTGGTCGCGCTGCCGGCGATGCTCCAGCGCGGCTACAAGAAGGACCTCGCGCTCGGCTGCATCTGCGCCGGCGGCGGGCTCGCGACGCTGATCCCGCCGTCGGTCGTGTTCATCATGTACGGA
>CAZQTL010000392.1:0-2340 GCA_964595975.1 uncultured Thermoanaerobaculia bacterium | reverse complement strand
TTGCCGCCGAAGACGTGGCCGAGGATCGCGCCGCCCATGTCCATCATGCCGCCGCCGCTTCCGCCGGAGCCGCCGAGCATGCCGGACAGCATGCCGCCGATCTCGCCCAGTCCCCCGCTGCCGCCGCTCATTCCGCCGAGCAGACCGCCGAGGTTGTCGAGGAGGCTGCCGTCGTGATCGCGCTCGAGGGCGCCGAGGATCCCGGCCGCTCCCTGGGGCGTGGCGCTGTTGCGCGCCAGGGCGCCCAGCAGCATCGGCATGGCCGCCTGCACGGCGGTCTTCGTCTGACCCGGAGTGGCGCCGATCTGATTGGCGATCTGGCCGATGGTGTCGGCGGTGACGTGCTGCGAGAGCTGGTCGAAGAGCGACGACATGAGGTTCTCCTTAGTTTTCCGCCAGCACGATAACCGAATCGCGCTCGGTAAAGCGGATGCGCCGCGACTTCGGCGGGTTGGTGACGACGCCGTGGCCGCCGGCGCCCGCGGCCGGCGGCTGGCGGAAACCGATGGCGATCTCGCCCCGGCGGCGGGCCGCCTCGACGACCGTCGCGAAGGTGACTTCGTGGGCGAGCCGGACGTAGTCCTTCGCCGGCTTGAGATAGAGCTCGGAGCCGTCGGGATCGAAGAGGTCGGTGAACACGGCGTTGAGCGCCTTGTTCTCCGAGATCTGGGTGAGCAGCAGGCTCACCAGCTGGTCGCCGATGATGAAGTCGTCCGCCCGGGTGACCTCGGCGAGGGCGCGATTGCGCACGTCCTGCATCTCCGAGACGATCGAGAAGCGGCTGCCGCTCTGTTCGCGGATGTCGCGCAGGTGGAGCAGGGTGACCAGGCTCCGGGCGTCGGTGCGCTCGTCGTCGTCGGGGTGCTCGGAGAGCAGGACGATGTGGTCGAAGGCCGGGATCTCCAGGCGGTCGAGGGTGGCGCGGTCGGTCGGATCGCCTTCGAACAGCGACACCCGGAGCTTCTCGGTGTGCGGGCAGGCGGCGCGAGCGGCTTCGATGGTCTCGGGATAGCTGCCGACCACCCGCGCCTGCGACCCGGCCGCGACGTAGACCTCGAGCTCGCGCAGGAGGAGCGGAGCCATCGAGTTCCATCCCAGGATCAGGGTGTGCTCGGCCTGCGGCGGCCTCGGCTCGCCGAAGACGATCGCCGTTTCGTCGACCGGCGCCGGGCCGGAGCGCGAAAGATGGATGGTGTCGTCGTCCTGCGAGACCGCGATCACCCGGTCGCCGGCGCCGACGAGGCTGTCCATCGGCGGGTTGAGCTGGATCGTTCCGTCGGTCCGGGCGAGTCCGAGGATCGAGGAGTCCTCATAGAGTCCGAGGACTTCGCCGAAGCGCTTGCCGGCGAGCGACGGCTCCTCCTTGAAGTAGATCTCGTCGCCGCCGAAGTCGAGCAGCTCCTGGTAGACGACCGAGAGCCCCGCCTGGCGCGAGGTCTGAACGGTGACCCGCGCCAGCAGGTCGGGGACCAGCACCAGCTCCGCCTCGTTGCGCGCCGCCAGGGCGGCGACGGGGAGGTTCCTCGGCTCCCGGATCTCCGCCACGATGTGGTACGGCTCGGCCCGGCGGTCGGGACTGTTGGTGATCGCGAGCAGCGACTTGATGGTCTGGATGTCGGACTCCGGACCGACCGGAGGCAGGAGGATGATGCTGCGCGAGCCCGGCAGGTTGACGATCGCCAGATCGTCCATGTCGGCCGGGTTGCCGGAGCGGCAGATGACCCGCGTGGTCTTGGTGTCGCCGATCCGCTCGCGGATCTCGTCCTCCATCTCGACCTTGTCGCGGTCGCCGAGGATCACGACGGCGGCTCGCCGCTGGTTCTCGTTGGCGGCCACCAGCTCGGAGACGATGGAAAAGACGCGCGGCGACCAGCCGAGGATCACGGTGTGGCCGCTCTCCAGCACGCGCGAGCGGCCCTTGCGCAGCGCGTCGAGCTTCGCCTCGATGGCGGTCGTCAACGTACCGATGAACGTGCTGATGACGAAGATGCCGCCGAAGGTGACCGCCAGCATGGCGAGGAGGAACGACCAGCTGCCGGTGTCGCCCCCCATGGTGCCGGAGTCGAGGGTGCGCATCAGCGCCATCCAGGCGATGGCGACGAAGCCCGGCTTCGCACCGCCCTCGGCCTCCGGCGCGACGCCGGTCGCCCAGACCAGGGTCGCGAGGACGACGATCAGGCCGATCGAGAGCAGCGCCAGGTAGGCGATGATGACCACCGGCCCGCGCGCCAGCGAATTGTCGAAGGAGTAGGCGAGTCGCTCGCGCAGATTGGGTTTGCTCATCACCGGCCTCCGGAGATCCAGATCGTGGAGCGCGGATCATAGTCGACCTGCGCCCGC
>CAZQTL010000391.1:0-2353 GCA_964595975.1 uncultured Thermoanaerobaculia bacterium | reverse complement strand
TGCCGAAGAACATCGCCGAGATCCCGACCGACCGCATCCGCATCGACATGCAGGCGGGCAATCTCCTCTTCGCGATGAGCTGGGGCTACGTCTGGAACCGGCTCGAGAACGACGCCGACTCGAAGGTCAAGGGCAAGATCGGCGTGGCGACGCTGCCGCACGACCAGGGCGGCAAGAGCGCCACCTGCATCGGCGGCTGGCAGGTCGCGGTGTCGGCGTACTCGAAGAACAAGCCCGAGGCGGTCAAGTTCGCCCGCTACCTGTCCTCGACCGAGGTCTCGAAGATGCAGGCGGTCCTCGCTTCGCACCTGCCGGTGTTCCCCAGCGTCTACAAGGACCCGGAGGTGCTGAAGGCCAATCCGTGGTTCGCCGAGGCGCTGCCGGTCGTCGAGGGCGCGAAGTCGCGGCCGGTGTCGGCGCAGTACCCGATGGTCTCCGACATCATCCGCAGCAACATGAACGCGTACCTCGCCGGGACGAAGACGACCGACGTCGCGCTCGGCGACATGAAGAACCGGCTGAAGACCGTTTACCGCTGATCGCGCGACGCCCGCGCCCGGCCGAGCGCCGGGCGGGACCCTCTCCCCGCGCGGGGAGAGGGCGGCGGCGAAGGGCGTACGCGGGCGAGCGAGGCGAGGCGATGGCGACGACCACCACCGGCGGCAAGGACCTCTCCGAGCGGGCGCTCGGCGCGCTGCTGCTCGCGCCCGCCGCGATCCTCCTCGCCGTCATCGTCGTCTATCCGATCTCGACGCTCTTCTGGACCAGCTTGACGAGCGTCGATCCGAACAACCCGCAGGCCGGCGCGGCCTTCGTCGGTCTCGACAACTACGTCCGCGCCTTCGAGGACGACCGGTTCTGGCACTCGACCTGGAACACGGTCCTCTACATCGTCGTCACCGTGCCCGGCGCGCTGATCGTCGGACTGGGCCTCGCGCTCCTCGCCAACCAGCCGTTCCGCGTCAAGTGGCCGGTTCGCCTCGGCCTGCTCCTGCCCTGGGCGTTGCCGCTGGTGTTCGCCGGGCTCATCTTCCGCTGGTTCTTCGAGTACAACACCGGCGTGGTCAACGACTGGCTGCGCGCGCTGGGCGTCGAGCCGATGCAGTGGCTGTCCACGCCGGCGCTCGCGCACTGGGCGATCTCGCTCACGATCATCTGGAAGGCGTCGTCGTTCATGGCGCTGATGCTGCTGGCCGGCCTGCAGACGATCCCCCGGTCGCTGTACGAGGCGGCCGAGGTCGACGGCGCCTCGAAGTGGCAGCAGTTCGTCGAGATCACGCTGCCGATGCTCCGGCCGGCGATCTTCGTCGCGCTGATCTTCCGCACGATCACCGCGGTCCAGACCTTCGACATCCCCTACGCGATGACCGGCGGCGGCCCGGGCGACTCGACCGAGACGCTGGCGATGTACATACACAAGACGACGCTGGACTTCCTCGATTTCGGCTACGGCAGCGCGCTCGCGGCGCTGATGTTCGTCATCAGCATGGTGGCGACCGCCGGGTACCTCCGTTACACGCGCCGGAGCGCGTCGCGCAGCGGCGAGGACTGAGGAGACGGCGATGGCGCTCGAGCTGTTCGGCATGCCGGTACGCAAGCGGGCGGTCGTCTGGATCGCCGGCGCCATCGTCGTGGTCAACGGGTTCTTCCCCGCCGTCTGGATCCTGCTGACTTCGCTCAAGACCGAGACCGAGCTCCTCAAGGTCCCGATCACCTACCTGCCCGAGGCGGCGACGCTGGAGAACTACTTCACCGCCTTCACCGCGCAGCCGATCCTGCGGTTCATGTGGAACAGCCTCGTCGTCGCGACGCTGTCGACCGCGCTGTGCGTGTTCGTCGGCGCGCTCGCCGCCTACGCGCTGACGCGGCTGCGCATTCCGCACCGCAACCTCGTCATGTCGGTGCTGCTCGCGGTGGCGATGTTCCCGCTGATCACGCTGATGGTGCCGCTGTTCAAGCTGATGCGCGAAGCCGGCCTCCTCAACACCTACCTCGCGCTGATCCTGCCCTACGCGGTGCTGTCACTGCCGGTGTGCACGCTGGTCATGGCCGCTTTCTTCCAGGACATCCCGCCCGATCTCGAGGCGGCGGCGATGGTCGACGGCTGCTCGCGCGTGGGCGCGCTGTTCAAGGTCGTGATCCCGCTGTCGGCGCCCGGCGTCTTCACCGCGGCGATCCTCGCGTTCGTCAACGCCTGGGACGAGTTCCTGCTGGCCCTGACGATGATGAACCGCGTCAACATGCGCACGCTCTCGGTGGGCATCACGCTCTACCAGGGCGAGTTCGCCTTCCCCTGGCCGCTGATCTCGGCGGCGCTGATCATCGCGATCGTGCCGATCTGCGTCCTGATCGC
>CAZQTL010000390.1:0-2368 GCA_964595975.1 uncultured Thermoanaerobaculia bacterium | reverse complement strand
CAGCTCCGCCGGCAGCCGCACGTTGCGCCCGACGCCGACGACGACCGTCGACGGGCCGAGCGCGTCGCCGTTCACTTCGATCAGGATGCCGCCGATCTTGTGATGCCGGTAGACGAGGTCGTTCGGCCACTTGAGCTCGATGCCGGCGTAGCCTTCCTTCTCCAGCGCGCGCACGACCGCGACGCCGGCCGCGAGCGAGAGTCCGGCGAGGAAACCGGCGCCCTGCTCGAAGCGCCAGCCCATCGAGAACGTGACCGATCCGCCGGCGACCGCGGTCCAGCTGCGTCCGCGCCGCCCGCGTCCCGCCGTCTGCCATTCCGCCGCCAGGACCGCCCCGTGGATGTCGCGGCGCGGCGCGCGGCGCAGGAGCTCGGTCGACGTCGAATCGATCTGGTCGGAGACCTCGACCTGCAGCGCCGGCGGCGTGCGGTCGAACAGCGGACGCTCGGGCCCGGTCAGCGCCAGATCCTCTTCGGCCGGCGCCTGCGGACGCGGCGCCGGCGCGCCCGGCTTGGCGACCTTGACGCCCAACTCGCCCAGCGCGAGCCGCACCGCGGCCGCGTCGAGGAAGTCCGGCGCCGCCTTGAGCCGATAGCCGCGACCGCGCACCCGTTCGAGCGAGAGCCCGGCGGTCTCCGCCTGCCGCAGCAGTTGCGAAACGCGGGCGCGCGTCAGCCCCACCTTCTCGGCGAGGTCCTCGCCGGAATGGAAGTCGCCATCGGAAAGCTGGCGCAGGAGCGTGAAGCTGAGCGGAGTAAGCACTAACGACGAATGATGCAGCAAAGCCTTGAAGTGTAATGCAAAGCGCCGGTTTGCGCATCCCCCTCGGTTGGTTGCACCGAGTCGATCTGGGGGTGGAACGCCCCCATTCCAAGGGAAGCGGCGCCGTGTCAGCGCTTGGAACGCGCCGGCCGCCGAGGATTCCCCGATCGCCATCCGGCGACCGGCCGATCGATCGTGGCGGCACCTCCCGGGCGGCCGGTGGGCCGAGAACGGTCTCCAAGTCGGCGATCCGTGATCGAAAAGTGCGCACAAGATGATCTTGGCGCATGATCATTGCCCTGGCGGAGGATCGACCCCTGCAACCGCCGCCGGCCCCGACCGCAGCGAAGGCCCCCGATGACCGCCAAGCACCCGCCCCCGACGCTCGACCGTACCGACCGGCGGATCCTCGCGATCCTCCAGGAACACGGTCGGATCCAGAACGCCGACCTCGCACCCAAGGTGGCGCTATCGCCGGCACCGTGCCTCCGGCGGCTGCGCCGCCTCGAGGAGACCGGCGTCATCGCCCGCTACGCGGCGCTCCTCGACCCGCGCAAGGTCGGCCTGGGTCTGACCGCCCTGTGCGACGTGCGCATCGACAAGCACGCCGAGCACGCGCGCAGCACGTTCCGCAAGGCGGTGCTCGGCTGGTCCGAGGTGCTGACCTGCCAACAGCTCTCCGGCCAGTGGGACTACTCGATGAAGGTCGTGGCGACCGACCTCGACGCCTATTCCCGCTTCCTGATGGAGAAGGTGGTCGCGCTGCCGATCGTCGAGGACGTCCGCTCGGCCTTCGTGCTCGAAACAGTCAAGGACACGACCGCACTGCCGTTGTAGCTATCGCCCGCGGTCGCCGACCGGCGTCGACACCGCGGGGAGATCCCGGCGTTTACTCGCCGTCCCCGCGTCGCTATAGTGCCTTGCCCGTAGGGCCAACCAGGGGGAACGATCATGGCCGGAATCGGAAAACGCATGCTTCGCGCGCTCGGTCGCGCCGGCATGGTGCTGGCGTTCGCCGGGTCGGCCAGCGCCGCCTCGGTCGACCTCGACAACGCCACCGCGACGTTCTGCCAGGCGGGTTTTCCGATCGGCGACGCCGTCGACGACATCCTCAACATCAACGGCTGGGCGATCGACCCGCAGCAGGGCAACAACCAGACCGCCGTGGTCAAGGCCGCGACGGACCTCGGGACGTCCGACGCGACCCGCCTCGCGTTCCAGTTGCACACGCTTTGGGGCGACGGGCACCAGATCGGCCGGTTCCGACTCTCGGCGACGACTTCGGCACGGTCGACCTACGGAACCGGCTCGTCCTGCGGCGACGCCAATCCGGGCGGAACCGCTGTCTGGATCGTTCTCTCCCCGCAGGCGCTTTCTTCCGGCGCCGGCCAGACGCTGACGGTCCAGCCGGACGGGTCGGTGCTCGCGAGCGGCAGCAATCCCTGGACCGACCAGGTGAACTTCACGACGACGACGTCGCTGCGGGGCATCACCGGATTCCGCCTCGAGGTCTTCGCCGACGCGAGCTTTTCCGCGAACGGTCCGGGTCGAGCGTCGAACGGCAATTTCGTGCTGAGCGAGCTCGTACTCGACGCCCGGCCGGTGC
>CAZQTL010000389.1:0-2384 GCA_964595975.1 uncultured Thermoanaerobaculia bacterium | reverse complement strand
GGCTGAACTGCTGCGTGCACAGGCCGCCGGAGCAGCTCTCGTTGTAGGCGTGGGCTGGGAAAGCGGTCGCGCCGAGCAGGCTCGCGATCAGGAAGACAAGCGGACGGCGGGACAGGTTCATTCGCTTCACCTCTCTCCGGGCAACGGCGGAGGCCGGACGGCGACGGGCTCGAGGGTCTCGAACAGCGCCTCGTCGACGGCGACGGGGAAATTCGCGGCGAGCGCCGCGCTCTGGGCGGCGCGCAGCGCCTGGTGCTTCGCGCGCAGGAGCTCGCTGCGCAGGGCGTCGCGCACGCTCGCCAGCGGGCGCAGGCGGCTCTCCTCGCGCGCGGTGAGGCGCACCAGGTAGTAGCCGTCCGCGGTCTCGACGAGCGGCGACAGCGCGCCGGGGCGGTCGAGGGCGAAGATGGCAGCGGTGACCTCGGGGGGCCAGCGGCTCGGCTCGCCGGCGGCCAGCCAGCCGATGTCGCCGCCCTGGTAGCGACTCGCGCGCTCCTCCGAATAGGTCACCGCGAGCGCGCCGAAGTCCGGCGGCGCGGACGGCAGCCTGCGCGCTTCGTCGAGCGCCTTCTCCGCCCGCCGCTCGGCCGCCTTGCGGTCGCTGCCCTTCGCGGCAGCGATCCAGATCAGCGCCGCACGGGAGCGCGGCGGCAGCTGGTAGCTCTCCTGGCGCGCGGCGTAGGCCGCCGTGATCTCCTCGTCGGTAACCGCGAGCTCGCCGCGATGCTGATCGATCCACTGCTCGTCGAGGCGCCGCACCAGCGCCTTTTCGAAGGAAGCGACGAGCTCCGGATCGCGGTCGAGGCCGGCCGCCCGGGCCGCCGCGACGCGCAGGCGAAAGCCGATCATCTCGTCGAGGAGCTGGCGCCGCTGGGCTTCCACCGCGGCCGCGGTCGGCGCGCTGCGGGCCACACGCGTCCACTCGCGCTCGAACTCCGCGACCGTGACGGTGACGCCGCCGACGCGCGCCAGGATCGGCTCGGTTGCGCCGGGAGAGTCCGACGCGAGCGCAGCTGCGCAGCTGCTCAGCAGAAAGCAGACGGCGGCACGGCCGAGCACCAAGGACGTTCCCCTCCCCCCCGGGAAGTGCGTGCTGCATGCTGCATGACTAGATCTTCAGGACAGCAGGGTGTTGAGGCCGAACCTTAGTGGATCCTGCGCCTGCTGTCCACGCGGTCCGGCGGAGACCAGCGGCCGCCTCGCCGGCTGCAGGAGGCCAGAGGCAGGGCTCAGGCGGAGTCGCGCTCGACCAGCTCGACGGCGCTCTCGATCTCGAGCGCGAAGCGGCCGCGACGCACCGGCACCATGCGCACCCACGGGCACTTCTCGGCCAGCCGCTTGCGCAGCAGGATCAGGCGGCTCTCGAGGTTGTCCTTGTAGCCGGGGAGACCCAGCGAGGGGTCCATGCGCAGCTCGCGGTTGGTGAACTCGCTGCGCCCTTCGCGCTGGTGCTGGTTGAGGATCTTCCAGAAGATCTTCGCCGGCACGTTGCGCACCAGGTATTCGTCGCCGAGGAAGATCGTGTCGTCGTTGCGGAAATAGACGAAGCGCAGCTTGCGCTCGCAGCCCGCCGGCGCCACGAGCGGCGCGCGCTGCGCGGGCGCGGCTGCCGCCTCCTCCTCGTCCTCCTGCATGCGGTCGATGCCCATGGCGATCTGGTTGGCGACGATCTGCAGGAACGCCTCGTCCCACTCGTCGAACGCCAGCGGATCGCGGCTTTCGAGACCGAGGACCCCCACCAGCCGGTCGCCGGCAAGCAGCGGCAGCGCGAGCTGCGCCCGCGCGTCGGGCAGGCCCGGCAGCGGAATCTCGGGCGCCAGCGCCCGCTGGCCTTCGCGGTCGGCGAAGCGCTCGCGAATGGTCCGGCCGTAGCGCATCTCCGCGCCGACTCCGGCGACGCGGATCATCCGGCGCTCGGCGGCGGCGATCCCCATGACGCCGTCGCCGATCGCGATCTCTGCCCCGACCCCCTCCGCCCCGTAGCCGCGGCTGGCGATCGCCACCAGCCGGCACTCCCGGTCGTCGGGAACGAGCACCATCGAGTGCCCGAATGCGAAGAGCTCGTCGAGCCCGGCGAGGGTCGTCGCCAGCAGCTCGTCGAGATCCCGCGCGCGGGCGATCTTGCCCGAGATCGCCTGCAGCCCCCGGAGCTCCGAGAGCTGGTCGGGAGCCGGGTGCCGCTGGCTCTCGCCGTCCCAGTCGCCGGGCGCCGCCGGCGGCTCGGCCAGCGGGTCGACGAACTCCTCCACCTTTCGGATCTCGAGCACCTCGTAGACGTCGGCCGAAAGCAGAC
This sequence comes from uncultured Thermoanaerobaculia bacterium, assembly GCA_964595975.1. Taxonomy (GTDB): domain Bacteria; phylum Acidobacteriota; class Thermoanaerobaculia; order Multivoradales; family JAGPDF01; genus JAGPDF01. Next base: position 91 of record CAZQTL010000389.1, on the reverse strand, counting down.
GGAAGATCCCCTTCATGCCCGAATGCGAGGCGATGACCTGGATCCGCGCCGCCATGGTGTCGAAGAGCGGGCCGGAGGTCTCGAGGTGATC
>CAZQTL010000388.1:0-2385 GCA_964595975.1 uncultured Thermoanaerobaculia bacterium | reverse complement strand
ACGACCGACCCGGCGGCCGTGCGCGCCGCGCGCCGCATCGTGCTGCCCGGCGTCGGCGCCTTCCGTCCGCCGCGCGAGCGGCTGCGCGGCGACCTCGAAGAGGCCCTGCGCGCGGCGCTCGCGGCAGGCGCCTATCTGCTCGGCATCTGCGTCGGCTACCAGCTGCTGTTCGAGGGGAGCGACGAATTCGGTGCGACGCCGGGCCTCGCCCTGTTCGCGGGCCGGGTCACTGCGCTCCCGGCGGAGGTCGCGAGGCCGCACATCGGCTGGAACAGGCTGGCGGCGCCGGCGCCGCATCCGCTGCTCGCGGGTCTCGAAGCCGACCCTTACGTCTACTTCGTCCACGGCTTCGCGCCCGAGGGCGGTGCCGCCGCCGAGACAGTCGCTACGGCCCTTCACGGCCGACGATTCGCCGCAGTTTCGGCGAAGGGGCGCCTCTGCGGCACACAGTTCCATCCCGAGAAGAGCGGCGAGGCGGGGCTGCGCCTGCTGCGCAACTTTCTCGACCTCTCGCGCGAGGAGGCGGCGTGCAGCTGATCCCGTCGATCGACCTGCGGCGCGGCAAGGTCGTGCGCCTGGCGCAGGGGAAGGACGAACGCGCCACGGTCTACGCCGACGATCCGCTCGAGGTGCTGGCGCAGTTTCAGGACGCCGGAGCCGAACGCGTCCACATCGTCGATCTCGATGCGGCGTTCGGCGAGCCGCGTCAGTCTGCCCTGCTGTCGCGGGTGGTTGCTGCGGCGAAAGGCGAAAAGCTCCAGTTAGGGGGTGGCTTGCGGAGCGGCGACTTGCTGCGCGCCGCGCTCGACAGCGGCTTCGATCGCGTGGTCGCCGGATCGATGGTGGTGCTCGACCCGTCTGCTTTCGGGCGTGCTGCTGCGGAGCTCCCCGGTCGACTGATTCCGGCGCTCGAGTTCGCCGAGGGCAAACTGCGCGCCGCCGGCTGGTGCGAGGGTACGGCCCTGCAGCTCGAGGAGGTGCTGAAGAGGCTACTTCCCTTTACCGGTCTCTTTTTCGAAGCGCTGGTCACGGATATCGCCCGCGACGGCATGCTGAGCGGGCCGAATCTCGATCTGGCGGTGAGGGTGGCGCGCGCACTCAGGGTGCAGGCGATCGTCTCGGGAGGGGTCGCCGGAGCGGCAGACGTCTTCGCCGCTGCGGCGCATCCCGAGCTCTCGGGAGCGATCGTCGGTCGGGCTTTCTACGCGGGCAGGATCGACCTCGCCGCGGCCATCGAAGGGTTGCGCGCTGCGCGCGCCGGGGTGCCGGCATGACTGTCACGACGCTTCCCGGAGTGGCGCAGACGGCGCTCGCCTGCCGGGTCATCCCCTGCCTCGACGTCGCCGACGGCGAGGTGGTCAAGGGGGTCCGGTTCGAGGATCTCGAAGGCTTCGGCTCGCCGGCGGCGGCGGCGTTGCGCTACTGCGCCGACGGCGCGGCGGGCGCCGACGAGCTCGTCTTCCTGGACATCGCCGCCTCGCACGAGCGCCGCGGGCCGGCTCTCGCCTGGATCGAACAGGTGGCTGCGAGCGTGTTCATCCCTCTCACGGTCGGCGGCGGCGTGCGCAAGCTGGAGGACGCGCGCGACCTGCTCGCCGCCGGCGCCGACAAGGTGGCGCTCAATTCGGCGGCGGTGGCGCGGGCGGCGCTGCTCACCGAGCTCGCAGAGCGCTACGGCAGCCAGTGCGTCGTGCTGTCGGTCGACGCGCGCCGGCGACCGCCGGGCGGTGCCTCCGCCTGGGAGGTCGTCGCGCAGGGGGGACGGGAGGCGACCGGTCGAGACGTCCTCGCCTGGGTGGAGGAGGGCGTGGCGCGCGGCGCCGGCGAGCTCCTGCTCACCAGCATCGACCGCGACGGCACGGGAAGCGGCTTCGACTGCGAGCTGATCGCCGCGGCGGCCGCGCGGGTCAACGTACCGATCATCGCCTCGGGCGGGGCCGGGCGGGTCGAGGATTTCGCGGCGGCGCTCGGCGCCGGCGCCGCTGCCGTGCTCGCCGCCGGTCTGTTCCATCGCTCGGAGCTCTCGGTGCCCGAGCTGAAGCGGTACCTGGCTTCGCAGGGTTTTGCGGTAAGGGGGGTGGCGTGAGCAGCGAATCGGCGATAGCGGATTTCGACGCGACGGCTCTGCGCTACGACGCGGCAGGGCTGTTGCCGGTCGTGGCGCAGGACGCTTTCACCGGCCGGGTCCTGATGCTCGCCTGGGCGAATGCCGAAGCGGTGGCGAAGACCCTCGCGACCGGCGAGGCCCACTTCTGGAGCCGCAGCCGGAGCTCCCTGTGGCGCAAGGGAGAAAGCTCGGGGAACCTCCTGCGTGTTCTGGCGATCGAGCGCGACTGCGACGGCGACAGCCTCCTCCTGCGCGTCCAGCCGGCGGGCCCCGCCTGC
>CAZQTL010000387.1:0-2391 GCA_964595975.1 uncultured Thermoanaerobaculia bacterium | reverse complement strand
GCGTCGCTCGGCAACCTGCGCGCCGCCGCCGAAGCGCTCGCCACCGCCGCCATTCCGCGTCCCGAGCGCTCGGCGCGGGCCTCCCGCCCCGCCGCCCTGCTGCAGGCAGTGCTCGAAGAGGCCGAGCGCGCGAGCCGCGCGGTCGACCGGCTCGCCGCGCTCCTCGACGCTCCCGGTACTTCCCGGCCCGCCGCCAGTGCGATCTCCGCCGCCGCCTTCGCCGCCGAGATCGCCCGCCGCGCCGGCGCCGAGCTCGATCTCGCCGTGCGCCTGGCCGGCGTCATCGACGACGGACTGACCGTGCCGCTCTCCTTCACGCGCTCGATTCTCGGCGCCCTCACCTGTCTCCGGCGCGACTTCAGCGTCGCCGAGGTCGAGCTCTCCGCCCGCCGCCACGCCGACCTCCTGGCGCTCGAGATCGCCTTCGAGGCGCGCGAGCCGGAGGCCTCGCGGCTGCGCGAGGAGCACCGCCGGGTACTCGCCGGCGGCGCCGACGGTGCGCCCTCCCTGGGCGACGAGGCGCGCGCCGCCGGCGGCGAGGCCTGGCTCGCCATTCGCCGCGGCGAGTCGACCTTCTCGCTGCGCCTGCTCCTGCCGATCCCGGCCGCGGCCTGAGGTCACCGAGCCACCTCGGCCGGGCGCCGGAGAACCGATCCGCGCGGCCGACGTAAGATGGTCCATGCGCACCCGATCGCTCGCCCTCGCCACCCTCGGCCTCGCCGGATTCGCCGCCGCCTCGGCCCTCGTCGCCCAGGCCTCTCCGCAACCTCCCGACCTCGCCGGCGCGATGCAGGCCTTCACCGCCGGCATGGAGGCCAAGGAGCGCAAGGACTACGCACAGTACCGCGCCGGCATCGAACGGGCGGTCGAGCTCCTGCCCGACCCCACGCGCCTGCTCTACCGGCTCGCCGTGGCCCGCCTGCTCGCCGGTGACGCGCCAGGAGCGGTCGCCGCCTACCGCCGGCAGGTCGACGCCGGCGTCGCGCGCGATCCGCGCAAGGAGGAAGAGCTCGCGCCACTCCTTGCCGACCCGGACTTCCGCGCGGCTCTGGAGCGGCTGGACGCGCTGCCCGCGCCGGTCGTCGCATCTACGCCGGCGTTCGAGCTGCCGCTGCGCGATCTCATCGAGGGGATCGCGTTCGATCCCAAGAGCGGCGCCTACTTCTTCTCGAGCGTGGCGCAGCGCAAGATCGTCCGGCGGACCAAGGACGGCCAGGTCGCCGATTTCGTGCCCAGCGGCGCCCACGGCCTGCTCTCGGCCCTCGGGATCGCCGTCGACGCCGAGCATCGCCGGCTGTGGGTGATCTCCGCCGGCCTGCCCCAGGCCGCCGGCCTGAAGGTGAGCGAGCGCAAGAAGAGCGCCCTCCTCGCCTTCGACCTCGACACCGGCGCCTGGCAGAAGACCTTCGACGCCCCACCGGGCGACCGCAGCTGGAACGACCTCGAGCTCGCCGCCGACGGCAGCGTCCTGGTCTCCGATCCGGCGGCGAAGGCGATCCTGCGCGTCAAGCCGGACGGCGGAATCCTGACCCTGCTGGCGGGCGAGGAGTTCCTCGGCTCGCCGGGAGGCCTGGCGCTGTCGGCGGACGGCCGCCTGCTCTATGTCGCCGACTGGACGAACGGTCTGGGCGTTCTCGACCTCCAGGCCGCGGGACCGGCCGCCTGGAGCTGGATGCGGCCGCCGGCGGGCAGCACGGTGCTCGGCATCGACGGCCTGCGCCGTGTCGGCGACCGGCTGATCGCGATCCAGAACGGCGTCTATCCGCCGCGCATCCAGAGCTTCAGGCTGGCTGCAGACGGACGCTCGCTCACCGCCGCGAAGACGCTGGAGAAGAACCTCCCGGAATGGGACGAGCCGACGCTCGGCGTGGTGGTCGACGGCGCCCTGTTCTACGTCGCCAACAGCCACTGGCCGGCGTTCCCCGGCGACGAGTCCGCGCCCACCGACACCACGAAGCTCGCCCCGACGGCGATCCGCCGCCTGCCGCTCGACTGAGCGGGCGGCGCTGGCGCGGCGTCGGCCGGGGACCTACTGTCCGCCGAGGATCAGCGGCAGGCCGTCCTTGCCGGCGCCGATGAGCACGACCTTGGCGTTCTGGCTGCGCGCGATCTCCATCGTCGCCTCGATGCCCTTCCATTTGAGCAGCTGCTCCGAGATCCCCTGCGACACGATCTTCTGGAAATCGGCGACGCCCTGGGCCTCGATCCGCTTGCGGTCGGCCTCCTGGCGCTCCTTCGTCAGGACGAACTCCATCCGCTGGCTCTCCTGCTCCGCCGAGAGCTTCTGCTCGATCGAGGCCGAGAGGCCGGCGGGCAGGCCGACCTTGCGCAGCGGAGTGTTCTCGATGACGATGCCGCGCGACTCGACGAGCTTGCGCAGCTCCTCGGCCA
>CAZQTL010000386.1:0-2416 GCA_964595975.1 uncultured Thermoanaerobaculia bacterium | reverse complement strand
GCATGAGCGGCGTCGCGGGGGCCATCGCCGGCCGCCGCGCGACCGGCAGCGGCCATCCAGCGCGCGGCGAAACGCCACGGCACGCCGGACGCATCCATCACCTCCGCCCCTGCGCCCATCTCCGCCAGGTTTCCCGGGTGGCGCAGTGCCAACAGCTCGAGGAAGGTCTTCGCCCTGGCCGGGTCGGAGGGTTGCGGCGTCTCCTTCCAGTTGCCGCAGACGACGAGCCGCTCGCGGGCGCGCGTCATCGCGACATAGAGCAGCCGCACGGCTTCGGCGTCGCGCAGACGGGCGCGGCGGCGATCGGCGGCAAGATAGCCAGGTGAAGGCGCACCCAAGAGGCGAATCTCGCGTCCGTGACCGGCGACGCCGTCGAGGATGTCGCTCGCGGCGTCGCCGGCTCCATTCCCCCGGTTGCCGCGCTGGATCTGCGCCAGGTAGACCTGGTCGAACTCGAGTCCTTTGGCGGCATGGATCGTCATCACCGCGACGGCGTCGCCGCCGGCGTCGGGCGGGCGCGCGTCCTCGGCGTCCTTCTCCTCCTCGATCGCCTGTCGCAGGCGGCTGAGAGCGCGGTGGGGATCGCTCTCTTCCTCGAGCTCGCGCTCGAGGCGGGTGAGCAGCCGCTCGACATTGGCGAGGCCGAAGCGGCCGAGAAAGCGGGCCGCGGCCAGCGGCTCGGGAAGCAGCCAGGCGCGCAGGCGTTCGACCCAGCCGGCGGCGGGGAGGTGCCGGAAGTCGGACCGCAGCCGCGCGACGGCGCCCACCGCCTGGCTGAGTGCGCCCGGCCAGTCGGCCAGCGCGTCGAGCCCGGGGACCGCCCGCGGAAGATCGCTGGCAGCCGCGGCGACCGCGCGCTCGACGGCGGCGACGCCCTCCGGTCCGGCGAGGTTCGCCATCGCCGTGGCGAAGCCGGACCGCCAGAGGGGGATCCAGGCGGCGTCGGGGACGCCGACCAGGGGGCTGCGCAGAAAGGCGACCAGGGCGAGGAGGTCGGCGGGATCGAGGATGGCGCGCACCGCGCAGGCGAGGTCGATGATCTCGCGGCGCCGGTAGTAGGAGCGGTCTTTCTGCACCGCATAGGGCACGCCAGCGCGGCGCAGCGCCTCGAGATAAGTCTCGAGCGCTCCGCGCGCCTTGAGCAGGATGGCGAAGCTTGCCCATCCCACCCCCTCCGTGTCGTGGAGGTCGCGGATGTCGGCGGCGATTGCAGCGGCCTCGACGGCATTGGCCGGATCCGCCTTCGTCGCCTCGGGGTGCGGCCGAGCGTTCGGGTCCCAGGACAGCCAGTGCTCCACCGGATGGCGATCGCGCCGCCGGTAACCGGGGCTCGCGGCGAGCGCCGGCGCGGGGGTGAGCGGCTCGAAGCGCGGCTGGACGCCCGCCTCGGCCAGCATGACCGGAGCGACGGCGCGTTCGACCTCGGCGAGCACCGCCGGAACCGACCGGAAGTTGACCGACAGGCGTGCGGTCTGGCCGCCGCCCGCCGCCATCCGCGCGAGAAAGTCCTCGTAGGCGGCGAGATCGGCGCGTCGCCAGGCGTAGATCGACTGCTTGGGGTCGCCGACGACGAAGAGCCCGGGCCGCGGGCCGTCGTCCTCGCCGAGGGCGAGCGCGGCGAGCAGCTCGCACTGCCGGCGGTCGGTGTCCTGGAACTCGTCGACCAGAAGTTGCCGGATCTCCCGCCGCAGGCGGCGGCGCACCGGCGCGCTGCGCTGCAGCAGGCCGGTCGCCCGGTCGAGCAGGTCGTCGAACGTCAGCAAGCCGGCGCGATCCAGGCGGTAGCGGACCTGCTCGACGAGGGGACCGAGCGCCTGCCGCGCGAGATCGAAGCGGTGCAGGTCGAGCTCGAGCAGGTCGTCCAGGCTGTCGCTCGCCAGTTCCGCGATCGCCAGGTAGCGTTCGCCGTCGGCTCCCAGCAGCTTCTGCTCCGTCTTGTTGAGGCCCTCCTTGGCATAGCGCGAGAGGAGTTTGCGCCAGTCGGAGCTCGTCTCGGAGAGCCGCCCGCAGACGCTCTCGAGCGCCGCGCGGCCTCGTCCTTCAGTCCGCCCGCCGGCGATGTCGCCCGCGACGAGACCGAGCGCGGCGAGCGCCGGCGCGAGAGTGGGAACCCGGTTCCCTGCCGCAGCCGCGAGTCTCTCGAGCTCTCGCAGGAAGCCGTCGAGGTTCTTCGCGACCGCCGCCAGAAGCCCGGCGCAAGTGGCGTCGTCGAACGGATCGCGCGCAAAGTCCTCCTTGCGCGCGCCGCCGGCGATCAGCTGCAGCAGGGCGTTGTGGAGGTCGGCAGGCGAGATCCCTTCGCGCACCACCGCTGCGACCTGCGGCTGGCGGGCGCGCAGCGCCTCGATGAGGACCTCGGTGGCGGTCGCGGCGACGGCCGTCCCCTCGGCATCGACGGCGAGGGTCGGGTGGAGTC
>CAZQTL010000385.1:0-2488 GCA_964595975.1 uncultured Thermoanaerobaculia bacterium | reverse complement strand
AGCTTCTTGACGCTCTCGGGGGATGCGGCGACGCGCCGCTCGCCGGCGCGGATCTCTTTCGGTACGAACAGTCGGGTCATGACTCTCTCCAGGCGGAAGGGTACTGCCCGGTCAGGATACCGACCGGGTCCGAGCTAGCGCAAGCGCAAACGGGTAGGGTCGAGATGCTCCGGACGGGCGAGGTCGAGGACCGTCTTGACCGGCGCGAAGGTCCACGCCGGGACTTCGACGAACAGGGTGTTCCAGCCCGCCATGGCGCCGTTCCACAGCCCCGGACGTTCATAGACCCGGAGGCGCCGTCCGCCCTCGGACTTCGCCGCCACCAGGCACCGGGCCGGGTCCACGAACGGTGCGAGATCGCGCGGGCGATCGGCGGAGTCGCGCAGGGCCACCACCAGGTCGACCGGGTTGAAGTGGGTCGAGCCGCGGAAGATCCCGAGCTGCCCGGCGTCGCCGGCGGCGACCTCCGCCGACTCGACGATCTGCAGCGAGGCCCGGCCGTCCGCGTCTTCGACCCAGAACGGCCCGCCGCCCGGTTCGCCGGTGTTGGCGACCACGCCGCAGACCCGCCAGGGGCGGTCGTCGCGCGCGCTGCCTCCTCGGGTGGCGAGGAGCTCGAGGAGCTTGCCGGCCAGGATGCCCTTCCAGCGGGCGAGCTCGGCGTGGCGTTCCTCGGGCAGCAGGTTGTCGATGTTCTTGACGAAGACGATATCGCCGCCGGTCGCCGCCAGGTTCTCGAGCAGGGCGCCATGCCCGGACGGCCGCAGCAGCAGACGGCCGTCGGCAGCGCGGGCCGGCCGGCCGGCGTCGTCGAGGGCGAGCGCTTGGGTCGCGGGGAGCTGTTCGGAAAAGGCGACTTCGAAGCGGTCGCCGGTCCCGGCCAGATCGCGGCGCGCGCTCTCGAGCGCGCCGGCGAACGGACGGCGGAAGTCTGCCGCGACGGTGAAATGGAAACGGCTCAGACCTCCGTCATCCTTCAGATAGTGCCTGCCTTCGGCGAGCTGCTCCGCGAACGCGGTGCGCGGGCGATCGCCGGCCCAGTGGAAGGGGAGAAGCCCTTTCGGAGAGTTGGCGAGCGGAGCAGCGTTGCCGGTCGCGGCGAAGAAGAGCTCGAACAAGGGGGTCAAGTCCGGGGCAGCAGTGGCTTCAGCGAGCCCGGCGAGAATGCCGGGTCGGCGTTCCTCGAGCTCCTGGCCGAGGGCCATGGCGGGGAGCCTGGCGGCGAGATCCAGGACCTCTCTGGCGTCGGCGTCGCCGTTTTCGGCGGCTTGACGAACTTCCTCGCGGCGGCCTTCGGGGAAGCGCTCGGCGATCGCGGCGAGGCTGCGGAACATGCGCGAGGCGGCGCCCGAAGCGGGGACGAACTTGAGGAAGCGGCCCTGGTGCTGGGCCTCCGCAGCCCGCTCCAGCAGCGCCGGAATCTCCGCCTCGCGGATGCGTTCGATGCCGTCGCCGACGGTCGCCGGCCGCAACAGCCGGGTTGCCGGTCTCGTCTCGGCGCTGGCCAGCAGCGCCAATTGGCGCTCGGCCTCGGCGAGCGGGATGCCGCATTCGGAGAGCTGCGCCCGGTCGGCGGCGGTCAGGCTCTCGCGGTCGGGCATCGGAGGGTTGCGCGGTTCAGGCGGCGAATCGGGGAAGCCGGTCGGCGAGCTCGTCCAGGGGCCGCGCCGCCTGGTCCTTGGCCGACAACAGGGGAGCGTCGAGCGGCCAGGCGATGCCGATCGCCGGATCGTTCCAGGCGATCGAGAGATCGCCGGCGGGATCGTAGAGCTCGGTGCACTTGTACTCGACCTGGGCGCGGGGCGAGACGACGCAGAATCCGTGGGCGAAACCGGGTGGCACCCAGAGTTGGCGAAAGTTCTCCGCCGAGAGCTCGACGCCGAGCCAATGCGCGAAGGTCGGCGAGCCGCGCCGGATGTCGACGGCGACATCGAAGATCGTGCCCTCGGTGCAGCGCACCAGCTTGCCCTGCGATTTCGGCAGCTGCACGTGCAGTCCGCGCAGCGTGCCGTGCTGCGACAGCGAGTGATTGTCCTGCACGAAGGCGACGTCCAGGCCCTGGGCGGCGAACGTCCCGGCGTTCCAGACCTCGAGAAAGAATCCGCGTTCGTCGCGGAAGACGCGGGGCTCGACGAGGAGGACGCCAGGAAGCTCCGTGGCGACCAGCTTCAAACGCCGGTCTCCTTCTCGTGTACGACCCGCCGCAGGTAGTCGGCGTACTCGGTGCGGCCGAGGTCGTCGGCGAGTCGCAGAACCTGGGCGGAGGAGAGGTATCCCATCCGCAGGCCGATCTCCTCCAGACAGGCGACCTTCAGGCCCTGCCGCTGCTCGACCGCGCCGATGAACTCGGACGCCTGCAGGAGCGACTCGTGGGTGCCGGTATCGAGCCAGGCCATGCCGCGGCCGAGGATCTGCACCGAAAGCTCGCCCAGCGCCATGTAGGCGCGGTTGACGTCGGTGATCTCGAGCTCGCCGCGCGGCGAGGGCC
>CAZQTL010000384.1:0-2492 GCA_964595975.1 uncultured Thermoanaerobaculia bacterium | reverse complement strand
GCGCGCGGCGAGCGCGCCGCAGCCGGCCCGGCGCGCTTCGGCGGCGAAGCGTTGCAGGGCGGTCGCCGCGCCGGCGACTCCCTCGGCCCGGTCGACGGCGAGAGCTCCGAGCCGCGCCTCGAGGACCGCGATACGGTGCCCCGCCTCCGCGGCGACGGCTGCGTCCTCCGCCAGCGTTCTGCGCGCCGGAGCGAACCTGCCGAAGGCGACGTCGATCTCCGCCGAGACCAGCCTCCCGAGGTGGCGCAACCAGGCTGCGGGATTGCGGCCGGCGGCCGCCAGGGCCTCGCGGCCCAGCTCCGCGGCGGCTTCCGCCTTGCCGGACTGAGCCAGGAGACAGCGCGCCGCCTCGAGCTGGGCCTGGACCTTCTCGTCGGCCTCGCCGCGCGCGTCGAACTCCTGCGCGAGCCCGGCCAGCGTCGCGAACGCCGGGGCGGGCGCACCTGCGTCGCGCTCGAGGCGCGCCTGAACCAGCCGCACCGCCGCCGCCTTCGGCTTCTCGCCGCCGGCAACGAAGAGGGCGAGGGCCGCCGCCAGGTGACGCCCGGCGGCCGCGCTGTCACCCTGCAGCGCCCGGTTCTCGCCCAGCCCGAGGAGCGCGTCTCCCTCGCCCGCCTTGTCGCCGGTGGCGCGCGCCAGGTCGAGCGCCTGCTGCCAGAGGCGGTCAGAGTCGGCGAAGTCGCCGCGCTCGCGACGGATCTGGCCCAGGTTGGCGAGGGCCACGATCTCCCGCGAGCGATCGGCCAGCTGACGGAAGGTGGCCAGAGCCTCCTCGTGGCGCCTCTCGGCCCCTGCCAGGTCCCACTGCAGATAGAGCATGGTACCGAGGTTGGCCGCAGCGGCCGCCGCGCCACGCCGGTCACCGAGCTCCGAAAGCGTCGCCTCGGCGCTCTCGTAGAGCTCCTGCGCGCGCTGGAGATCGCCCCGCTCGGAAGCGACGAGGCCGAGAGAGACCTGCACCCGCGCCGCGCGCCGGCGGTTGCCGATCGCCGCGAACGTCGACCGCGCCTCCTCGAAGAGGCGCTCAGAGCGCGCGAAGTCTCCGCGCGACTGCTCGAGGTTGGCCTGCGACTGCGAGACGATCGCCACGAACGCCCGGTCGCCGAGCTCGCCGCTCAGCCGGCGGGCGACTTCGAAGAGCTCGGCGGCGCGATTCGAATCTCCGAGCTTGCGCTGCGCCGAGCCCTGCTCGAAGCGCGCACGCGCCAGGATCGAACGCGAGCCGGCCGCCTCCGCCCGGGACGCGGCGCGTTCGGCGACCGCGAGCTGGCGGTGGTAGTCCGACAGCACGCCCGCGGCGCGCGCCTCCACCAGATCGATGCGCGGGTCCTCGCCCGAAGGAGCGGGCAGGCGGCGCAGCTCGGCGATGGTGGCGAGCGCCGCCGTCGCCTCCCCGGCCTCGAGCTCGACCTGCGCCAGTCGCAGGCCCTGCTCGAGATCGTCGGGATAGAAGCGCCAAAGCGTCGCCGCGATCTCGATCGCCCGCGGCCAGTCGCGCGACAGCCGGCGCTCGAGCCCCTCGACCAGCAGCTGGTCGCTGCGCGACAGCTTGCCGGAGCGTTTGCGCGCTTCGCTCGCGGCAGCGAGCGCCTGCTCGTCGTAGCCGAGATCAGACCAGGCGGCGGCGAGGGCCGCGCGGGCGAGGGGAAACTCCGGATCGGCCGCGATCGCCTGTTCGAGGAGCTCGCGCGCCCGGCCGGGCTCGAACGACCGCAGGGCTTCGAGCCCACCGGCATAGAGCCGCACCGCATCGGGGCTCGCCGGGTGGGCGACGTCGAGCGCCGGCACGGCGCCGCTCGCGAGGTCGCGGATGCCGAGCTCGCGACGCAGGCTCTCGCCGCCCTGGCGCACCAGCGCGAAGATCCGCCCCTCGCTGCCCTCGATCGAGAACGGCTTGGTGTAGCTGCCGTCGGTCGCCTGCAGGCGCAAGTCGACGCGCAGGGGCGCCTCCGCCCCGCCCTGGGCGGTGAAGCTCCCGAGCAGGACGAAATCGGCGCCGAGGATCCGCCGCAGCCGCGACAGCGTCTCGGCACCCAGCGAGCTCGACAGGGAGAGCGCGAGATCCTGCCGGGCCTGCGCGACCACTTCCCCTGGCACAGCGCGCACGTCGTCGGTCGCCGCGAGCTCGGAGGTCAGCATCTCCGAGAGTGCCGAGGAGAGCCACTGCGCCTCCGGGCGGCCGGTGGTGTTGGCAAAGCCGAGCACGGCGATCGCGCGCCGCGCCGGGACGCTCGCCGTGACGGCAGCGACGGCTGCGGGAGCGTTGCCCGCGGCGTCGGAGCGGCGCTGCGCCAGGCCCTTCCAGAGCGCCCCGGCGACCGCGAGAGCCAGCACCGCGCCGGCAGCGACGGCACACGCCGGCGGCCGGCGGCGGCGCGGCAGGCCGGCGCCGAGCAGGCCGGTCGGCGGGTCGAGGTAGCGGGTTGACGCATAGGCGGTGGCGAAGCGGGCTTCCGGTTCGCGCTCCATGCAGCGCTCGATCGTCGCGCGGA
>CAZQTL010000383.1:0-2493 GCA_964595975.1 uncultured Thermoanaerobaculia bacterium | reverse complement strand
TCCTGGTTCCTGCCCGACCGGCCCTGGTCGCTGACCGCGACCGCGCGCGCGACCGTGTCCGATTTCGGCGGCGGGACGAACAGCGGCCTCGCGCTCTCGCTGGGCGGCAGCTACCAGTTCAGCCGGAACTGGCGCGCCTACGGCAACCTCGCCACGTTCGCGAGCCGGGTGCCCGGTGCTTCGACGAGCGGCGCGGCGGGCAGCGCCTCGGTGACCTACCAGACCGATCCGGTCCAGTTCGGCGGATTCGACGCCAGCGGATTCGCCAGCGCGAACGCCGCGCAGGCGGCCGGCAGCGGTGTCGACACCGGCTTCGCGTCGGCCCAGGTCGGATACACGCTCGGTCGCGTCTGGCCGCTCGGTCCGAGCCTCTACGTGAACGCCAACGCGACCCAGTCGTTCGGCTACGCGGCGACGACCGGCACCCGCGACTCGCCGATCGTCACCTCGAACGCCGGCGTCGGCGGATCGTGGTCGGGCGAGTCGTCGCAGGCGTACCTGCGACTGTCGGTGTCGGACACGCGAGCGACCGCGGGCGACGGCGTCTCGTCGACGCTCGCCAACCTGCAGTTCTCCGGCAATCTGCAGTTCGGTCGCTACAAGTCGTTGAACGGCGACCTGACGCTGCAGCGGAGCTGGCAACGTCTCGAGGCGATCCTGCCCACGGACGCCACGCAGTCCGATCCGCTGCGTTTCTTCGTGCCCCAGCGCCTCGGACAGACGACCGCGAGCGTCAACCTGTCCTACTCGGACCAGCGCTTCCTCGGCGTGCCGCGGCTCAGGTTCGGCTCGGAGGTTCGCGCGACCAACGACGTCGTCAACGACTACAACCCGCTCGCGCCGGCGGCGGACCGGGCGACCCGGCAGTGGATCACGCGCCTCGACTACACGATCGGGCGGCTGAGCCTGGGCGCGCACGTGTCGCTCTACACGCTCGACGGGCGTCGCAGCGAGGCCTACATGGTCCGTGTCCAGCGCGAGTTCGGCGTCTACTGACCGCTCCGGAGCGTCCCGCACCGAGTCCTTCCCATCGTCCCGCAGGCCCGACATGCATCCGAAAGCCGACCACCCGAATCGAGGAGACCGCCCCATGAAGAGGCAACGGCCGCTCGCGCGCCTCGCCGTCGCCGCCATCGCGCTCGTCGCCGCGGCGTTCGCCGCGCTCGCGCCCGACGCCGGCGCCGAGTACGGCGACGTCGTGATCAACAACTACTCCGACGGCGCCGGCATGCGGCCGGTCGTCTTCCCGCACTGGTTCCACCGCGTCCGCTACCGCTGCAAGGTCTGCCACGCGGACCTGGGCTTCCAGTTCAAGGCGGGCGGCAACCAGATCAACATGGTGAAGATCATCGACGGCCAGTTCTGCGGCGGTTGCCACAACGGCGACATCGCCTGGTCGGTCGAGAACTGCAACCTCTGCCACTCGGCGAAGCCCGGCACGATCACGCAGGTCCACGAGAGCACGACGAGCCAGATCGCGAGCCCGCCGGCGCGGGTCGCGAGCCCGCCGGCGCGGGTGACCGCGAAATAGGGGGCGACGATGGACGCGAATCGCGAATCGATCCTCCGTTCCCGGGTGCTCGCGCTGGGGGCCGCCGCCGGACTGGCCGCAGTGCTGTCCGCGCCGCCCGCGTTCGCCCAGGGAAAGGCGGTCTACGACCAGGTCTGCGGGGTCTGCCACAACGCCGGCATCGTCGGCGCGCCGAAGCTCGGCGACGCCAAGGCCTGGGAGCCGCGCCTCAAGCAGGGCGTTCCGGCGCTCTACACGGTCGCCCTCACCGGCAAGGGCGGCATGCCCGCGCGCGGGGGCAATCTCACGTTATCCGACGCGCAGGTGAAGTCGGCGGTCGATTACATCGTCGGGCAGGCGAAGGCCCGTCCGGCGACGGCGGTGGCGAGCGCCCCGCCAACGGCTGCGCCGGCGCCGGCATCAAGGACCGCGGCTCAAGTCGCCTCCACGCAGGCCGCCCAGTCCCCGCCGGCGTCGGCGCTCCCCGCGCCCGCGCCAAGCGCATCGCCGCCTCCGCCCGTCGTGGCACCGCCGGCGGCGGATCCGCCGGCGTCCAGCGCCGCCAAATTCGCGCCGGGACCCACGACGCTCGCCGCGGCGGCGCCGGTTCGCGTGCCGGTCTCCGGCGCGCAGGCGAACGCGTTCAACCGGCTGCTCCGTCCGCCGTCGCAGCGAAACCTGCCGCCGGCCGAGGACGGCATCCACGATCCGGGCAACGACGGTACGCATCTGCTGCAGCCCCCGCTCGAGGCGTTCGGCGCGCTGCCGCGCAGCAACGCCGGCAACCGGGTCGATTGGGTGAAATCGCTGACCGAGTCGCGGATCCAGCCGCGCGTCGACCGGGTCGACCCGAAGGCCGAGGCGGTGGTCATGGACCTCAACATCGTCCGCGAGGTCAAGGGCTCGATGCCCGATGTCGTCTATCCGCACAAGCAGCACACCGAGTGGCTCGATTGCTCGAACTGCCATCCGGCGATCTTCAT
>CAZQTL010000382.1:0-2510 GCA_964595975.1 uncultured Thermoanaerobaculia bacterium | reverse complement strand
AGCGCCACGAAGAGCGCGGCGCCGATGATCGACCAGAGGATGGGAAACGGATGGCCCCCGATCGACACCATGAAGGGCTCCGGCAGCGAGAGCTTGCCCGCCACCCAGGGGCCGAGCAGGGCGCCGATGAAGCCGAGGACGATCGAGACCAGCAGGCCGCCGCGGACGTCGCCGGCGATGGCCTTGCCGAGCGCGCCGCAGACGGCGGCGATGATCAGGAGGATCAGCAGTGCCGGCAGGGAGATGGTCATCGCGTCACTCCTTGATCGCCGTCGCGACGGCTTCCACGAGCTCGCCGACCTTGCGCTTCGCCTTGCCCAGGTTCTCCTCGAGGGCGCCTTCGGCGCGCTGCGCGGCGCCCTCCCTCTCGAGCTTCTTATTGCCGGTGAGAACGCCCGCGGCCTCCTTCACCTGCCCGGTGAGCTTGGTCACTTTGCCGTGCGTTTCGTCGTGGGTCATGAGATCTCCTCTTGCGGCCTCTGCGGTCCGCTTGCCGGCAGCGCTTCGCGCGCGACCTGGGTGAAATGTAGAACTCGCCACGGAGAGCGGGAAGCGCAGTAACTACGCAGCAGTGCGATGGCTTGTGGGTACTAAGTGCGCTTCCCGGCACGAGACCTGCAGACTAGGTTGGAAGGAACCTCGAGGGCGCCCGACGGTGTCTTCGGCGGACCGGGCGCGGACGCAAGTCCGGGCTCGACGCGAAGGGGTTTCACTTACGGAGGCAACGATGACGATCCATCGAATGGCGATGTGGACCCTTGCAGCCGGCTTCGCTCTGGCGACAGCCGCGGCCCAGGGTCAGTCGGATCCTTACGGCCCGCCCGGCTACCAGGGCGGGCAGGAGCAGGGGCAGTACGGCCAGCAGGATCAGGGCTACGGTCCGGGGCAGTACGACGACGACTGGCGCGAGTCCGACAACTGGTATGACCAGCAGTCGAACGACGGCTACGAACAGAACGGCTACGGTCCGAACGGCCAGGGCGGACAGTACGATCCGTACGGTTACGACGGCGGCTACGACGATCGCCATCGCCCGCCGTCGGCGGAGGTCGGCTTCTTCTACGGCGCGCTCTCGCCGTACGGCGAATGGGTGCGCCATCCCTACTACGGCTGGGTCTGGTTCCCGCGCAACGTGCGCGCGGGCTGGCGGCCGTATTCGGTCGGCCGCTGGGTGATGAGCGACTACGGCTGGACGTGGGTCTCCTACGAGCGCTTCGGCTGGGCGACCTATCACTACGGCCGCTGGGCCTGGGACCGCTACGTCGGCTGGCTGTGGGTGCCGGGAACGGACTGGGCTCCGGCGTGGGTGGCCTGGCAGCAGGGCAACGGTTACATCGGCTGGGCGCCGCTGCCGCCGGCCGTCGGGTTCGACCTGCGGGTCGGCATCCGGCTCGGCGGCTTCAACCTCAGCCTGGGTATTGCGCCGCGCAACTACGCCTTCGTCGACGAGCGCCGCTTTCTCGATCCGCGGATCGGCGGCTACATCGTGCCCGAGGCCCGCAACGTGACGATCATCCACAACACCACCAACATCACGAACTACACGGTGGTGGACAACCGGGTGATCAACCAGGGCGTGCCGCTCGAGCGGGTCGAGCGCGTCACCGGTCGGCGGGCGCAGCGCATGCGCATCGCCAACGCCTCGACACCGGGCAGCACGGCCGTCGAGCGCGACGTCGTGCGCATCTATCGCCCGGCGGAGACCAAGCTCGATTCGGTCAAGGTGGCCGAGCGCAACAACGCCGGTCTGCGGCGGGTGGCGAAACCGGACAAGGCGCCGCGCGAGCAGGCTCCGGGTCAGGCACCCGACCGGAAGCCCAATCAGGCGCCGTCGAACCGTCCGTACGCGCAGGAACCGCAGCAGCGGGATCGCAAGGAGGTGCCGATTCCGGTCGCTCCGCGCGTGCCGCCGGCACCGGCCAAGGTGAACGAACGGCAGTTCACGCGCGAGCAGGAGGATCTCCGGGCCGAGCAGCAGCGGAAGCAGCAGGAGCTGCAGCAGATGCAGCGGCGAGAGAAGGCGCAAGCGCCTCCTCCGGCGCAGCAGGCGCCCCAGGGCAGGCCGCAGGGAGCGGGCAACGGTAAGGGCCAGGGCGGCGTGCGCGTCGACCCGCAGGAGATTCAGCAGCGCCACGCTGCGGAGCTCGAGGAGCAGAAGGTGTTGCGCGAGCGCACCGCGGAGCAGCTGAAGAACCGCCAGCAGCTGCAGCGCCAGGCGGCGGCGGCGACCGCCGAGCAGGACAAGACGAAGAACCCGCCGCCGGCGGAGCAGCCCAAGAAGAAGGGCAAGAAGGGCAAGCCGGCGGAGCAGGACAGCCAGAAGGATCCGAAGAACCAGAACGGCGATCCGAAGCCGCCGCAGTAGCGCCGAGTCTCAACCGCGTGGGCCGGGCGATCGGGCACCTTCGATCGCCCGGCCCGCTTCCTCTGTGGCTGGACGTCCGTCGATCGCGGTGCGATGCCGCTCTAGAGCTCCGACAGCTGCACGAGTTGCTTGCCTTCGTTTCGTC
>CAZQTL010000381.1:0-2518 GCA_964595975.1 uncultured Thermoanaerobaculia bacterium | reverse complement strand
AGCCGCAGGAACTCCGCGCGCTCCAGCGCCATTTCGTAGCGCCAGCGCGCCGTCACCGCGGCGGCCATCAGCCGCCGGCGATCGGCGGCCAGATCGCGACGGCGTCGCCGTCCTTGAGCCGCCAGTCGGCGCGCGCCGCCGGCGCGATGTAGACGCCGTTCACCAGCACCAGATGGACAAGCTTGGGCGGCAGGTGCAGCGGCGCGACCAGGGACGCGATCGACGCGTCGTCGGGGACGTCGAGCTCGAGCGTGTTGGTCCGCCGGGCGTGGTCCGGCAGGTAGTCGGTGAGGGTCGCGTAGACCTTGAGAGTGATCTTCATCTCGAACGCGCCGCCTCCGGCGACCCGCGCGTCGGACGCCGCGCCGCGTCAGGCGGCGCGCCGCTGCCCGCAGGCGAGGTACGCGTCCATCAGCTTCGACGGGTCGCGCTTCAGCGTCTCTTTCCACGCGCCTAGGCGCACGCGGCCCTGGATCAGTCCGCGGATCACGCCGACATGCTCGGTCAGGCCGAGGCTGGTCGCGCCGATCAGCACGTCGTCCTTGAACTCGAGGCGCAGGTAGCGGAAGCGCCCGGCGTCGCAGACCTCGACCGCGTCGCCGCCCTCGGCGGCCGGCACGCCCTGCCACTGGCCGAACGAGCTCGCGATCAACCCGAGCGTGTCGAGCACGTTGATCGGCAGGCTGCCGGTCGACGCGGCCTCCCGCCCGCTCATGTTCGTCGCGGCGATGCGCGCCTCGTCGGCGGCGATCGGCTGGATCATGTTGACGATCGGCGCGCCGCCGGCGAACGCCGGCGACTGCGCGACGTCGCCCGCCGCGTAGACGCCGGCGACGTTGGTCGCCATCCGCGCGTCGACCAGCACGCCCTGGTCGCAGGCCACGCCGCTGCCGCGCAGGAAACCGATGTTGGGCACCACGCCGGTGGCGGAGATGATCAGGTCGGCGGCGATCCGGCTGCCGTCGCCGAGCGTCGCGACCAGCCCGGCGCCGTCCTTCGCGATCGACGCGACCTTGGCGTTGGTGTGGACGCGGATGCCCTTCGACTCGCACCAGCGCCGGATCAGGTCGCCGGCGCCCTGCGTCATCATCCGCGGCACCATCCGGTTGCCCATCTCGACGACGGTGAGCGCGACGCCGCGGCTCGCCAGCGCCTCCATGATGATGCAGCCGATGAAGCCGGCGCCCATCTGCAGCACGCGCACGCCGGGCTTGGCGATCGCCATGATCCGGCGCGCGTCGGCGAGCGTCCAGCAGGAAAGCACGTTGGGCAGGTCGATGCCGGGAATCGGCGGGCGGTTCGGGTGCGCGCCGGTGGCGATCAGCAGCCGGTCGTAGCGGAGCACCCGGCCGCCGGCGAGCTTCACCGTCCGAGCGTTAGTGTCGACCGACTCGGCGCGCCCGGTGACGAGCTCGATGCGCTGGCCGGCGAAGTGGTCCGCGCCCTTGCGCAGGTAGGTTCCGGACTCGCCGATGGCGCCGTGCAGCAGATAGGGGATCGCCATCCGCGAGTACGGCGGCTCGGGCTCGTCGCCGACGAGCACGATGCCGTCGGTGGGGGCGAGCCGGCGCAGCGTTTCGGCGGCGACGACACCGGTCGGTCCGTTGCCGAGGATCACGTGGTTCATGGCAGGAGCTCGTGGATGACGCGGGGCGCGCGGTCGCCGTCGATGCCGGTGAGCAGCGGACGGCGAGGCCGCGCGACGCGCGCGAGGTCGTGGAAGACGCGGCGAAGGCGGCCGCTGCGGCACGGCCGCGAACTCCGGGCACCGGCAGGGTCGCGCCGGCGCCCGGACCTCCGCGGCATGGTCAGAGCGCCGAGGTGCCCAGACGCTTGCGCGTCGCCGCCGTCGGAACGCCGTGCGTGTCCCAACCGCGGATCTTGTAGTACTCCGGCAGCATCTTGTCGAGGCCGTTGACCAGGCCCTTGGCCGGGCCGGTCTTCGCCGGCTCGGTGGTCAGGCGCTTGGGCAGCGAGTCGTCCTTGGCGGTTAGGCCGGCCGCGAGATTGAACTCGCGCTCGAGATTCCAGATCCGCTCGCCGACGAGATTCAGCTTGTCCATCGTCCACCCGCCCTCGCAGGCGGCGTCGATCTGCGGCTGGATGTCCTGCAGCGTCCACGCGAACGACGTGAAGATGCAAAGGCCCGACGAATCGAACACCGAGGTCGCGTCCTGGAACGCCTTGACCAGTTCGGCCTTGCCGTCGGTGACGAGCGGGTCGGTCTTGACTGGGATGCCGAGCACCTCGGAGGCGACCGTGTACGAGCGCAGATGGCAGGCGCCGCGGTTCGACGTCGCGTAGGTGAGACCCATGCCCTGGATGCCGCGCGAGTCGTAGGCCGGGAATTCCTGCCCCTTGACCGACATCGACAGCTCGGGGTGGCCGTACTTCGCGCACAGGCGCTTCGAGCCCAGCCCCACCTCCTTGCCGAAGCCGGTGCCGGTGGCGACCTGTTCGGCGAGGAAGGCCAGCGCCTGCGCCGAACCGAACGGCGCCTCGATGCCGATCTGCTCCT
>CAZQTL010000380.1:0-2557 GCA_964595975.1 uncultured Thermoanaerobaculia bacterium | reverse complement strand
CTGGCGATCACCTCGCAACACCAGTTCCCGACCTTGCGTCCATGGAGCGACCCCCGCAATGCCGAGATCGGACTCTCGGCGGCGCTCGGCGTCGTCGTTTTCTCGGACGCTTCGGGGCCGGCCTGGTTCAAGGGCGGACACAACGACTGGACCGGCAACATGGTCGTCTGTCTCGAAGCGAGTCGAGACTGCGTCGTCATGATGGCGAACGACGTTCGCGCCGAACGCATCTTTCCGCAAGTGGCGCGGCTCGTTCTCGGCGAGACGCGCATGCCGTGGCGCTGGGAATACGACTGGTTCGAGTCGAGCGTGCCCGAGCCGGCGCGCTGAAGGCATCCACCGCAGCCCATCGCACACCGGCTCCCGGGTCCGATCGGAGACCGGGCTCGTCTCGGCTCTTCCGGGTCTACTGTGGGCAATCGGGATTCACCGGGCAGTTCGCAGGCGGCGGCGGATGCGGCATCACCTGCTGACAGTACGCGACGTTGGCGAAGGTGTTGGTGGGGAGGAAGTCCACGAGTCCGCCGGTCCAGGCGCGGAAGACCCCGTGCGAGATCGAGTTCGAGATCGTCGAGTTGAGCAGGAACTGGGAGGCCGGCTGGACGAAGATCTTGAGCGCGCCATCCGTCTGATTGCCATCCGCCGCCGGAGGACAGCCGTATCCCTGGGAGCCGCTGTGGGCGCCGGCGGCGTCGATCCGGACATGATCGAGCACGGTGCCGGGATCGACCGCGGTGTCGAAGGTGATGCCCTCCCAGCTGCCCGCCGGAGGGGCCGCCCCGAGGCCGGTGAAGAGGATCGGTGCGGCCGCCGTGCCGACCGCGACCAGCCGGCTGTTCGTCCCCAGGAAGAGGCCGCCGACGTTGGTGCCGAGGCTGTAGAACTGGAGCTCGACACCGGCCTCGATGGTCAGCGTCGCGAGGCCCGGGCTGCCGACGACGTTGAGGACGGCCGCGTTGCCGCCGCCGCCGAGCTGGTAGGGCACGCCGCGATCGTGAAACGTCAGGTCGGTGGGCAGGTTGGCGCTGATGACGACCTGGACGAGATCGCTCGCGTTGCCGGCATAGCTGCCGACGGGCAACGTGCCGACCGCCGTCAGTCCCAGGCGAACCGGGAAGGGAGAGGCCGGCTGTGTCGCGCCGGACCCGGAGACGACGAGATCCCGCGAAGCGGCGGTGAAGCCGGCGTTGGCGAACAGCTGCACGCCGTAGCCGGCCGAACCGGAAACCTTGAGGTGGTCGACCGTGATCGGACGCACGAGCGGCGGGGAGCCAGCCTGAACGACCAGGGCGCCGTCCGTGGAGCCGCCGCCGTCGAGGTCGGCGAAGGCGAGGTCGGCTGAGCCCGGGTGGACCACCCAGATGTTGGCGAAGGGCAGCGCCGGGTTGTCGCGGTGAATGGTGATCCGCCGCAGCGGCGTGCCCCGCGCCGAGAGCGCTCCCTGAACGTAGAGCTGGAAGTTGGGACGGATGCGCACTTCGGCGCAGGGCGAAAGGGTCAGGGTCACTCCCGGCGGAACGGTGACGTTGTTGGTCAGGATGTGCGGGCTGGCCTCCGCCGTCCAGATCTCGTTTGGCGCCACCGCGTTGGCGTGCAGGGTCGGACCGCCGGTGGGTGCCGGGCAGACGCTGGGCGTGGTATCCGACCAGGCGGAGGAGTCGCCGCTCTCGAAGCCGTTCGAGAAGATGCCGGCGAGCAGGGCGGCCTCGCCCCGGAGAGCGCTGCCGTTGCCGGTGCCGCGCTCGGCGGCGCACAGCCGGACGACGGCGGCGAAGAGGAGAAAGCCGAGTGCCGCGACGGCGGGCGAGCGGTGCATCGAACGAGCCATGGAGTCCTCCTGAGCGACGCAGCAGGTATCGCTCTCTCCGGGATACGTGCGATGCCGCGGCAGAACGGCTCAGACCGGGTCGCGGAGGCGAATTTCTAGCTCGGCGAGCGCGGCCCGGTTACTGGCGAAGTCGGGTCTCGCCGTCGCCAGGTGGCGGCGGATGGCGAGCGCCTCGGCCAAGGCGCTCCGGGCGGCGTCGGTCTCGCCGCCGGCGGCCGCGAGCTCGGCGCGCGTCGTCAGGGCGCTCGCCAGGGAGTCCTCCCAGCGCGCGTTCTCGGGGTCGCGGGCGACGAGCTCGCGACGGAGGCCGACGGCGGCGGCGAGCTCGCTCCTGGCCTCGGTCGCTCGTCCCAGCTCCGCCAGCGCCTTGGCGGCCTCGTAGCGGGACTCGGCGAGGTCGTCCCGGGCCCGCGCATCCTGCGGATCGTCGGCGAGCAGCGCGGTGCGCAGCCGCACCGCCTCGCGGTGCGACGTCAGCGCCGCGGCGGCATCGCCGCGCATCCGTTGCGACACGCCGAGGCGGGAGAGGTCGGTGCCCAGGTCGCGGCGAATCTCGATGTCGTCGGGAAGGCGCTGGGCGAGTGCCCGGTCGACCGCGAGCGAGGCGGCCTGGTGCTCGACGGCGCGCGCGCGGTCGCCGGCGTCGGCGGCGGCGTCGCCGAGCCGCTGCTCGACGACGCCCGTCTGGCGGATCGCCGCGGTCGAAGCCGGATCGGCGGCGACCGCGGC
>CAZQTL010000379.1:0-2569 GCA_964595975.1 uncultured Thermoanaerobaculia bacterium | reverse complement strand
GGCGGCAGTCATGGTGGTGGCCACGGCGGGCACTACGGTGGGCACTATGGCGGCCACTACGGCGGCCACTACAGTGGCTACATCGGCATCGGCGGCTGGTACGGCTATCCCTACGGCTACTACGGTGGCTACGGCTGGTACGGCTATCCCGCCTACGGCTACGGCTACGCCCCCGGCTACACGACGGTCTACCCGGCGGCCGGGGCGACGCACGGTGCGCTCGATCTCGACGTCAGCCCGGAGAGCGCGCAGATCTACGTCGACGGCAGTCTGGTCGGTGTCGCCGACGATTTCGACGGCTATCCGAACTACCTCTGGCTCGAGAAGGGCACCTACGACGTGGTGATCTTCGCGCCGGGCTTCCAGACCATCGCCCGGCAGTATTCGATCTACGGCGGAATGGTCATCGACGTCAACGACTCGATGGTCCCCGGCAAGGAGACGCTGCCGCAGGATCTGGTCTCGAAGCAGACGGTGAATCGCGACGAGCGTCTGCGCCGCGACCGCGAGAACGAGGAGGAGGTGCGGGCGTACGAAGAGTCCCAGGGTCAGGCCTCGGGGAGGGCGCCCGAGGGTGAGCCCGAGCGTCTCGACGCGCGCGGCGAACCCGGCAGCCTCAGGTTGGAGATCGATCCGGACGATGCTTCGGTCTACCTCGACGGCCGGTTCCTCGGTACCGGCCGCGAGCTCGAACGGCTGCGCTCGGGCCTGATCGTCGATCCTGGCGAGCACCGCATCGAAGTCGTGCGACCAGGAAGGCAGTCGGAGGAACAGAGCTTCAGCGTGCGGGCCGGCGAGGAAGTCAGCCTCGACATCGAGCTCGACGAGAAGTAAGGGCGCGGGCAGGACGCTTCGCGCGGACGCTCACGGCCGGCTGGCCGGATTCCTAGAGCGTCTGCGCGGAGTTCTCGCGCTCCATCCGCAGCAGCCACCGCTTGCGCGAAGCGCCGCCCACCCAGCCGCCGATGCCCTCCTTGGTGGGGATGATGCGGTGGCAGGGGATGATCAGCGGAATCGGATTGTCGAGCAGGATCGACAGCACCTGGCGGTAGGCCTCGGGGCGGCCGGAGGCGTCGGCGATGTCCTTGTAGGTGCGCGTCTTGCCGTACGGCGTCCGCAGCGCCTCCTTGAGCACCCGGCGGGAGAACGAATCGACCCCCGAAGGCGCCAGATCGAAATCGAGCTCGAGCGCGCGACGCGCGCCGGCGAAGTACTCCGAAAGCCGGCCGAAGACCTCGTCGAGAAACTCCGAATCTTCGAAGGCGGACAGCGGATGGAACTGGCGGGCGGTCGGGCCGGTGGGCGCGATCACGATGCGGCCGATGGCCAGACCGTAGAACTCCACCCCCAGCGTCCCGATCTGCGACGGAACGAGCACCCGCACCGGCTCGACAGGCACCGGAAGAGAGGGGGCCTCCTTGGCCTCGACCTGCTCGCTGGGCATCGCGTTCAAGGTTACCATGCCGGATTCGGGAGGCAAGGGCCCCCTGGCTCCCCGCCGCAGGAGGACCCTTCCCGGCGGGAGGCAGGGCTCCGGCCGGGCTACTGCGGGTAGAGGGCGGCGTACTGGGCGCGGCTTTCGAGCACCCGGACCAGGTAGGCGCGGGTTTCGCGAAACCCGACCTTGGCGAGGTACTCCTCGGGCTCGGCGGTCTGGCAATACCGCCGCCAGAGGGCGGCCTGATCCTCGCCGGCGTTGTAGGCCGCCACGGTCATCGGCGCCGCCACCGCGCCCTCGCCGGCGGCGCCGAAGCGCTGTCCCAGCTCGCTGAGATAGGCCGCCCCCAGGGCGATCGAGACCTCCGGCCGGTGGAGATCCTCGGCGCGGAGCCCGGCCCAGCCGAGCCCGCTGGCGAGGCGCCGGGCGGTCGGCAGGACGAGCTGGGCGAGGCCGCGCGCGGCGGCCGGAGAGACCGCTTCGGGCTGGAAGCGGCTCTCTTCGCGCATGACCGCCGCGAGCAGGTAGAGAGCGTCGCGGTCGCGGCCGAAGCGCTCCTCGAGTCGGGCGCGATAGGGCAGCGGATAGAGCAGCCGGCGCAGGGCCGGCGACACCCAGTCGAATGGCAGGCGCTGCGGGAGGGTCGAGAAGAGCCGCTCGGCGACCTCGATGGCGCGGTCGGTCGCCCCCGACGACTCGAGCTCGTGCGCCAGGGTGAAGGCGAGCGGTCGTTGCTGGGCAGGAAAGAAGCGCGCCTGCGCGGCCGTCCCTTCGCTCCACAGGCCGAGCGCCAGCAGGCGCTCCTCCGGCTGCTGGAGCTCCGCCGACCAGATCGGCCAGGAGGGCACCGGCACCGGCTGCCAGTCGACCCAGGCGGCGAGCGACGGCTGCGCCCGCAGGGCTGCGAGGCCGCGCTCGCGCGCCGCGCTGCCGGCGGACTGCGATTCGCCGAGCAGGGCCCAGGCGGCATAGGCGTCGTCGAAGGTGCGCCCGGCGGCCCGCCGGCGGCCGACACGCTCGGTCGCCGCCGCGAGCTCCGGCCGCCGGAGCCGTCCGCGCGCAGCGGTGGCGAGTGGGTGGTACGGCCGCTCCCGCAGCACCGCGAGATAGTTACCGACCGCGCTCTCCGGC
>CAZQTL010000378.1:0-2573 GCA_964595975.1 uncultured Thermoanaerobaculia bacterium | reverse complement strand
CGCAGCCGCGGTGCCGATCGCCTCGGCCGCCTGCATCTGGGTGTACTGCTGCATGCGGTCGCCGAGGACGCCGAGCTTCGAGCGCTGGTCGATTGCCTTCTCGACCTCTTCGGGCAGCGAGATGTTCTCGATGAAGAAGCGCGACAGCTCGAGGCCGAAGCCCGCGAACTCGGGGGAGAGGACGCCGCGGCCGGCGACCGACAGCTCGTCGTAGTGCGCCGCGAGGTCGAGCGCGGCGATCTTCGACTCGGCGAGGGCGTCGGACAGGCGCGACAGGATCGTCGAGCGCAGCTGGCCGGTGACCTCGTCGGTCGAGGTCAGGCCGCGCGTGCCGACGATGTTCTGGAAGAAGGTCTTGGCGTCGGCGATGCGCATGGCGTAGGTGCCGAAGGCGCGCAGACGGATCATGCCGAACTCGCTGTCGCGCATCATCACCGGGTTGGTCGTGCCCCACTTCAGGTCGGTGAACTGCCGCGTGTTGACGAAGTAGACCTCGGCCTTGAACGGGCTCTGGAAACCGTACTTCCAGCCGCGCAGGGTGGTCAGGATCGGCACGTTCTGGGTCTGGATCTCGTAGCGCCCGGGGGTGAAGAGGTCGGCCGCCTTGCCCTCGTTGACGAACAGGGCGACCTGGTTCTCGCGCACGATGAGCTGGGCGCCCATCTTGATCTCCTGGTTGTAGACCGGGAAGCGCCAGACCAGCGAATCGGTCGTGTCGTCGAGCCACTCGATGATCTCGATGAACTGCGAGCCGAGCTGCTTCTTGATGTTGTCCATCAGACCCATGGCCGTACCTCCCTGTGAAGCGTTCGAACGCGCGGGAATTCTAGCCGATTGGCATATCGTTCCGGGGAACGGAGAGGACCATGATCTGCCCGAACTGCCGTGCCGAGTATCGCGATGGATTCACCACCTGCGCGGACTGCGAGATTCCGCTGGTCGCCGATCTCGCCGCCGCCGAGGCCGCGGCGCGGGAGGGGGCAGGGGACGATGGTCTGGAAGCTCCAGGCTTCACCGGCGGTTTCGGCGGGGGCCTGGGGGCCGGCACGGGGGATCCCGGCGAACTGGTGCCGCTGGCGGAGCTTGGCAGCCCGGAGATGCTTGGGACCCTTCTCGAGCAGCTCGAGGAGGGGCAGATTCCGTATGTCGTCCAGGCCGGGACGGCGCTCTCGCTGGCCTACGGCCGGGACCTCGAGAGCCCGGGCTTCCCCGACCCCTGGCTCGCCCGGGTCATGGTCGTCGGCAGCTTCCGCCGGGAGGCCCGCGCGCTGGTCGACGTCCTCGTCGCGGAAGCCAAGCAGCAGGCCCTGGCGGCCCGGACCGGCGGAGCCAAAGGCTCGATTCTCTAGGCCACGCCGTCCCTGGCCGGGCCGGAAAGGCTCCGGTCCGGCCCCCTGGGGGCTCCCCCCTGACTGGACCCCCCCGGGCGCGATAGGATGTTCCGTCCGCCGGCGGTTGAGGCTGGCGGGGTACACGGCGCGCGCTTTCCGGGGCGCGTCGCAGGAGGCACCATGGCCAAGAGATCCAGCCAGTCCTTCGTCAAGCGGCAGAAGGAGATGGCGCGCAAGGAGCGGGCGCAGCTCAAGAACCAGAAGCGCCTCGAGCGCAAGCTGAACAAGGGCGAATCGACGGAAGAGGAGCTCGTTCCGCTCGACGGACCGATCCTGCACGAGGCGTTCGCCGACGAGCCCGAGGCCGAAGTCGAAGAGAGCGCGACCAAGCCCTGAAGTCGTGAGGTCCCCCTCCCCGATCTTCGCTGGGCGTTTTCTCTATGGGAGGTCGTGCCGTGAACCTGAGTCCCACCCTGCCGAGATGGTCCATCGCCCTCGCCTTCGTCCTGCTCGGGGCCCTTTCGTCGCCCGCCACCGCCCAGGACACAGCGGCCAAGTCCCCGACCGAAGAAGAGAAGGCGAAAGCCGCCGCCAAGGCCGCCGAGGAGGAGCAGCCGGTGGTCTCCGAGGAGATCACGGTCACCGCCCGCAAGCGCGAAGAGTCCCTGCAGGAGGTGCCGTTCTCCATCGTGGCGCCGATCGAGTCGGAGCTGCGCAGCCGCGGCGTGGACAGCATCGAAGGGGTCGCCAACAACGTCGCCGGCTTCAGCGTCCAGAATCTGGGACCAGGCCAGAGCCAGGTCGCCATCCGCGGCGTCTCCGCCGGGCAGATCGCGCGTGACCAGCCGGGAGTCAAGGAGCAGGTCGGCGTCTACCTCGACGAGTCGGTGATCTCGCTGTCCCTGTTCACCCCCGACATCGACCTGTTCGACATGGCGCGTGTCGAGGTCCTGCGCGGACCGCAGGGTACGCTCTTCGGCTCCGGCTCGCTCTCCGGCACCGTGCGCTACATCTCGAATCAGCCCGAGCTGGGGCTGCAGCACTCGGTGGCCGAGTTCTCCGCCAGCGACCAGACGGACGGCGGCTTCGGCGGCACCGCGAAAGTGGCGGTGAACGTGCCGATCGGCGACACCGCCGCGATGCGCGTCGCCGCCTACTACACGAGCTACGGCGGCTACATCGACGCCGTGCAGCCCGATCTCTCCACCAAGGAGGACGTCAACAGCGGCGACCGCGCCGGCA
>CAZQTL010000377.1:0-2573 GCA_964595975.1 uncultured Thermoanaerobaculia bacterium | reverse complement strand
CCGTCCGTCGGCGCGGTCGAAGGGGCCTGAGGTGCGGCCAGCGCCAGGCGAGTCGCTGCGAACATCCAGATGGGAACGAAGCGGAGGCTGCGCAGGGGGGTCATGGCCGGTGCTCCGCCGGCGGCGCCGCTTTCTCCGGCTCGAATCCCGGAAGCTGTTGGATCACCGTGTCGGGAAGGATCGCGAGGCCGGTGTAGATCAGCGGCAGAGGGGCGCTGTCTCCCGCGACGCGCAACTCGATGATGCCGCTGATCGGACCGGGGACGAGCGGCGTGAAGCGCACTTCGAGCTCGCGACATGCGGCCGAAGGCGCAGCTCCCGCGCAATCGCGAAACGCCAGCTCGAGCGGGGACTTGGCCCCTTCCGGCGCTGCCGGGGCAAGAGAGAAGAGTCGGCCGGAACGGCTTTCGAAGCGCACCACGGCGACCGCGCTCTCGCCGATCCGGATGGCGCCGAGCGGCACCGGATTGCGGCTCGGGACGACATCGCCGAAGACTTGCGCGACGTACTGAACGGCCACCAGCGGTTGCGACGGCACGTTGGTCCGCAGGCGTACGCTGCCGGCGAGAAGGCCCTGCGGCGCCCCTGGCGCGAGCGTCGCAACGAGGTCCACCTGCCCCTCGGGGCCGCCAGGTTCGCTCCAGGACAGCTGCAGGAAGGGTGGCGCCTCCTCGACCGAGAGAATGCGCAGGCGATCGACTTCGCGGCTGGCGAGCCCGATCTCGGCGCGCCCGCCACGAGCGCGATCGAGGTTCCCGAACTCGAACCGCGGGCGCTCGGGGTCGAAGGCGGACTGGACGAATCCGCTGAGCGAGAACCGGTAGCGATCGGCTCCCGGCTCGTCGGTCAGGAGGGCGTAGCGGAACGCCACCTCGCCCAGCCGGTCGCCCAGCGGCTGCTGCACTTCGATGCGCGCGCCGCCGCCGGGAGGAAGGAGCATCGGATCGACGCTGATCCGGCCGGTGCCGTCCAGGGCGATCGCCTGGGTGATGCGGACCGGCGCGGTGCCTGAATTGGACAGTTCGAAAGTCCGGCCGACGGTCTCGAATTGATAGCGGTCGTCGAACCGAGAGTGGGGCTCACGAATCTCGAGGTGGCCGGAGCCGGCGCCCTGCGCCCTCAGAGTCGAAGCTCCGGCGGACAAGAGGCCGAAGACGAGAACGGCCGCGCCAAGGGCGCGGCCGTCGGACGGCGAACCAAGACGCACCGGCACGCCGGTCGGACTCAGTTGACCTCGAACTGGAGAAGCTCGACCGGCAGGCTGCCGGTGACGGAGAGCGTGTAGGTGCCGCAACTCGCCGCACCCGCGCCGTAGTAGGAGTCGACGTAGAGGAAGTACGTCCCCGCCGCGTACGTGGCGGCCGCAATGGTCTCCGGGCCGGCCCCGGGTCCGATGGCGTCCTGCGAGGACGCGACGCAGTTGGTGCCCGATCCGCAGGCCGAACCGGCGAGGAAGAGCGCGAGGTCGCCGGTGGATCCGGTGAGGCTCATCGAGAAGGCGACGTTGTTGCCGGCGGCGAGCGTCAACTGGAAGACCGCTTCCGGTCCCGGGTAGGGGAACGGCAGGTTGGCGTTGCAGACGGTGTCGTAGTTGGTGATCGTATTGGTGAGCCCGCAGGTCGTCGAGCCGCCCGCCGACGTGAACGGCAGGCTCGCAATGGCCACCCCTGGACAGGCAGAGCCCTCGGTCGCGAACGGCCCGTTGTGCGCGCCGTAGACGAAGCCGGCGTCGCTGCGGTTGGTGACCGCGGCGCTGGCGGCGGCGGCGGCGAAGACGGAGATCAGCAGGGCGAGACGGGCGGTGCGCATGGCGAGACCCTCCGGAAGGCGTGCACGAAATCGGTGAGTTCCCCGATCCTAGCTCAGCCGGGCCGGAGAGCCAAGGGCGGCCTCCCCGGCGACTCCCGGCGGGGCGGCGGTCGCTGCGGCCGCGGCCTCGTCCCCGAAGCGCACACCGATGCTGCGCAGGAAGGGAAACGGCGGCTCGCCGCCGATGAGGACGAAGACATAGTCGTTGGCGATCGTCACCTCGCCCTCGGCGGTGCGCAGGCGCACCTGGTCGCCGCCGATCTCGAGCACTTCGGTGCCGAGCAGCGGGCGGATCTTGCCGCGGCGGACGAGCTTGTCGAGCGTTTCGAGGTTCTTCGCCTTGACGCGATTGAACGACTCGCCGCGATAGGACAGGGTGATCTCGTTCCCGGCCTGGCGGGCGAGGCCCATCGCGGCCTCGACCGCGCTGTCGCCGCCGCCGACGCAGAGGATCTTCCGGCCACGGTACTCCTCGGCGTCGCGCACCTGGTACATCACCTTGGAGCGCTCTTCGCCGGGCACGCCGAGCCGGCGCGGCGTGCCGCGACGGCCGAGCGCCAGCAGCACGCGGCGGGCGCGCCACGCGCCGCTCGCGGTGAATATGTGGAACAGGCCGCCTTCGGGAATCACCTGCAGCACCTTCTGGCCGAACAGGACGTCGAGCCGGTGCTTTTCCACCAGTCCGCGGAAGAGCTCGAGCAGCTCCTCCTTGCTGTACTCCTGCTTGCGCAGCGGACCGTAGAGTGGCAGCTCGACCTCTTCGG
>CAZQTL010000376.1:0-2577 GCA_964595975.1 uncultured Thermoanaerobaculia bacterium | reverse complement strand
GGAGCGTCGCGGACGCCACGGCGGCGGCGAGCGAGGTGCGCGCCGCGGGCATGCCGGTCTTCTTCAACCCCTCGAAGCCCGAGATCGCGACCAACTCGTCGATCGGGGGCTGCAGCAGCACGTCGCCGCCGACGCTGCACGCGCAGGCGACCTCGGGCGTGGTCGTGCACGCCGCGACGGGCATCTCGGGCCAGGTGCTCCGCCGCTACGCCGTCGGACCGGCCCCGTGGCTGCTCGTGCGCACCCCGCACGGCGTCGTCTCGTGGCCCGCCGACGAGGCGCGCGCCGCCGCCGCCGCCGCCTGATCCCGTCTCCCGCCCGCTCCCCCCTGCAACCGCTCTTCGTTCATCCCCGCCGCGCCCGCGCGGCCAAGGAGTCCCCTCATGACCCGAAAGCAGCTCTACCAGAAGCTCGGCCTCGCCGAGGGCACGCCGCTCGCCGAGCGCATGGCGCGCTACCGCACCTTCGCCTTCGACGCCGACCCGGGCGACGCCTCGGCCATGGCGCTCGACCTCGAGCAATCGGGCGACCCGGAGGCGGCCTCCCTCGCCCGCAAGCTCCGCCGGTTCGCCGGCGACGACGACGGCGGCGGCGGCACCCCGGCCGACGCGCACGAGACGCTGGCGCGCAAGCTCGGCGTCGAGAGCGCCGCCACGCCCGACGAGATCCACGAGGCCCTCGGCCGCTTCGCCCAGACGTGCAAGATGAAGTTCGCCGAGGACATGGACGACCCGGCGGCGCTCGCGCGGCTCATGGGCGAGCTCGACGACGTGCTGTCGCACGAGGGCGCCGAGTCGATGGACGCCTACGGGCCGGAGTTCGAGGGGCTCAAGCGCCTCGCGCGCCGCATGCGCCGCTTCGCCGGCGAGCCCGAGGATCCGACCACGATGGCGGACGACGCGCCGCCGCCGTCCCTGATGAGCGACGACCCCGAGGGCGACGCGATCATCCACGGCTTCGCCCGGCGCCGCGGCATCGATCTGCGCACGACGCCGCGCGCGGTGATCCTGGGCGCGATGGTGGCCGAGGGGCAGGGCGCCGGCCGGCAGGCCGACATCGACGCGCGGGTGCAGGCGGCGCTCGCGGCCGAGCGGCTCAAGGAGCAGCGGCGGGCGACGGAGGAGCGGGCCGAGCGGCTCTTCACGATGGCGGTGAAGTGCGGCTTCTCGCCGGAGGCGAAGGCGGGCTTCATGGCGATGGCGCGCACGGACCCGAGCGCCGCCGAGAAGGTGGTCCGGGGCCTGCCCGGGGCGAAGGCGCTCACGCGCATGACCACGGGCGGCGAGCCGCTCTCCGGGCGGGTGCCGCGCACGACGCCCCAGATGCGCTCGCGCGGCAGCGCCGGCCCCAGCGGCGGCGGCGGCGGCAGCAGCCCCGATCCGCGCCGCGCCAACGTGGACCTCGCCGAGCGCGCGGAGGAGATGGTCGAGGCGGCCAAGACCGACGTGCGGATCATGAACCGCCTGACGCGCCGGACGGGCGGCGCGAAGGAGCCCGGCATGCTGCTGGCCGTCGCGCAGCAGATCGTCGCCGAGGAGGATCCCGGCATCGTCGAGTGGGCCGCCGAGGACCAGCTCTTCGACTTCGGCCCCGACGCGCCGTAGCGCGCGCGTCCCGCACCCCCTCGGTCCTCGGGCGCCGCCGCCCTGCGCGCGCGGCGCCCCTTCCATTCCTCGTCGGTCCTGCACCACGGGCGCCGAAGAAAGGGCTCTCGATCCATGTCCACCGCGAACGCGCCCGCCGGGCGCAACATCGACTCCGTCTCCTACTACGCCCACATCGCCGGCGGCGTGGCGGGCGTGACGCCCACCGGCCTCATCGAGGGCGCCATCGCGTGCAACCCGCTCGACGGCTCCATCGAGCCCAACCAGGCGATGCTGCCGGCCGGCGCCGCCGCCAAGGGCGTGCTGGGCGTCATCACCGACGTGTGGCCCGGCGGCGTCCCCGAGGGCAAGCCCTGCTCGGCCCGCTACCTCGGGCTGGTCGGCATCAACATCGCCGCCAACACCGCCGTCAACTTCGGCGACAAGCTCATCGTCGCCAACGCCCAGGGCGACGCCAAGCCCCGCACCAACGAGACCGACTGCGACATCGTCGCCGTCGCCCTGGAGACGATCGGCGCGCAGCCCAGCCGCGGTCGGGTGCAGGCACGCCTCCAGTTGGCGTTCATTCCGTAAACCCGCCGGTCCCTCCGTCGGAGCGCGTCCCGGGCGCTCCGGCCCATCCGTCCACCTGAACCGCATCCCTCGCGAGCGCGCCGTGCGCTCGCACGAGCGCGGGCGTCTGCCCGTTGCCCAAGGAGCAAGCCATGGCCGTCCGCAACCGCATCGACAACGCGCTCACCGATCTGGTGACCTCGTTCCCCGACCAGGACGACGACATCATCGAGTTCTTCCTGCCCTCGGCGCCGGTCGATCACACCTCGGGCCTCTACCATGCCTGGAGCAAGAGCCGCGACCTCGAGCTCCTGGCGACCACGCCGCTGACCGACGAGGACCGGATCCCCGAGAAGATCATCGTCCTCGACGACGACAAGCGCTACCAGTGCAAGCCCTACGCGGTGCAGGCGCCCGCGGG
>CAZQTL010000375.1:0-2587 GCA_964595975.1 uncultured Thermoanaerobaculia bacterium | reverse complement strand
CCAGACAGGACCCCGAGCAGGTCCCCCAGCGACCCTCGAAACCTGGGAACGCGAGAAGCCGTAGGGATCCCCAGGAGCACTTCCCGGAGGATCCGATCATGCGCACCCGTCCCCTGCTGTTCGCCGCCCTGCTCTCGCTCCCGTTCGCCCTCGCGCCAGCCCCGGCGGTCGCCGACAGTCCGACGCTGCGGATCGACGTCGACAACGACCATGGCAAGGACGTCCACCTGACGTTGAACGGCGGCCTCCTCGGCACCATCGTCGAGGCGATGGCGCCGATCGACATCGACTGCGACAACGACCACGATCCGAAGGTGCGGGCGCTCTATCTCTCGCTCGAGCGCGGCGGCGACGGCGCCCGCGGCACCGTCTGGGACGACGACAAGCAGATCGACGCCCGCCGCGCCGGCCAGTTCCTGGTGATGAAGATCCGCGAAGAGGACGACGAGACCGTCGAGCTCACGATCCCGTGGTCGCTCGCGCGCTGCGTCCTCGGCGGCGAGGACCTCTCGCGCAAGGAGATCGATCGCGCGATGGCGGCCGGGACGTTCTCGATCCATGTCGAAGACGAAGACAGCAACGTGAACATCTCGCTGAACTAGCCGGCCGCCCGGTCGCTCCGTCGCGCATCCGCCGCCCTCGAGCGGCCAGCCGACGCCACTCGGCGTAGACTCTGCGCCATGTCTCCGCAGGAGCCGGCAGCGACGGAGGTCACCGGGCTGCTGCATGCCTGGCGCGCCGGCGATCCGCAGGCGGGAGAGGAGCTCTTCGCGCGCATCTACGGCGAGCTCAAGAGGATCGCCGCGGCGCAGCTGCGCGGCGAGCGCCCCGGCCACACCCTGCAGCCGACCGCGATCGTCAACGAAGCTTTCCTCCGCCTCATGCGCCAGCAGGGGATCGACTGGCGCGACCGGGCGCACTTCTTCGGGCTGGCCTCGACCATGATGCGGCGCGTCCTGGTCGACCATGCGCGCGCCCGCAATCGGCGGAAGCGCCGCTCGGACGAGACCCCGACCGCCCTCCTCGCCACCAGCGGCGACACGCCGCAGGCCGAGCTCATCGACCTCGACCGCGCCCTCGAGCGCTTCGCCGAGCGCTACCCGCGGCAGACGAAGATGGTCGAGATGCGCTACTTCGCCGGCCTCGAGATCGAGGAGATCGCCGCCTGTCTCGACCTCTCGCCGGCGACGGTGAAGCGCGACTGGCAGTTCGCCCGCGCCTGGCTGGTCGCCGAGCTCTCGGGCGGAGCCGGCGACCGTTGAGCGAAGAGGCGCTGCCCGAGCTCTTTGCCGCGGCGCTGGCGCTCGACGAAGCCGGGCGCCGCGCCTTCCTCGCCGAACTCGAGCATCGCCAGCCGGGCCTGGCCGCAGAGCTCGCGCGCCTGCTCGCCGGCGCCGAGACTCCGAGCCGGCTGCTCGACCAGCCGCCATGGAGGCTCGTCTCCGGCACGGAAGAGCCCCCCGACGACGCACCGCCGGAGTCGATCGGCCCTTACCGCGTCCTGCGCGAGCTCGGCCGCGGCGGCATGGGTCGCGTCTATCTCGCCGAGGAGGAGACCGCCGACTTCCGGCGCACGATCGCCCTGAAGGTCATCGATCGCCTGGCGCCCGACGCCCTGCGCCGCTTCCGCGACGAGGTGCGCATCCTGTCCTCGCTCGAGCATCCGGGCATCGCCCGCTTCATCCACGGCGGACGCGCCGCCGACGGCACCTGGTTCCTGGCGCTCGAGTACATCGAGGGCGAGGACCTCGTGACCTGCGCGCGACGCCTGGGACTCACGGTCGCGCAGCGGGTCGAGCTCTTCCTCGCCGTCCTCGAGGCGGTCGAGTTCGCCCACCGAAAAGGCGTCGTGCATCGCGATCTCAAACCCGGCCACCTGCTCGTCGGGAGCGACGGACGGCCGCGGCTGCTCGATTTCGGCATCTCCAAGCTCTTCGATCCCGAGAGCCACGAGACGCTCGCGGTCACGCGCACCGAGGCGCGCGCCCTCACCCCCGCCTACGCCAGCCCCGAGCAGTTCCGCGGCGAAGCGGTCACTCCGGCGTCGGACATCTACTCGCTCGGCGTGGTGCTCTACGAGCTCCTCGCCGGCCACCGGCCTTTCGCCAGCGGCGGCGACTCGCGCGCCGCCCTCGAGCGCGCGGTGCTCGAGACCGACCCCGAACCGCCGAGCCAGTCGGCGCGGCGCACCGGCGGCGGTGCCGGCGGTACCGGAAGGGGCAGCCGCGAGCCGCGCCGGCCCGAGCGCGGACTCGGACGCGATCTCGACGCGATCTGCCTCAAGGCGCTGCGCAAGGAGCCGCAGGAGCGCTACGCCAGCGCCGCCGACTTCGCCGCCGATCTGCGGCGCTTCCTCGACCTTCTGCCGGTCGAGGCGCGGCGCGGCAGCCGGCGCTACCGCGCGCTGCGCTTCGCCGGCCGGCACCGGGCGCGGATCGCGACCTGCGGCGCTCTCGCAGTCGCGCTGCTGGCGCTGGCGCTGGCCTGGCTCGCCCGCCACGCCGGCTCTCCGGCCGTCAGCGCGGTGGCGACCGCTGCCCCCAGCGCCGTCTTCCCGCCGGCGACCGGCATGGAGACTGTCGCCGAG
>CAZQTL010000374.1:0-2600 GCA_964595975.1 uncultured Thermoanaerobaculia bacterium | reverse complement strand
GTCGAGTACCGCGACCTGGGCCTCGACGCCGCGACCGGCGGGCGCCTGGGCGCGAAGCACATCCGCGCGATCGCCCCGCTGCCGGCGCCGACCGGCTGGCACTGGCACGACATGAGCGCCCATTTCGTCTACGTGCTGCGCGGCTGGCTCACCTTCCGTTACGCCGGCGTCGACGGCGCGGTCACGCTGCGCGCCGGCGAGGCGATCACCCAGCCGGCCGGCGTCCCGCACGACGTGATCGCGCGCAGCGACGACCTCGAGGTGCTCGAGATCAACGTACCGGCGCGCTACGGCACGTTCGACCTCGCCGATCCCGCCGCCGCGGGGCGGAGCGGCGCGTGACCGGCCGCGCGCGAGGCGCCGCGATCGTCGAGTGGCTGCGCCGCCGCGGCTCGGCGATCGCGGTCTTCGCGCTGCTGATCGTCGTCTGGGAGGTCGGCGTGCGCGTGGCCGGCGTCAAGGAGTACCTGCTGCCGCCGCCGTCGAAGGTCTGGACCGAGTTCTGGAAGCGCCACGAGCTGGTGATGGCCGGCGCCTGGGTCACGACGCAGGAGATCCTCGCCGGCTACGCGCTCGCGGTCGTCGTCTCGATCCCGCTGGCGATGTGGATCGCCTGGTCGCGGTTCATGGAGCAGGCGGTCTACCCGGTGATCGTCTTCCTGCAGATCGTCCCGAAGATCGCGATCGCGCCGCTGTTCATCATCTGGTTCGGCTTCGGCTTCACGCCCAAGCTGCTGCTCGTGTTCCTGCTGTCGTTCTTCCCGATCGTCGTCGCCTCGATCGCCGGGTTCAAGAGCGCCGATCGCGACATCATGGACTTCGCCCGCACCACCGGCGCCGGCGGCGTCAAGCTGTTCGTCAAGATCCGTCTGCCGCAGGCGCTGCCGCAGGTGTTCACCGGCCTCAAGGTCGGCGCCGCGCTGGCCGCGACCGCGGCGGTGGTCGCCGAGTTCGTCGCCTCCGACCGCGGCCTGGGCTACCTGCTCCTCCAGTACAACGGCCAGCTCGAGACGCCGATGGTGTTCGCCACGATCGTGCTCCTGTCGCTGATCGGGCTCGCCGTCTACTACGCGGTCGAGGTGATCGAACGGCTGGCGATTCCCTGGCACGTGTCGCAGCAGCACACGGCGCAGGACGCGACGATGTGACCCACCCCGGGACGCCGCGCTGCGGCGTCCGCTCACCAAGGAGGCCCGCATGCACCGCAGAACCTGGATCGTCTCCGCGCTCGCCGGCGCGGCGCTCGCCGCCGCCGTCGCGCCGGTCGCGAGCGCGCAACCCACGCCGGTGTCGCTGCGTCTGAACTGGTACCTGGGCGGCCTGCACGTGCCGTTCTACTACGGCAAGGAGCGCGGCTTCTTCGCCGCCGAGGGCCTCGACCTGACGATCAACGAAGGCCGCGGATCGGCGAACACGGTCCAGGTCGTCGCCGCCGGCTCCGACACCTTCGGCATGGCGGATTCCTCGTCGGTGATCACGACCGCGGCCAAGGGCGCCGAGATCCGGTCGGTGATGTCGCTGCTCAATTCGACCGGCTTCTCGGTGGTCTCGCTCGCCGAGGCGAACCTGAAGACGCCCAAGGACCTCGAGGGCAAACGCGTCGCGGTGTCGCCGGGCGACCCGCTGGGCGCGCTGCTGCAGGCGGTGTGCAAGGCGAACAACGTCGACTGCGCGAAGATCTCGATGGTGCAGGTCGATCCGCCGGCCAAGGTGGTCACCGTGCTCGAGAAGCGCGCCGACGCGCTGCTCGGCGGCGCCGACGACCAGTTCTTCCTGATCAAGCAGCGCGGCTTCGCGCCGGCCGCGATGCGCTACGCCGACTTCGGCGCCAACATCGTCGGCATGACGATCGTCGCCAAGAACGACCTGATCAAGTCGAAGCCGGACCTGGTCAGACGGTTCGTCCGCGCGTCGGTCAGGTCCTGGGAGGAGGCGAAGAAGAACCCGGGTGCGGCGGTCGACGCCGCGCTCAAGGCCAAGCCCGATCTCAACCGCCAGTCGACGCTCGACCAGATGCTGGTCGACTTCGAGCTCCTCGACTCGAAGAACTCGAAGGGCCGCATCGGCTGGGGCGCGCAGGCCGACTGGGACCAGACGCTCTCGATCCTCAAGGCCTACCGCGAGCTCAAGACCGACCAGCCGTGGACCGCGTTCCACACCAACGAGTTCGTGCCCTGAGCGGCGCGTCGCGCGGAACCGTGAGCCTCGACGACGTCCGCACGGCGCCGGCCGCAACGGCCGTCTCCGGCTTTGCGGAGCGCGGCGCCGGCCGCGCCTACGTCGAGCTCGCGGGCGTCGCCAAGACCTACCGGCGGCGCGGCATCGAGACGCACGCGCTCGAGTCGATCGACCTCGCGATCCGCGAAGGCGAGTTCCTGGCGATCGTCGGGCCGTCCGGCTGCGGCAAGAGCACGCTCCTGCGGCTGGTCGCCGGCCTCCACCTCGCCTCGGCCGGCGAAGTCCGGGTCGGCGGCCGGCGCGTCGAGGCGCCGCAGACCGACCTGGGCATCGTCTTCCAGAGCCCGGTGCTGCTCGACTGGCGCACCGCGCTCGACAACGTGCTGGTGCAGATCGACCTGCGCGGGCTCGATCCGCGCGCC
>CAZQTL010000373.1:0-2605 GCA_964595975.1 uncultured Thermoanaerobaculia bacterium | reverse complement strand
CCGACGTGGTAGATGCGCAGCGTGCGGCGCTGACCGTTGATCAGCACCTCGCGGTCCTCGATCAGCTTCGGATTCGCCAGCTCGCCGAGCGGCGCGGCGAAGGTCTCGTCGATCTCGCCGGGATTCGGCTTGAGCTCGAACGGGAAGGGGATGGCGCCGACGCACGGCACGATGCGGAAGCCCGAAGGGGTCGCGACCTCGTCGAGCTCGCCGAGGCGCAGGATGCGCTGCGGCGGCAGACCGACCTCCTCCTCGGCCTCGCGCAGGGCCGCGGCCCAGGAGTCCTCGCCCATCTCCTTGCCGCCGCCCGGGAACGCGACCTGCCCGCGGTGATGCGGCAGGCTGTCGGTGCGTTTGGTCAGGAGGGTCCAGAGCATGCCGGCGTCGACGTACAGCGGCACGAGCACCGCCGCCTGGCGGGCCTCGCCCGGCACCAGGCGCCGCGGCGCGGGCGCCGCAAGCCGGGAGCGCATCTCGAGAATCCAGGGGAGCGTCTGAGTCATGGTCTACCGGTCTCCGGGCCCGCGACGCGCGCCAGCCCCAGGTCGAAGGTCACGGGCTCGCGGGCCGCCGCCGAGTCCTGCGCCCCCATCCTACCCGGCGGCGGCAGGGCGAGCTCGAGCTCGTAGATCGAGACCGGCTCGCGGCTCCACCAGAGGGGGTGGCGCCGCGTGGCGGAGCCGAGGGCGATTTCAAAGGCGACCT
Source organism: uncultured Thermoanaerobaculia bacterium (assembly GCA_964595975.1). GTDB lineage: Bacteria > Acidobacteriota > Thermoanaerobaculia > Multivoradales > JAGPDF01 > JAGPDF01. The sequence goes on along the minus strand of CAZQTL010000373.1, from coordinate 1,900 downwards.
CGCCGCTCGGCCGGAAGGTCGTGCTGCCGCTGCGGCCCCCCTCCACGGTGAGCGTGCCGGGAGCGCTGGCACTGAAGTCGAGGCGCACCGAAGCGAGGCGGCGGTCGCTCTCGACCAGGACCGTGGCACGCGGCGACGCCAGCTCGAAGCGGCCCTGCTCCGGCCTCAGCGCCGGCCCGGTCGAGCGCAGGCGCACGCCGGCACGCACGAGCTCGGCGCTGCCCGGCACCTCGCGCAGCGAGCTCTCGAACGGTAGCCGCTCGCGGATTCCGGAAGTGACCGCAGCGAGCGCCGCCGGCGGGTGGGTGCCATCGGAGAGCGGCGCCAGCCAGAAGGGAACGAGGACGGGCGCGCTCGCCACGCCGACGAGCAGCGCCAGACGCAGCGACAGGGTCGGTCCGGCGCAGAACAGCAGGGCACCGTAGAACGGCAGGAACCACGGATTGCCGACCGCCGAGAGGTCGCCGGCCCAGTCGAAGGGAGCCATGAGCAACTGCCCCGTCGCTGCGACAGCGATCACGACCGGCAGATAACGGCGACCGCCCGGCGGGCGCGGCGCCAGCAGCAGCGCGACGACCGGCAGAAAGCCGACCAACACGCCGGCGTGCCGGCCGGCGATGAAATAGAGCGCATTCCAGCCCGTGAGCGCGAGGTCGAACGACGGCGCCGGGGCCTCCCACGGGGCAACGCCGCGTGCGGCGACGACAGCGACTGGGAGGACGAGCGCGGCGACGAAGAGCGCTGCCCTGCCGTTCCGGCCCCGGCGGCTCGCGCCGCCGGCGACGCCGGAGATCCGCGGCAGGTCGAGCAGCATGGGGATGGCGGTCAGCGCATAGGCGGGATGGCGAACCGCTGCCGCGCCGACCAGGAGACCCGCGAGCGGCCAGGGCCACGCCGCCGCGCGAGCGGCGAGGTCGCCGCCATAGATCGGCTCCGCTCCGCGGCCGGCCGGCGGCGCCCCTCCCCCCCAGATCAGGGCACCGGCCAGAACGACGGCGGCGAAGACGAGAGTCTCGCTCTGCCAGCGGAACACGGCGGTGAAGGCGACCGAACCGAACAGCAGCAGCGCCAGCCACCAGGGCGCCGCAGCGCCCAGAGCGGCGCGCAAGGCGAAGACTGCGGCGAAGGCCGCGAGTGCGAACCCGAGGGCGTTGAGCAGGAACGGTCCGCGCTCCCCGGCGAAGCCGATCGCCCACGCCCACGCGCGCGTGGCGAGGTAGGGCGCCTCGAGCCTTCCGCCGTGCGGGTCGGTGCGCACTCCGCGTGGACTCGCGCCGAAAGCGGCGCGAAAGCGCGCTGCGTCGCCGTCGGCGAACAGCTCGTCGTGGTCGACCGCCAGACTGTGGGCGGCGAGCCAGTTGGTCGTTTCGGCCCCCGGCGCCGGCGCCTGCCGCGGCGCGGCCGTCGCCGCCAGCCAGACCGTTGCCGCGAGGAGCAGGAGCAGAAGGAGGTGTCCGGCAGCACCGGCGCGGCTGCGGAGCTTCAAACCCAGCGGTCCCATTCCCAGGCTCCGAGCGGGCGGTGCCCCTCGACGATCTGCAGCATCGGCTTGATCAGCAGCCGCGCGGCGGCCTCCGGCCGTCGGAGCTCGAGGACGAACCGTCGCGAGCTGCCCGGCTCCAGCGCCTCCGGCAGCGAAAGCCAGCGCCGCCCGCGGTAGAGATCCCGGCCCTCGGAGAGGAACTGCACCTCGAAGATCACTCCCCCGGGCAGGGCGTGGCTCGGCAGCCATCGCACCCGGCTGTCGTTGACCACGTCGACCTTGAGCCGGCGGCGCTCGCCGGGAGTCCAGCTCTCGCTGCCTTCGACCACGATGCGTCCCGGTACCCGCCCCTGGACGGCCGTGCTCCGCGGGCCGGGCTGCGGCGGGCGCTCGGCGAGCGGTGCGCGGCCGGCAAGG
>CAZQTL010000372.1:0-2670 GCA_964595975.1 uncultured Thermoanaerobaculia bacterium | reverse complement strand
CGTCATGCTGCCGCTGGAAGGAACGCGGGTCCTCGACCTGACCAACGTGCTGGCCGGTCCGTTCTGCGGCTACCAGCTCGCGCGCATGGGCGCCGAGGTCGTCAAGGTCGAGAATCCGAAGGGCGGCGATCTGGCCCGCCGCCTGGGCGCCGATCCGGAAATGGCCCGGCGCGAGATGGGTCTGTCGTTCGTCGCGGTGAACGCGCACAAGCAATCGATCGCGCTCGACCTCAAGGACCCGCGCGGCAAAGCGGTCTTCCTCGATCTCGTCGAGCACGCCGATGTCGTGCTCGAGAACTTCCGCCCGAACGTGATGAAGCGGCTCGGGCTCGACTATCCGGTCCTCGTCGCGCGCAACCCGCGGCTCGTCTATTGCGCGATCTCGGGCTTCGGCCAGACCGGCCCCTGGGCCGAGCGGCCGGCCTACGACCAGATCGTCCAGGGTCTCGCCGGCGTCATGAGCGTCACCGGCGACGAGAAGAGCGCGCCGCTGCGCACCGGATTCCCGATCTGCGACACGATCGGCGGGATGACCGCGGCGTTCGCGGTCGCCGCGGCGCTGGCGGGGCAGCGCGCGACCGGCCAGGGGCGCTTCATCGACGTCTCGCTGCTCGAGTCGACGCTCGCGGCGATGGGCTGGGTGGTCTCGAACTTCCTGAACGGCGGGACGGTGCCCCGGCCGATGGGCAACGAAAACGTCACCGCCGCGCCGTCGGGGACCTTCCGCACCGGAAACGGCCTGCTCAACATCTCCGCCAACGAGCAGAAGCAGTTCGAGACGCTGTTAGACCTGATCGGTCGCCCCGATCTCGCCTCCGACGCTCGGTACGCGGAGCGGCAGAGCCGCAAGCGCCATCGCGACGGCTTGCGTGCGCTGATCGAGGACCGGCTGGCGGCGCGTAGCGCCGCCGAGTGGGAGACGCTCTTCAACGCCCACGGCGTCCCCGCCGGCCAGGTGCTGGGGGTTCCGGAGATCCTCGACGAGCCACAGGTCCGCGACCGCGGGTTCGTCGAGACCTTGCCGGCGACGACGCCCGACGGCGGATCGCTGCGCGTCACCCGCCCCGGGTTCCGGTTGGACGAGCCGATGCCGGCACCCACAGACCCGCCGTCGCTCGGCGCCGACACGCGCACGTGGCTGCGGCGGCTCGGGCGGTCCGACGAGGAGATCGACGCGATGGCGAGGGCGGGTATCGTCGGTCTCGCTCCGTAGCGCGCTCGCGCCGGCGCTCGGCACGCGACAGGCGGCACGCGGTCGATCGCTCGCGACGAAGTCGATCGCACCGACCGGCGCAACCGCGTGACACCGGCGTATTCGGCGACCGCCGCGGCGACACCCGTCAGGGCGCGTTCGTCCGCACGTACTTGACCAGATGGGTGAGATCGCTGCCGCCGGCGCAGTAGTTCTCCCGACCGGCGAAGACGCCGTTTCCCTCGGCGGACACCACGGCGACGACATAGGGCTGCCCTTCGAAGAACCCGAACATCGGCCCCCCGGAGTTGCCCCGCGTCAGATCGGCGCTGGTGGTCATCGCCCGTCCGCCGCCGTAGTCGAGCTCGTCCTCGTCGAGACGACGGTCGCGCTGCCACGTCGGGTACAACCCGCCGGCGACGTCGCCCGCGTAGCCGATGTTGAACCAGTAGGGCTCGTCGTCCCAGCGGCTGTCGTAGGTCATCGCACCCAGGTAGCCGAAAGCATCGCCGAGGGACTCCGGCAGTTCGACGATCGCGTAATCCTCGTCGATCGTCTCGGCCTCCATCTGTCGGATCTCGGTGTAGCGCCAGATTCTGCGCGACCAGCCGCGCGCGAGGCGGTCGGTGCCTGCGGCGTGCACGTCGACCCGGACCTTGAGCGCGTCCCAATCGATGCAATGGCTGGCGGTGAGCACGTGCCGCGGGCCGATCAGCACACCCGAACCGGTGCCGGTCCCGGTGACGATCCGGCACACGCAACACCACGGGTAGTGGTCGGGATCGTCGTAGGTCCGGCGGTCGTCGTTGCCCCAGATCCACAAGGGATCGACGTCGCGTCCATGGTGGACGAGTCGACGCGGCCGCGGACGCCGCGCCGGCCGCGGGCGAGCGCTCGACGCGCGCCAATCCGGGCGGTGCGCCTCGACCACCCGGGGTCCGGGCTCGCGCGGTCGTTCGATGCGCATCACCCCGGCGACCGGGACGTTGGCATCCATCGACACGAGACGCGCGTACTCCGCGGGCATCGCTCGCGCCGCGTCGACGCCGGCCAGATCGCGCAATTCGCTCCAGACCGCCGGCCGGCGCCGCTCGTCTCCCGGTGGTTTCGCCATGTCCGCTCCTCCTCTGACCGGCGGACACTATGCCCGATCGGCGACCGGTCGCGAAGCGGGACGGACGCTTCCACGGTCCCGGGTCGACTCGCACGGTCGTCGAGCGTCAACGGGGCATGCCGTCAGGCGATCCGGCGCCTCCGTTCCGGACAGGGCGCGGGTGGGCGTACACGGCGAGAGGGGGGCCGGCGCGCGGCTGCCGGGCGAGCCGGCAGTCCCGCGGAAATGACGAGGGCCCGCGTGTCGACGCGAGCCCTCGTCCGGAAAATTGGTTGCGGGGGAAGGATTTGAACCTTCGACCTTCGGGTTATGAGCCGCAACCGGCACCCCCTCAGAGGGTAGCGCCCCTAGAGTCCCAGAGTGC
>CAZQTL010000371.1:0-2684 GCA_964595975.1 uncultured Thermoanaerobaculia bacterium | reverse complement strand
GCCACGCGCCGCGCCGCCTCCTTCGCCGCGGCGATCGGCGTGCCCTGCATCGAGCCCGAGGCGTCGATCACCAGGGCGAGGTTGAGCGGCGCCTTCGACACCGCGGGCGTCTTCTCCGCTTCGACCGTCGGGGCGGTGACGTCGACGACGAGGAAGCGCACCGAATCGCCGCCGCGGCGGATGAGCGCCCGGTCGAAGCCGGCGGCGAGCTGCAGCGTGGAGGCGGCGGGGCGGAGTTCGGTCATGGGCGGGTTCCTTTCAGGAGGAGGTGGCGGAGGTGATCGCCGATGCGCTGCAACAGCGCGAGGTTGTCGGCGTCGAGCTCGCCGCGCACGGAGAGCTCGATATCCGGAGTGATCGGGACGCGGTGCCAGGTCTCGCTGCGCACCGAACGGGCGACGCTGCCGCTGCCGAGGGCGGCGCCGAGCACGCCGAGGAGCTCCTCGAACGGCGTCCGCCCGTGCGAGGCCGGCGACCCGATCGTCGCTGCACGCGCCGCCGGCGGCGGCGGAGGCGGGCTCATCGGCCGGCCCGCCGCAGGCGAGACCGGCTTGGCGCGCGCCAGCGGAGCGCTCGCCGACCGGGGAGTCGTGATGCTGTTGAGGTACTGCAACGCCGAGGACGACGGTGGAGCGAAGCTCGCGGCCTCCTCCCCGCCGGCGGCGAGCCCACCCGCGGCGATGGCGGCGATGCGCTCCGGCGTCAGCTGACCGAGGAAGCTGCGGATCTGGTCGAGCGTGATGCCGCGATGGGCGTCGCGCAGCAGCCGGATGACCTCGAGCCGCAGGGCGTGCTCCGGCCCGTACGCCGCCTTCGGCCCCAGCCCGCGCGGCCCCGGCAGGAGGTCGCGCTCGATGTACGACCGGATCGTTCGCGGCTCGACGCCGGAGAGCTCCGAGAGTTCCTGCAGGGTGCAGAGGACCTCGTCCATGGCGAAAAGCATAACTCGCCATGGCGCAATGTCAAGATATGCCTCTCCAGGGCCGAAACGGCGCCTGACCCGGGTTCTCCGGAGGACGTCCCGGCCCCCATCGTGTCCCCGACGAAGGGCCTGCGTGACTGCTAAGCTCCTCTTGCCATGGCCCGGCCCCTCTCCGAATCGTCGCCGCACCTCAAGGACCCCGAGAGCCGCCGGCGGAGCCTCGTCATCGCGGTTGCGACTTCGTCCGAGATCGAGGGAATAGGCAACGCCTTTTCGATCCTCGGCGCGCCGGAACTCGCCTCGCGCGCCCGCCGCGCGAAGTCGCGGCCCCAGCCTCCTGTCCCGCCTGCTATTGCCCCGAAGAGCGGGCGATAGCCCTCTCGAACAGCACCTGCATCGGCAGGTAGTCGCGACCCACCGCGGCGTGGATGGCGGCGATGTACCTCTTCCGACCTCCTCGTGAGAGGTCCGCGAGATCGAGCGTCGCAATCCCGGCCTGATAACCCATGAGAGTCGAGAGCAGTCGCGCCAATCGCCCATTTCCCTCGCGAAACGGGTGGATCAGCACCAACTCCGCGTGCACGACGGCGAGCGCTTCGGCGACGCCTGCGGGCCCGTTAACGGGGCCCGGTTGGCACGGCGTGAAGCGGGCCAGCACCTTGCTCTCGAGCTCCCGCATCAGGCGCGTCACCTCCCGCGCGGCGGCGAAGTGAAAGCCGCCCTTGGCGAGGTTGACCGCTCGATAGTTCCCGGCCCACGGGTAGATTTTCCCGAGCCAGATCCGATGCAGTTGCCGGAGATCCTCGGCGGAGAACCGGTGACCCGCCGAGTAGGTCCGGACGGCCCAGTCGGCGGCCTCGAGGAGCGCCCGGGTCTCCGTCATGTTCATTTCGCGAACCGTCCGGATTCCAAGCAGATTCCGCAGCACCCGTCGCCGCGATCCCGGCTGAAACTCGGCCTCGGCACCCGAGGGGGCGTAGCGCCTGCGCTGGCTCATGCCAGGTAAGGACGGAATCCCGTCCCGACATCTGGCGCCAGCAGTTGGGGGCACATTGCGGGCGAGACCGTGCGTCGACTTCGCGACCCCGCCCCAACCCGTTATGTGTCCCCTTGCGACGCCACGAACAACCCAGTCGAGAACCGCCCCAAAATAGAACCGCCCCGTCTCTAGCCCTGCAGGGGTCCCGCGGAAAGCCCTCCCCTACCCCGCCGCCACCTTCGCCCCCCGAAAGAAATCCGCCGGCATCGCCCGCCGGAGCCGCCAGACAAACTGGATCGGCCGGTCCCCCGTGTGCGACACATACTCCGCCGGCCCGAGCAGCGTATACGGCGCCGTGCCCCACTCGGCGAGGCGTCGCTGGCGGACGAAGAGCAGAATGTTCCCGCCGTACTTCACATGGTGAATGTACCGCTGCCCCGTCGCCGAGGCCTGCGAGGTGGTGGACTGCGACTCCCAGTGCACGAGCTCGGGCGAGATGGCGTAGTCCTTGTAGAGCGTCGATGGCGAGTACTCGCGCTCCGACTTCTCCAGGGTGATGAAGAACAGGTCGGTGTTCGTCGCCTCGTCGCGGTAGACGCCCTCGCGATGGCGATACGGATTCCCCGGCGTGATGCGGCCGAAAGCGGCGAAGATCTCGACCTGCGTATGCCGCGCGTGCACGGAGAGGGGAACCTGGACGAGCTTCGCCGCCGTGGCTCCGGCCTCCCCCGACAGCGGCCAGGTCAGATGCTCCGCCCGCTCGTCGAGCAGATCGAAGAGCTC
>CAZQTL010000370.1:1665-2722 GCA_964595975.1 uncultured Thermoanaerobaculia bacterium | reverse complement strand
GCCGCGGCGATCGAGGCGCGCTCCGGCATGGCCGGCCGCACGCCGATCGATCCCGCCTGAGCCGCGGGTCGCCGGACGGCCGACGGCGCGCCGGTTGGCGGGCGGCGGGTTTCCCGTTACCGTAGCGCGTCGCGCCCGGTCCGGGAGGGAGGACCGGCGCCGAAACCACCCGAGAGGACCGCATGGACCGTCGCCACCCGCTCGTCCGCGCCGCGCTCGCCACCGCCGTCGTGATCGCCGCCGCCGTCCCGCTCGCGCCCGCGCCGGCGTTCGCGCAGACGCTGCGCGTGGTCATGCACTCGGATCTCAAGATCGTCGATCCGATCTGGACCACCGCGTACATCACGCGCAACCACGGCTACATGATCTACGACACGCTGTTCGCGACCGACGCGAACGGTCGCGTCCAGCCGCAGATGGTCGACCGCTACACGGTGAGCCCCGACGGGCTCGTCTACACGATGACGCTGCGCGACGGGCTCGTCTGGCACGACGGCGCGCCGGTCACCGCCGACGACTGCATCGCCTCGATCAAGCGCTGGGCGGCGAAGGACGCGGTCGGCCAGAAGCTCGCGACCTTCGTCAAGGAGTACCAGGCGGTCGACGCGCGCACGTTCCGGATCGTGCTCGGCGCGCCGACCGGGCTCGTGCTCGGCGGACTGGGCAAGCCGTCGTCGGCGACGCCGTTCATGATGCCCCGGCGCGTCGCCGAGACCGATCCGAACACCCAGATCACCGACTTCACCGGCAGCGGACCGTTCGTGTTCCGCAAGGACGAATGGAAACCCGGCGACAAGGCGGTGTACGTCAAGTTCGACCGCTACAAGCCGCGCGCCGAGCCGCCGTCGGGCATGGCCGGCGGCAAGGTCGTCAAGGTCGACCGCGTCGAGTGGCGCGTGGTCGCCGACCAGCAGACGGCGGTCAACGCGCTGCTCGCCGGCGAGGTCGACCTGATCGAGCAGCCGGCGCACGACCTGATGCCGATCCTCAAGAAGGACGCCAACGTCAAGCTGGTCGACATCAACCCGCTGGGCAACCAGTACGTGTTCCGCTTCAA
>CAZQTL010000370.1:0-1565 GCA_964595975.1 uncultured Thermoanaerobaculia bacterium | reverse complement strand
CGCCGATCGTGCTGATGCACTCGACCGACCTGCAGGTGCTGACCAACCTCGCGCCGGTCGCCAAGAGCCTGATGGAGCGCGCCGGCTTCAAGGTCGACATGATCTCGATGGACTGGCAGAGCCTGGTCGCGCGCCGCGCCAAGAAGGACCCGCCGCAGCAGGGCGGCTGGAACGCGTTCCTGACCTCCTGGGTGTCGGCCGACGTCCTCAATCCGGTGATGACCGCCTTCTTGAACTCGAGCTGCGACAAGGCGCTGTTCGGCTGGCCCTGCGACGCCGAGATGGAGAAGCTGCGCGACCAGTTCGCCCGCGAGACCGATCCGGCGAAGCAGAAGGCGATCGCCGAGGCGGTGCAGCTGCGCTGGGCGCAGAACCCGTCGCACGTGCACCTCGGCCAGTGGTACCAGCCGGCGGCGATGCGCCGCAACGTCGACGGCATCGTCGTCTCGCCGGTGACCGTCTTCTGGAACGTCACCAAGCGGTGAGCCCGCCGCCGGGCCCGGGGGGGCGCGGCGTCCCGCGTTCCACCGCGCGGCCGCCGGCCGGCCGGCCGCGAACCGACGATCGATTGACGGCGAGCGCCGCGTGCTCGGCTTCCTGACCCGCCGGCTGGTCGCGACGATCCCGGTGATGGCGATCGTCGCGGTGCTCGTCTTCTCGATGCTGCGGCTGACACCCGGCGACCCGGCGGCGATCATCGCCGGTGCGTCGGCGACCGCGGCCGACGTCGAGGCGATCCGCGCCAAGCTGGGCCTCGACCGGCCGGTGATCGAGCAGTTCGCGATCTGGATCGGCAACCTCGTCCGCGGCGATTTCGGCGAGTCGTTCTTCTTCAAGAAGCCGGTCGCGGCACTGATCGCCGACCGGATCGAGCCGACGCTCGCGCTCGCGGTCGCGACGATGCTGCTGTCGATCGCGATCGCGGTGCCGCTCGGCGTGCTCGCCGCCTGGCGGCAGGGCACCTGGATCGACCGTGGCGTGATGGGCCTGTCGGTGCTGGGCTTCTCGGTGCCGGTGTTCGTGATCGGCTACGCGCTGATCTACGTGTTCGCGATCGTGCTGGGCTGGCTGCCGGTGCAGGGTTACCAGCGGCTCGCCGAGGGCTTCGGCGGCTTTCTCGAGCGGCTGGTGCTGCCGTCGCTGACGCTGTCGGTGATCTACGTCGCGCTGATCGCGCGGATCACGCGCACGAGCATGCTCGAGGTGCTGGGCGAGGACTACGTGCGCACCGCGCGCGCCAAGGGGCTCTCCCGCGCGACCGTGCTGATGAAGCACGCGCTGCGCAACGCCGCGGTGCCGATCGTCACCGTCATCGGCATCGGCGTCGCGCTGCTGATCGGCGGCGTCGTCGTCACCGAGAGCGTGTTCTCGATCCCCGGGCTGGGGCGTCTGACCGTCGACGCGGTGCTCGCGCGCGACTACCCGACCGTCCAGGCGGTGATCCTGCTCTTCTCGGTCGTCTACGTGCTGCTCAATCTGCTGGTCGACGTCGCGTACACGTTTCTCGACCCCCGGATCCGGTACTGACCGGAACTTCGCCGATGGGATCGTCGCCGACGGGATCG
>CAZQTL010000369.1:0-2740 GCA_964595975.1 uncultured Thermoanaerobaculia bacterium | reverse complement strand
ACCATCTTGACCCCCTGCTCCTTGAGCCGGGCGATCCCGACGAGCCCGTAGCTCCGGAGGTCCACGATCGTCCCCGCCGGGATCGTCGTCAGGCCGCCCGCGATCGCGACGTTGTGCTTCGTCTCCGTCACCCGGTACGGCCCGGTCTGCTCCCGCGTCGGCCCCGGAGGCGCCTTCGGCCCGTGCAGCTCGCGCATGCGCTTGCCGTAGGCCACCGCCTTGACGACGGCCGCCTCGACCGCCGCCAGCGCCTCGGCCACGGAGGATCCGCTGGCGAGGAGCGCGTCGAGGTCGGGGACGGCCACCTCGACGGCGCCGGCCTCCTCCTCGGCCTTCTCCAGCTTCTCGCGCAGGCCGAGGATCTCCGCCTGCATGGCGGCGACCTTGCCCTTCATGTCGTCAGGGGCCTTGGCTTGCGCCAGGGGCGTCGATCCAGGGGGCGCCCCTGCCTCGGCGTCGGCCGATCCGGGGCGCCCGTCCTGGGCGATTTTCTTGGTGGTGGGGGTCGGTGCGGCCACGGCGCTCTCCTCGTCTGGTCTTCGGGAGGCGCGCTGGCGCGGCGGTGGTCGAGTCGCTGCGGTGCGCGCGCCGCCCGCGGGTGGGGTCTACGGCAGGGACAGGATCAGGCGATGCCGTACTCGATGCAGCCGAGGCGCTTGTAGCGCGCGGCGTTGCCGGTGGCGGCGTCGGTCCGCACGACCCAGTTGCCCTGGTAGACGTAGCTGGTGCGGACCTGCTCCTGGAGCGCGTCGATCGGGGCGCGGATCACGAGATCGATGTTGTCCATGTTCACCGAGATCCCGTTGGCGTCGATGTTCCACTTGCCGACCTTGCCGGTGATCCCCGCCTCGGTGATCTGGTCGTCGCGCTTCTTCGAGTAGCGGGTCAGGCCGCCCGGCGCCGTCACCAGCGCGCGGCCGACCTGCACGCCCGTCGAGGCGTTGCCGTTCGACCAGAGCTCGCCGCCGAAGTTGTCGGAGGCCACCGTCACGCCGCCCTTCGTCTCGGTCGCGTAGCTGGCGGTGCTGCCGCCGATCACGGTGTCGGCCCGCGGCGCCTGCGAGTTGCGGATCGCCACCGTGCCGGCCGCGCGCCCGATCGCGAACTCGGCGAAGCGGTAGTCGTTCGGCATGGCCGTCAGCAGCGTGCGCCACTCCGAGTCGCTCTGGAGCTGGCTCTCGCCGTTGCTGTCGAGGTGGAGGTGGAAGCCGCCGTCGGGCCAGTCGCGCAGGTTCTGGTTGCGCATGGCGCCGACCATGTTGCGCACGTCGGAGAGCTTCAGGAGGTCGTTGCTGGCGATGTCGTCGACGTGGAAGCCGCCGCCCGAGCGCACGAGGTAGGTGCGGTCGTCGGCGATGACGGCGTCGCGCGCGGTGACGTTGGCCGCCGCCGACAGGAGCAGCGAGCCGGGGCCCACCTCGTCGCCGGGCACGTCCGGCGTGAAGCCGATGACGAGCCGCTGCAGGTCGCCCGCGCCGGTCTTGAACGTCACCTTGAGCGGGTTGCTGCTCGAGACGGGCGCGAAGGCGACGGCGCTGCCGGCGGCGAGGTCGGGCCGGCGGGCGGTGGTGAAGCCGTTGAGCCGGGCGACCGGGACGGTCGTGCTGTTGACCGTGCTGGTGACGTTGGAGTGGCCCGCCATGGCCGCGTTGAACAGCACGTTGCGGCACACCATGTTCATGGTGCGCCCGCCGAGCAGGCCCACGTCGTGCGAGTTGGAGAGGAAGAGGCTCGCCGCCGCCGTCGTGCTGCTCGGCATGTCCGAGTCGACGGAGTCCGCCCACTTCTGCATCTGGACGGTCCACTGCTCGTAGGTGTTCTGCTTGGGCGTCGGGTCCGTCCGCGGCGCGATCGGGGCGGTGCTGTACGGCAGCAGGCCCTTGCCGGTGAAGGTCTTCGAGTCGCCGACGTTGCCCTCGAAGCTGTCCTCCTCGGCCTCCGAGAGGAACAGCAGGTGCGGGAAGAGCCCGTCGAGGAACTTGCGGGCCAGCAGCCCGTCCTGCACGAGCGCGCGGGTCGTCTTGTCCTGCGCGATGACCGAGAAGCTGAGTCCCATCGATTGCTCCTGTCGTCGAGTGGCGCCGCGGTGCTGCGAGGTCTACTGAGCCGGGCCCTGCGGCATTCGAGCCCGGCTCAGGTTGATCAGTTGATCGTCTTCGGCTTCGGGATGCCGAGCGCGGCGATCCGCGCCTCGACATCCTTTCGGCTGGCCGTCATCGCGTTGAAGGCGTTCGCCTCCCCCGCCCGCTTCGTCGCCGCCGCCGCCCCGGGCTTCCCCGGCTGCTCCCGCTCCGCGTTGCCGGCGTTGGCCGGCTCCGACCGGACGCCGAACCAGAACGGGTGCTTCTCCTTCAGCGAGGCGATCCACTCCTCCTCGTTGAAGGTGGCGATCTCCTCCTCGCTCATGGCCGCGATCTTCTTCCGCAGCCGCGCGAGCACGTCGTCCACGTAGTCGCCGACCACGCCCTGCGCCCGCGCCACGTCGCGCAGCTCCGCCTCCGACTCCTTGGCGGCGAACTCGACCTTGGCCGCTTCGATCTCGGCCTTCAGGCGCGCGGCTTCGGCCTTGTACTGCCGGCCGGCGGCGATCTCCTTGCGGAGCTTGTCGCGCATGGGGGCGAGGAGCTTCTTCTGCTCCTCCGTCTCGCCCGGCTGCGCTGCCTCCGGGTCCGGCTCGATCTTCTCCGGCATCGCCACCGCCGCCGCCGCCTTGGCCGCCGCCGCCCGCGCGAGCATGGTC
>CAZQTL010000368.1:0-2781 GCA_964595975.1 uncultured Thermoanaerobaculia bacterium | reverse complement strand
ACCGGCAGGCCCCGGAACAGCCGCCGGCCCTCCGGCACGTGCGCGATGCCGGCGCGGATCACCGCCGCCGGCGCGGCGTTCGTCAGATCGGCGCCGGCGAACTCGATCGTCCCCCGCGTGCCGCGCACCACGCGCGAGATCGCGCGCAGCAGCGTCGTCTTGCCGGCACCGTTCGATCCGACGATGCAGGTGATCTCGCCCTGCGCGACGTCGAGGTCGACGCCCCAGAGGACCTGGACCTGTCCGTAGCCGGCCTCGAGGCCGCGGATCCTAAGCACGTCCGGCCTCGGGCAGTCCGTGCGACTTGAGCCGCGCCGCGAATTTCGAGCCCAGGTAGGCCTCGACGACCCGCGGATCGTTGGCGACCTGGTCGGGTCCGGCGTCGGCGATCAGTTCGCCGTGGTGGAGCACGAGCACGCGCGGGCACAGCGAGAACACGACCTTGAGCAGATGTTCGATGATGATGATCGTGACGCCCTGCGCGGCGATCTTGCGCATCAGCGCCACCGCCTGTTCGACCTCGGCGGTGTTGAGCCCGGCGTTCACCTCGTCGAGCAGCAGGAGCTTCGGCTTCATCGCCAGCGACTTGGCGAGCTCGAGCTTCTTGCGCGACGGGAGCGTCAGCGACGACGCCGGCCGCTCGGCCTCGCCCTCGAGCCCGACGAAGGCGAGCGCCTCGCGCGCCGCCGCGCGCGACGCCTCGATCGAGGCGACGCCGCCGGCGAACAGCGCGCCGGCCGAGACGTTCTCGATCACCGTCATCTGCGGGAACGGCTGGACGATCTGGAACGTGCGCGCCATGCCGCGCCGGGCCGACTGGAACGGCCGCTGGCGCGTGACGTCCTCGCCGTCGAACCGGATCCGCCCGCCGCTCGGGCGCAGGAAGCCGGTGACGAGGTTGACCAGCGTCGTCTTGCCGGCGCCGTTGGGTCCGATCAGTCCGACGATCTCGCCGCGGTTCAGCGCGAACGACACGTCGCGCACCGCCGAGACGCCGCCGAACTGCTTCTGCAGTCCCTGGACGTCGAGCAGCGGCGACGCGGCGGCGTCAGCGGGCATCGGCGGCGCTCCCGGCTCCGGCGGCGGGCTTGGCCGACCCGCGGCGATCGCCCCGACCGGGCAGCAGGTTCAAGAGCCCGTTGGGCAGGAAGAAGACCAGCAGGACGATCAGAACGCCCAGCACCGCGTGGTTCCAGTCGAGGAAGCGCGCCCAGACCGTCTGCTCGAGCAGAACGAAGCTCGTCGCGCCGACGATCGGACCCCAGACCGTCCCGACGCCGCCCAGCATCGCCATCACCGGCACCTTGAGCGTCAGCAGGATCGAGAACGCGTCGGTCGGACTGATGTAGCCGGTCCACGACGCGCTGATCGCGCCGACCGTGCCGCAGGGGACGCCGGAGAGCGTGAACGCCGCGATCTTGTACGCGGAGACGTTGATGCCGAGCGACTCGGCCGCCGACTCGTTCTGCTTGATGCACCGCAGCCCGAAGCCAAGACGCGAGCGTTCGACCAGCACGGTCATCAGGTAGGCGCCCGCCATCACCGCGATGAACGACCAGAGGAACAGGCGCCCGACCTCGGCCGGCGAGCCGGTGACGAACGCGATGTTGAGCCCGTTGCCGCCGCCGGTGAGGTCCGCCCAGGACGAGGTGACCAGCCGGAGGATCTCGACGGTCGCGAACGACCCGATCGCGAAGTAGTGGCCCTTGATCCGCAGGATCGCGTACCCGAGCGCCGCGCCGAAGACCGCGACGATCAGCGTCGCGCCGACCCAGGCGAGCGGCATCGCGAATCCGGCCTTCTGGAGCAGCGCGCCGGCGTAGGAGCCCAGGCCGACGAACGCCGCCGCCGCGAACGACGGGTAGCCGGCGTAGCCGCCGATGATGTTCCAGGCCAGCGCCAGCGCCGCGTACAGGCAGACGAACGACGCGATCTGCACGTCGTAGTTGTCGCCGACGACCGGCACGCCGGACAGCAGCGCGGCGAAGGCGATGAAGGCGCCGTGCTTCAACATGACCGCACGCCGCGACGCGCTGCCGCCGTCGCGCCAAGACGCCCGGCCGCGGTCATTCGTACCCCGCGCGGCCGAGCAGCCCGGCCGGCCGCGTCATCAGCAGGATCACCATCAGCACGAAACCGATCGTGACCGCGTCCTGAGGGCCGATGAGCTGCGTGGCGAGGCTCTCGACCAGTCCGAGGACGAGCCCGCCGAACAGCGCGCCGCCGACCGTGCCCAGGCCGCCGATCACGCAGACGACGAACGCCTTGCCGAGGATCAGCCCGGTGGCGCTGGTCGTCACCGGGAACGTGAGCGAGAACAGCACGCCGCAGGCGCCCGCCATCGCCGCGCCGATCCCGAAGGTGATCGCGTAGACGCGGTGGATGTCGATGCCGAGGAGCGCCGCGGCCTCGCGGTCCATCCGCACGGCGACGATCGCGCGGCCGATCGGCGAGATCCGCAGGACGACGTAGAGGAAGCCGGTCAGCAGGAACGCGAGCAGCACCGCGACCAGGCGGTCGCCGGGCAGGATCAGGTCGCCCAGGACGACGCGGCCGAAATCGAGCGTGATCCGCCGCGGCGTCGCGTCGAAGCCGAAGTTGAGGAGGTTGTAGAGGATCATGTCCAGGCCGAAGGTCAGCGTCATCGTGACCAGCACCGGCTGGGCGATGACGCGGTTGATCGCCCCGGCCTGCAGCGCGTAACCGAACACGAACAGGAGCGCCGCGATCGCCGGCAGCGCGACCAGCGGGTGGATGCCGGTCTTGTGCCACAGCGCGTAG
>CAZQTL010000367.1:0-2792 GCA_964595975.1 uncultured Thermoanaerobaculia bacterium | reverse complement strand
TGCGCGATGCGCGTGACGCCGGCATCCGCCTGGTGCAGGAGCGCTGGCCGGCGACCCCGGTGCACGGCTTCGAGGTCGATGACGCCACCCGCAACGTCATCCGCCAGGCCGGCTACGGCGACGCCTTCTTCCACCGCACCGGCCACTCGATCGGCATCAAGGATCACGGCCAGGGCGCCAACATGGACAACCTGGAGACCCACGACACCCGCCGACTCATCGCCATGACGGGTTTCTCGATCGAACCCGGGATCTACCTCGCCGGCGAGTTCGGCGTGCGCAGCGAGGTCAACATCGCCCTCACCGCTACCGCCGCCGAAGTGACCGGCGGCGCGCCGCAGCGCGACCTCCTTCGCCTGCTCCCCTGATGATTCAGGCCCCCGCGGAGACGATCGCGAACGTCGCCGGCCGGCAGCGCAGCGGCGGCAGGCCGGCCCTCTTCGATCGTCCCAACTGGAGCCCCGACAGCCCCGCCGGCAGACTCTTCTCGAACGCCGCAGCAGGCGGCGACACCGCGCTGTTGCGCGGCTGCCTGCGCGCGGCCGAGGAGCGCGCCGGTCCGTTCGCCCGCGCCCTGGCGCTCCTGCCGGAGCGCGAGCAGGAGCGCGCGGCCCTGCTGCTGGCGCTCGCGGACGCGCTCTTCGCCACGGCGAACGGCCCCGGGACGCCCGAGGCCAGGATCGAGGACCTCGACCGCATCGCCTTCGCCATCGCCCGCGCTCTGCGCGGCGACAATGGTGTCGGGCCCGGAGAGGGATTCGCGCTGCGCTTCGGCGCCGAATCGAGGCGCCGCGGCTTCACCCGCCGCGCCCTCGACGACCTGTTCGACGCGGCTCGCGTCTGTGCCCGGCGGCGCCGACCGGAAACGCCCGAGGAGCTGGAGCAGCGTGCGCAGCTCCTCGCCGAAGCTTTCACCACCGCCCTGTTCGGCGCCGAGCCGACGCCGGCGGTCATCGACCTGGGCGCGGGCCTCCTCCGCCTGCTGGCGCTGCAGGCGCTCGCTGCCGACTTGCGGTCGCACCACTGCCCGCTCCCCGAGAGCGAGCTCGCCGAGCCCATCCAGTACCGCACGCCGGAGGAGATCGGCGCTGCGGTCGAACGCGAATGCGCCGAGCTCCGCAAGCTCCTGCTCAAGGGGGCGCGGGCGGCCGGCGAAGTCCCGCTGTCGTTCCGCCGTCCGGTCGCCTTCGTGCTGCCGGTCGCGCTCTCGCTGCTCGGTCTTCTCGAGGATCGCCCGCCGGAGCTCGCCCGCCATACACCGAAGGTCGGCAAGTGGGCGCTTCGCCGCGCCTACTGGCGCGCCCGCTACACCCCGCTCGGCTGAACGATCCGCGCGCTCGATCCGGCGACACGCCGACTTCCGTGGCAGCGATGTTGCACTTGCAGGAGTGCGTCGCCATCACCGCCGATGGCCTCGCACTACCGACGCAGGGCAAGGGAGTCTTCGACATGGAACTGAACGGCGAAATGAAGAATCTGGCAGGAGAAGCGAAGGTTCAGGCCGGCGCTGTCGGCGAGAAGCTGAAGGGCGCGCGCGAGGATCTGCGAGCGGAGCTCGACGATCTGCTCGGTTCGCTGTCGGAGAAGGTCACGGATATGCGAGCCACGCTCGCCACCGCGGCCGAGGACGGAGCGGAGACGGTCGGCAAGGGCGTCGATTCGATGGTGAAGAAGACCCGCAAGGGGATCAAGGATCTCGACAAGCGATGGAAGAAGCTGGACGGCAAGCAGAAGATCGCCATCGCCGGCGGCCTGCTCGCGGTTCTCGCCGCGGCAGCCGTCGCACCGACCGTGGTGCGCAAGCTCCGCGCCAGCAGCTGAACCGACGCATCGATGTCGAGAGAGATCCCACGCCGCCCCCAGTGCGGGCGGCGTGGGACCTTTGCCGGCTCAGTCCCGGATGCGACGGATGAGAGCGTCCAGAGTGGCGATGTGGCGTTCCTTGCCCGGAATCAGGCTGGCAATCAGGAGAGTCCGTCCCGCAGCGTCCAGGGCCTCGTCGGCGAGGGCCGCGCGGTACTCCTCAAGGCCGCGCACTTCGCCCTCCCTGAGCGCCTCGAGCGCCATGACATCTCCGAAGATGGTGGGCGAATTCTCGATCGCCCGAGCGTAGGGAGTCCAGTCGGGACCGCCGGCGGCGACTTCCCCGCCGCGGCGGCGAATGGCCGCGCGCAGCAGATTGGACTGCGTCTGATGCGCGACGGCGAGGCGGCTGAGCGCGAACGACTCCTCGGCGAAGTCGTCGCCCACGCGCGAGATGGCGAGATTGTAGATTCCGACCGCAGAAAGTTCACAGTGCAGCAGCGCATTCAGCCGTGAAACGCCGGCGAGAGTAGTTTGCTTCATGACAGGTCCATGCCTCCAGCCGCGGGATGTGCACGACGGATACCAGCGCCCTGGCGGCGCAGGCGAGGGCCTCGCGGGAGCGAGGCCTGCGATGACGCGGCGGCTCCACGACCTTTGGCGCGGTAACGCGGTCCTGGTACGTACAGCAGAACATCCTGGGCAACGCCTGGAAGTACTCGGCGCGGGCACCCCTCGCGATCATCGAAGTCGGCGCTATCGCCTCGCGGCTGCGCACCGCATCGTCGAACGGCACGGCGGCCGCATCTGGGCGGAGAGCAGCGAGGGCGAGGGCTCCACCTTCTTCATCGAGCTCCCCTCTCAAGGCGGCCTCGTGGGGAGGACCTGGCGCGCGTCTCGCCATGGTGCCGATGGTCGGAGCTGAATCCCTCCTGCGGCGGAGAAATCTACAAACCACAGGGATCTTCGTCCGCGCTGCCTGCCCGGCC
>CAZQTL010000366.1:0-2863 GCA_964595975.1 uncultured Thermoanaerobaculia bacterium | reverse complement strand
CATCGAGCCCGCCGACAACATCGAATACATCCTCGGCGAGATCTTCGCCTCGGCGTCCCGCAACGGCGGCGGGCAGCCGGCACTGTTCGACGCTGCCTACCTGACGCGACGCTACCGCTCCGAGATGGCACTGCTCGAGATCCCGGCGCCGGTGCAGCGCTTCGTCTTCCCGCTCCTGGTGGCGATCGGCTCGCTGCTCGGGAAGTACCGCAGGTACGCCGACGCGCCCGAGCCGGTGCGCCGCTAGACGGAAACTCCTGGAGGCCGCGATGACGCAGCGACGAGGAGGTCTGGCGATCGCAGTGGTGGCGCTGTCGATGGTTCCCGCCGGGACCGCGAACGGTTCGCCCGCAGAGGCGCCTGCGCTCGCGACGACGATCGGGCGCCTGCTGCGAGAGCGGCTCGACGCCTATGGGCGCCGCGATGCCGCGACCTGGGCGCGCTACGTGGACGACGCGTGCCTGTGCGGCGGTTCGACTCGCGCTGGATTGCTGGCAGAGCTGGCCGCCCGGCCGGCCGCGCTCGAGAACGGCTTCGGCGAGATTCGGGATCTCGAGGCGCGCGCTTTCGGCGAGACGGTGATCGCCCACTACCGGGTCACCGAGTATTCCGTCGCCGGCGGTCATCGCATCGAGCTCGAGCAGTGGCGAACCGAAACCCTGCTGCGGCGCAACGGCACTTATGTGCTCGTGGCGGGGGCGTCGACCCTGGTGCCGCGCGACCCCGCCGTCGCCCGCGTCGATCCGCGGCTCTACGACGAATACGCCGGGCGATACGAGTACGCCGCCGGCATGGTCGACACCGTTTCGCGCGACGGCGACCGCATCTACGTCCAGACCGGCGGCATGGAGAAGGAGGAGCTTCGGCCGGAGAGCGAGACGACCTACTTTGCCGGCGGACAGGACTGGCGTCTCCTGTTCGTGCGCAATGCCGACGGCAGAGTCGCAGAGCTGCGCTTCCGACAGAACGGTCAGGATCTCGTCGCCCGCCGGCTTCCTTGAGACTCGACCGCCTGCGACCGTGCGGATCCGCGGCGAGCGATTCGGTAGCATGGGGCGCGGTCCGCGGCCAAGTGGAGAGGAACGATTGATGGACGTGCTCGACGCGTTCGGCAACACCTTGATGATCCAGCTGCGCTGCGTCGTGCCGCCCGGATGCGCCGCCGTTCATTTCCATGGCGAGCGCTAGGGAGGCGCCGCGGATGGATGCCCACGGTCTCACGCCGATCCTCAACGTGTCGGACTTCCGCGCGAGCGTCGCCTGGTTCGAGCGGCTGGGGTGGAAGAAGGGCTGGGAGTGGGGCGATCCGCCGACCTTTGGTGGAGTCTGCTCGGGCAGGTGCGAGATCTTTCTCTGCGAGGGCGCCCAGGGCGGCCGGGGCCGCGGCGACAATGTCTCGACCTTCGGCCAGGAGGACGGCGAGAATCAGGACAAGGGCGTGTGGATGTCGGTCTGGGTAGACGACGTCGATGCTGTGCACGCGCGCTGCCTCGAGCAAGGCCTCGACGTCGTATGGCCGCCGACCGACATGCCGTGGAAGGTGCGTGAGATGCACGTCCGCCATCCCGACGGTCACGTCTTCCGAGTGAGCCGCGGGCTCGGAGAGCGGGAATGATCTGCCAGTTCTGCGAAATCGAAGCTCCGGCGAACGCGCGGACCTGCGCCAGGTGTGGCTGTGACCTGATCGATCGGCTCGCCGAGGAGAGACAGGAGCTGACCTTCGATCCGTTGCCGATCGTCGACGATCGCGACCGTTTCGACTCCCTGATCGCGAGGCTCGAGGCCGAGCGGATCCCCTACACCGTCCAGTGTGGCACGGGACTCCAGATGTTCGAGACCCAGAGTCTCGGCGCCGAGGCCGGGCCGGAAACATGGGAAGCCCGGGTGATGGTGATCTCGTCGCGCTACGCCGAGGCCGAGGCGGCGTTGCGTGCCGCGGAGGCGGTTAGACTCAGCCGATCAGGGGAGGAAGAATGAGCGACGGCAAGTGGGTGGATCTCGGGCCGGTGGCCCAGCTGAAGGACCGGCCGGTGCGGGCGCTCAACGTCGAGCGCACCCGCATCGCGCTGACCTACAAGGATGGCAGGTTCGGCGCCATCTCGGGGATCTGCAATCACGTCGGCGGCCCGTTGGGCGACGGAACCCTCGCCGGCGACTACGTCGTCTGCCCCTGGCACGGCTGGAAGTTCCACTGCACCACCGGCCAGGGGGAGCCCGGCTTCGAGGCCGACCAGGTTCCGTCGTACCAGGTGGAGGAGCGCGACGGGCACCTGTTCGTGAACCTCGAGCCGGTGTCGAAGCGCGGGCGCCTGCCGCACGAGCCGCATCCGCTGGCGCGCAAGCCCGAGCGCGCTCCCGGCCCCATCCGTGTCGTCGGCATCTCGACCACGGTCATGAACCGCGACCTGCCGCGCTTCTCGACCTCGGACGAGCTCCTGACCTCCGCGCTCGGCCATTCCGGCGAGAAGCTCGACTGCGAGCACCGGCTGATCAAGCTCAACGACCTGTCGTTCCGCGCCTGCGAGGGCTACTACTCGAAGAGCGCCCGGGCCTGCACCTGGCCCTGTTCGATCACCCAGATGGACGCCACCGACCAGCTCGACCAGGTCTACGAGGCGATCGTGCACTGGGCGGACGTCATCCTGGTGGCGACGCCGATCCGCTGGGGGGCCGCCTCGGCGCTCTACTACAAGATGGTCGAGCGCATGAACTGCATCCAGAACCAGATCACGCTGCACAACCGGGTGCTGCTCAAGAACAAGGTCGCCGCCTTCATCATCACCGGCGGGCAGGACAACGTCCAGGCGGTCGCCGGCCAGATGCTCGGCTTCTTCGCCGAGATCGGCTGCGTCTTCCCGCAGTA
>CAZQTL010000365.1:0-2901 GCA_964595975.1 uncultured Thermoanaerobaculia bacterium | reverse complement strand
ACGTCCTGGCGTCGTGGGGAACGTCGTTCCGCGCGCCGAACATCATCGAGCGCCTCTTCAACGGCGTCACTCCCGAGGGCTCCGGTTACCAGATCCTCAATCCGGATCTGGTGTCCGAGACCGGTGAGAACTACGAGCTCGGCTTCAAGTACCGTCGCCACGACGCCTGGATGGAGGCCGTCTGGTTCCATACCGATCTCACCGACGGCATCATCCAGGACTTCCTCTCGCCCGAGGAGATCGCCGCGCTGCCGGCGGACGTCCGGGCCGACATCGCCGCGAGCGGAGCGCAGTTCGTCGTGCAGCAGCGCAACGTCGACCAGCTCCAGTACGAGGGCATCGAGACGGCGCTGGGTTTCCGGATTCGCGACAGCTTCTCGGTGGGAGCCAATTACACCCATCTGACGGCGAAACGCACCGGGCAGGCCGCGGTGCCGGTCGACGACCAGTACAACGACAAGCTGAACGCCTTCGTGCGCTACGAGCCCCGCGGCGGACGGTGGTGGGCCGAGTACAACGTGCGCCACAACTGGAGCGCCGACATTTCGCTCGAGCCCGGCGAGCCGACACCGGCGGCGGGCAACGAGCTGCCGGCCTTCACCCTCCACGGCCTGGGCGGCGGCGTGATCCTCTTCCAGCGCGGCACGCAGGAGCACTCGCTGACTTTCGCCATCGACAACCTCACCGACGAGCTCTACGCGGAATTCTCGAACGTGACGTTCTTCCGCCCGGAGCCCGGGCGCCACTTCACGGCGAGCTATCGCATCCGGCTCTGAGACGGGGTCAGTCGAGGCAGCTGCGCAGCGTGATCCAGAGTCCCTCGCCCGGCACGAGCCGGGCGGCGAACTCGGTGCCGGGAATGAGGTAGACGGGAGCCGGGTCGGCGGCCTCCGCCGGAGGCGGAGTCTGATTCGGCGGCTGGTAGGCGGCTCCCGGCACCCGCTCCTTGAGCTCCTTCACCAGCGCCTCCTGCCTGGCGGTCACCTGGTAGCCCTCGAAGCGGACGAAGATCGACTGCAACTTGGCGCCCGGCTTGGAAGTCGGAAACCCGAGCATCAGGCTCAGCGTGTCGCGCTCGACCGCCACCGCGTAGGCGCGGCAGCTCGGCGCCGCTCCCGGGGCCGGCTGCATCGCCAGCGTCACTCCGGTGCGGCGTTCCACCTGGACCGAGGACATGCCGAGCGCGATACCGTCCCAGCCGACCTTTCCACCGGCGACTTCGAGCCGCGCCAACGGAGTCTCCGTGGGCTGGCCCAGAAGCGCGCCTGCGAACAGCGTTCCCGCGATGCCGAGTCCCCATCGAGCCATCGTCATCGAGCCCCCCTAGCCATTCAAAGAAACGACCAACAGTGATCCGCCCGGACGTCAAGGGTAGATACGCGCAGAAGGATAGTCGTGTTTCCGTCCGGTTGAATGCCGCGACGCGGCATCGCTCGCGATAGACTGCGGCCCAAGAAACGGAGGCACGCCCGGCATGCCGCAGATCATTTACACGATGAAGAAGTTGCGCAAGACGACCCCGCAGGGGAAGGAGCTCCTCAAGGGGATCTGGCTGTCTTTCTACGAGGGCGCGAAGATCGGCGTTCTCGGCCACAACGGCGCGGGCAAGTCGACCCTCCTGCGCATCATGGCGGGGCTCGACAAGGACTACGACGGCGAGGCTTTCCTGTCCGAGGGCTACACCGTCGGCTTCCTGCAGCAGGAGCCGCCGCTCGATCCGGCGAAGACCGTCCTGCAGCACGTCGAAGACGCCGTGTCCGAGAAGAAGGCGGTCCTCGCCCGCTATGAAGAGCTGTCGATGAACTACTCCGACGAGACCGCCGACGAGTTCTCGCGCCTGCAGGATCGCATCGACCACGAGAACCTCTGGGAGCTCGACCGCCAGCTCGAGATCGCCATGGACGCCCTGCGCCTGCCGCCGGCGGACGCCGACGTGACGAAGCTCTCGGGCGGCGAGCGCCGCCGGGTCGCGCTCTGCCGGCTGCTGTTGATCGAGCCCGACCTGCTGCTGCTCGACGAGCCGACCAACCATCTCGACGCCGAGTCGGTCGCCTGGCTCGAGCGCCATCTCGCCGAATACAAGGGGACGGTCGTCGCCGTCACCCACGATCGCTACTTCCTCGACAACGTCGCGGGATGGATTCTCGAGCTCGACCGCGGCGCCGGCATCCCGTGGGAGGGGAACTACTCTTCGTGGCTGGCGCAGAAGGACGCGCGCATCGCCCAGGAGGAGAAGGAGTCCTCGACCCGCCGCCGGACGCTGCAGCACGAGCTCGAGTGGATCCAGCTCTCCCCGCGCGCCCGCCACGCCAAGGGCAAGGCGCGTATCAACGACTACGAGAAGCTCCTGGCCGAGGAGCAGGCGCAGGAGTCACGCCGCGATCCGAACGAGATCCACATCCCGCCGGGTCCGCGCCTGGGCGACCTCGTGGTCGAAGCGAAGTCGCTGTCGAAGGCCTACGGCGACAACGTGCTCATGGACAAGCTCTCGTTCCTCCTGCCGCGCGGCGGCATCGTCGGCGTGATCGGCCCGAACGGCGCCGGCAAGACGACGCTGTTCCGCATGATCGTCGGCCAGGAGAAGCCCGACTCGGGCGAGCTCAGGATCGGCGAGACCGTGGCGCTCGCCTACGTCGACCAGAGCCGCGAGACGCTCGCCGGCGACCGGACCCTCTGGGAGGAGCTCTCCGACGGCGGCAAGGACCTCATCCTGATCGGCAAGAAGGAGGTCAACTCGCGCGCCTACTGCGCGGCGTTCAACTTCCGCGGCGCCGACCAGCAGAAGAAGGTGAAGGACCTCTCCGGCGGCGAGCGCAACCGGCTGCATCTCGCCAAGATCCTGAAGAGCGGCGGCAACCTCCTGCTGCTCGACGAGCCGACCAACGACCTCGACGTCGACAC
>CAZQTL010000364.1:0-2920 GCA_964595975.1 uncultured Thermoanaerobaculia bacterium | reverse complement strand
CCATGTCGGCCGCGTCGATCCCGCACTCGCGGGCCAGGATCCGCGCGGCCTCGTCGGCGCGGGTGAGCGCCCAGGTCGAGGCGCGCAGCAGGCCCTGCAGGTAGCGGACCACCGCCTCCGGATGGTCGCGCAGCAACGGCGCGCCGACGGTGACGAGCCGGGGCGACGAGTTGTTGACGCGATCGTCGAGCGACGGGGAGTCGCGCAGGTCGTAGAGCAGCCGCACGGCGCCGCCGGCGGCGCGTTCCATGCGCACCGCGTCGGCGCCCCGGGCGAAGATCGCGTCGACCCGACCTTCCGCCAGAGCCCGCAGCTGCTGCTGGTGCCCGTGCGGCCGGCCCGGTCCGGGCTCGCGGACGCCGCCGTCGCCGGAGGGCCTGACGACCCCGACCGCGGTCTCGATCACGTCGACGCGTTCGACGTCGTGCTCGGCGAGCCCGTGGCGCGCGAGCGCCGACGCGAAACCCTTGAGGGCGGCGAAGCGCCAGAAGTCGAAGACGAGCCCCGGCCAGCGCGGCAGCGCGATCCGCCGGCCGGCGAGGTCGGCGACCGATCCCGCCGGATCGTCCGCGCGGACCCAGACGCCGAGCAGCTCCTCCATGAAGGTGACGCCGACGAGGCGGCTGTCGGCGCCGTTGGCGCGCGCCCAGACCGGAGGCCCGCCGCCGCCGTCGCGGAAGAAGTAGTCGATCGCGTGCGTGTAGTGGGCGTCCGCCGCCACCGGCCCGAGCTCGGCGATGTCCCGGAACCGGTAGACGCCGTCGGCGTAGAGCGCGTCGAACGCGCCGTTGGCGAGCGCGACCGCGGTCGCGGTCGGCACCGGACAGCGGGTGTAGCGGATCGTGACCGCGGCCGCGGCGTCGTTCATCCGTTCCTCTCGCGGTCCGGCGCAGCCGGGCGGGCGGCCAGCGTGATCCGGTCCTGCAGCCCCGGCAGCAGTTGTTTCAAGTCTGCGCGGACCTCGGCGCCGAGGATCTGCACGGCGATCCGGGCGAGCCGGGCGGCGAGCGCCGAGTGCTCGCCGCTGCGCGACACCAGCGTCAGCCGGCGCGAGAAGCGCGGCCCGGGGAACGGCAGCACGCGCACGCGCGGCAGGTAGGGTCTCGCCAGCAACAGGCACAGCGGCGTCGTGCTGGTCCAGCCGATGCCGGCGGCGACCATCGCGACCAGGCTGTCGGAGGTGTCGACCGAGACGCGCCGCGTCGCGCGGATGTCGCGGTTGGCGAGCTGGCGGGCGATCTGGGCGCCGAGGAACGACTCCGGGTTGTAGCAGATCATCGGATAGTCGCGCGCGAGCTTCGCGAGCCCGGCGTCGCCCGGGGCGGTCGGCATCGAGGCCGGCACGAGGACCAGATAGGGCTCGCGCATCAGCTCGTGCCGGTCGAGTCCGTCGACCTCCTCCATCGGATCGTTGCCGACGATGATGTCGACCTTGCGCTGGACGAAGGACTCCGCGAGGTTCGACGTCAGCCCGGAGTGGACCGTCAGGTTCACCGCGTGCTCGAGCAGCGTCTTCATCAGCGCCGGGCCGACCGCGGCGGCGAACGAATCGACCAGTCCGATGCGGATCTCCGGCACCTTGGCGCCGGTGCCGTCGAGCACCTTCGCGCTCAGCGCCTCGGCGTCGCGGATCAGCCGGTTGGCGTGCTCGCGCAGGATCGTCCCGGACGCGGTCGCGGCGAGCGGGCGGCTGGCGCGGTCGATCAGCACGACGCCCAAGTCGTGTTCGAGCTCGCGCACCGACTGCGACACCGCCGACTGCGAACGGCCGAGTCGTTTCGCCGCCAGCGTGAAGCTGCCGCACTCGACGACGGTCAGGAAGACGCCGAGCGCCTTGAGATCGATCATCGCGCCGCCGGCCGGCGTCAGCCGAAGGTCTCGCGGAACCGGCGCAGCACCGGGTCGGGCGGCAGGTCCTGGGTGATGAAGACGAAGCGCGACCGCCTCGGACCGTCCGGCCACCGCTCGAGCCAGGTCACCGGGAAGAACACGTGCTGGACGCCGTGGACGACGGCCGGGCGGTCCTCGCCCTCGACGGCGAACACGCCCTTCATCCGCAGGAGCTTGGGGCCGAACTCGGCGGCGAGCGCCTGGACGAAGGCGTTGAACCGCTCGCCGTCGACCGGACGCGGCAGCTCGACGACGAAGCTCCGGATGCCGGCCTCGCGCATCGCGTCGTCGTGCCGATGATCGGGGCCGCCGTGGCCGGAAACGTCGTGCGCGTGGTCGTGCGGCTCGCCGGACTCGCACCGCTCGCAGCCCTCGACACCGGCGTCCGCGGCGGCGAGGAGCGTGGCGGCGTCGTCGCCGCGCTCGCCGAGCAGTAGCGCCGGATCGACCTCGCCCATCGTCGCTTCGATCAGCGGCGCGCGCGGATTGAGCGCGCGGACCCGATCGCGCAGCCGCGCGTACGAGGCGGCGTCGGAATGGCGCCCGACGAGGTCGGTCTTGGACACGACGATGAGGTCGGCGACCGCGATCTGCCTGGCCGCCTCGGCGAAGCGGTCGAGCGAGCTCGCGGCGCCGATCGCGTCGACGACGGTGACCAGGCGGCCGAGCCGGTAGCGCGCGAGCAGGTCCGGCTCGACCATCAGCGTGTGCAGGATCGGCGCCGGGTCGGCGAGCCCGGTCGTCTCGACGACGACGCGGTCGACGCGGGGGATCTTCCCGGTGTCGATCCACATCGCCAGCGACCCCAGCTTGTCGGCGAGGTCGCCGCGGATCGTGCAGCAGATGCAGCCGTTGTTGAGCTCGACCATCATCTCGGTGCTGGTCTCGACGAGCAGATGGTCGATGCCGATCTCGCCGAACTCGTTGATGACGACCGCGGTCGCCGCCATTCCGGGCTGGCGGACCAGCCGGTTGAGCAGCGTCGTCTTGCCGCTGCCCAGGAAGCCGGTGATGACGGTCACCGGCAGCA
>CAZQTL010000363.1:0-2921 GCA_964595975.1 uncultured Thermoanaerobaculia bacterium | reverse complement strand
GCGCGACGCTGACGGCGAAAAGAAGCGGCCGGCACCGAATCGCAAGTCGGTGCCGGCCGATGAAGCGGGGCTGTCGTCCTGGAAGTTGCGAATTTCTTATTGCGGAAACGCCTCGATGTCGCCGTCGCTGCCGAAGGTGCCGAGCGGATTGGTGTAGACCTTCTGGACGTCGGCGACCGTGTCGGTCACGGTGACGGTGTACTGCACGTTCGAGGCGGAGCCGTGGAACAGCCAGAAGGCGTTGTTCACGGCGCGGCCGTCGATCACCTTGATGAGGAGCTCGATGTTCTCGGGCGAGAAGAACCAGAACTGGCCGGTCTGCGAAGTGGTGTGGAAGATCTTGGCGACGCCGCTCCTGCCCGCGAAGTCGGTAAAGGTGGCGTCGACGCGGAAGCGGTCGTCCGCGCCGAGGTAGAGGGTGCGGTCCGCCGAACCGTCGGCCACGAGGCCCGAGGCGTAGGCCGTGTAGACGACGCCGTCGGCGAGAGCGAGTCCGCGCAACTGCAGGACTTCCGTGGTCGTACCGGCCACGCGCACCTCGAGATCGTAGGTTCCGGCGGGCACCGTGATCGTGGCATTGGCACCGAAGGGGGCTCCGGCGATCAGGACGGGTCCGCCGATCAGGGCGATGTCGACCGCCGGGGCATCCGGCGAGCCGTGGAAGAAGCGCACGCGGGAGCTGCCCGCTGCGGGCGCCGAATTGTCGTCGACGAGGACGGCCGGGTAGATCTCGGCGAGCACGCCGCTCGCGACGACCGTGTAGTCGGTTCCGGCGGTCAGCGCGACGTCGGCATCGATGACGTAGGGCCCGGTGGCGGCGGCTCCGGCCGGAGAGACTTTGACGTTGTAGCTGCCGGCCGGAACCGACAGGTAGTCGGAGATCGCCCCGAACGGCACGTCGGCGAGCGCGACGCCGCCGTTGACGATGACATCCACGTTGGGAGCATCCGGAGAATTGTGCACCACGCGCAGCCGCGCCACGCCTCCCGGATTGGCCGTGGCGTTGTCGACGGAGAGCAGCGCGTTGAGGGGCGTTGCGGCGTGGGAACCCGCGGCGAGAGTCAGAGCGAGAAGCGAGAAGGCGAGAAGCGTGCGTGCGGACTTCATCTAATTCTCCTGGATGGTGCCTGCTGCGAAAGAGAGGCGGCGTCGCGCCACGACCGCCTCGGTTCGCGGGGGACGTCGCCCGCGGCTTCGGTCCGGAGGAGTTCCCTCCGATTGCTGGGTAGTACGCCTCTCGTGGCTTTCTGGATGACGGCCGCGGCCGAAGGCGGCGGGCGAGGTCGCGTCGCCCCAGAAGGTAGACTTGGCTCATGACCGAGAGAGTTCCCCAGCCCGCCGGGTCCGGTGGCGACACGCCTGCGCCGGAGCTCGACAGCGCGCTGCTGGCGAAGATGCAGGCGGCGTCCGAGTTTCTCGAAGCCGTCGAGGCCGACCGCGGCCTCCTCGCCCGGGTGCCGGAAGATGCACGTCAGCGGCTGTTGCGCGCGACGCGGCAGGTTTCGCATCCGGACCCGCGTGCCCGGCGGAGGCTGGTGAAGGCGACGACGCGCGAGCGTCGCGCCCAGCAGGTGCGCCGGGACGAGACTCTCTTCCAGGCCGCGGGCATCCGCGAGCTTCGCCGCAAGCCGCCCGTCACCTCGCCCAACGTCTATCCGCCGGCCGACTTCGCCGCCCAGGATGTGGACGAGGCGGCCGACCGCGCGCTCGACGAGGCCGCAGCCGGCCCGGTTGCGGCGCCGGGCGTGCTTCTCGAGGAGCGCCATTGCTACGTCTGCAAGGAGCACTACCGGTCCCTGCATGCGTTCTACGACCAGCTCTGCCCGGACTGCGGCGACTTCAACTTCGCCAAGCGCGAGGAGTCGGCCGATCTCGCTGGCCGGGTCGCGCTGCTCACCGGCGGGCGGGTGAAGATCGGCTATCAGGCCGGACTGAAGCTGCTGCGGGCCGGCGCCCACCTGATCGTGACCACGCGCTTCCCGCGCGACTCGGCGCTGCGCTACGCGCGCGAGGCCGACTTCGCCTCCTGGGCCCACCGGCTCGAGATCTTCGGCCTCGACCTGCGCCACACGCCGAGCGTCGAGACCTTTTGCCACCTCCTGCTGACTCGCGACGGCGGCCGGCAGCGCCTCGATTTCATCGTCAACAACGCCTGTCAGACGGTCCGCCGGCCGCCCGACTTCTATCGCCACATGATGGCGGGCGAGGTCGCGGCTTTCGACACGCTCGACGAGCGCCATCGACTTCTGCTCAAGAGCTACGAGGAGCTGCGCGACCCGCAGCGTTTCGCCGGAGCGGGCGCCGTGACGCGCTCCGCCGCGCCGCAGTACGGACTGGCAGCTGGCGCCGGAGGGGTCGGCTTGACCTACGCGGCCGAGCTGTCGCAGGTTGCCCTGCTGCCCGAGGAGATCTCGAGCGAGCCCGGCCTCTTCCCTGCCGGCCTTCTCGACCAGGACCTGCAGCAGGTGGACCTGCGCGGGCGCAACTCCTGGCGGCTGTCGCTCGCCGAGGTTTCGACGGTCGAGCTGCTCGAGGTTCAGCTGGTGAACGCCGTGGCGCCGTTCGTGCTGAACGGCCGCCTGAAGCCGCTGATGCTGCGAACTCCGGAGCGCGACAAGCACATCGTCAACGTCTCGGCGGTCGAGGGCCAGTTCTACCGCAACCTCAAGACCACCCGGCACCCGCATACCAACATGGCGAAGGCGGCGCTCAACATGATGACCCGCACCTCAGCCGCGGACTACCACCACGACGGCATCCACATGAACAGCGTCGACACCGGCTGGGTGACCGACGAAGACCCGGCGGAGATCGCCGCCCGCAAGCGGGCGGACCACCGCTTCCACCCCCCACTCGACATCGTCGACGGAGCCGCCCGCATCGTCGACCCGATCGTCGCCGGCTTCAACACCGGCGAGCAT
>CAZQTL010000362.1:0-2943 GCA_964595975.1 uncultured Thermoanaerobaculia bacterium | reverse complement strand
GGCGGCCGGACGCGACGGTCAACCGGCTCGACGCGACGGTCGTCGACGCGGTGTTCGAGGGCGTGTCGGTCGACCTCTCGCTCCGGCGCGACGACGGGACGGTGTTCCGGTTGACGATGCCCAACGACGGGCGCGACCCGGTCCCGGCGATCGGCGCCCCGCTGGCGGCGACGTTCTCCGGCGACGACGCGATCGTCCTGCCGCCCGGGCGGCGCGCATGAGCCGCTCGCGCGGATTCGGCCTCCCCGGCCTGGTCTTCGTCGCATTGACCTGCGGCTTCTGGATCCTCGTCCTGATCGTCGGTCCGATGGCGGTGATGGTCGACTTCGCGTTCCGGCCGTTCCTTCCGCCGTCGCAGTGGGGCGGTCCGGCGGACGTCCATACGGTCGCGAACTTCACGATCGCCGTGGGCGACGAGTTCAACCGGGCGATCTTCGTGAAGACGATCTGGGCGAGCGTGCTGACGACGCTCGTCGCGCTCGTCGTCTGCTATCCGATCGCCTACCTGCTCGCCCGGTCCCGCCGCGCGACCTGGGTCCGCTACGCGATGATCGGATTGCTGGTGCCGTTCTGGATCAACGAGGTGCTGCGGAGCTTCGCCTGGCAGCTCCTGCTCGCCCACAACGGGTTCTTCAACCAGGTCCTCGTCGGCCTGGGACTGGTCGCCGAGCCGGTCGACTTCTTCGCCCGCAACGTCGGCGTCGTCGTCGGCCTCGTCTACACGTACATCCTGTTCATGGTCTTCCCGATGATGTCGGCGATGGAGAGCCTCGACCCGCACCAGATCGAGGCCGCCCGCGATCTCGGCGCGTCGTGGTGGCAGGTGCACCGCGACATCGTCGTGCCGCACGCCAAGCCCGGCCTCGCGTCCGGCTGCATCGTCACCTTCATGCTCGCCGCCGGGTCCTACGCGGTGCCGCAGATGCTCGGCGGGACGCGCAGCCTCTGGTTCACCCAGCTCGTCTACAACCAGTTCGAGGCGATCAACTGGAACATGGGCGCCGCCTACGCCTTCTGCCTCGTCCTGCTGTGCGTCGTCTTCATCCTGGCGATGATGTCGGTGTTCCGCGTCGGCCTCAAGGACGTCGCGCGATGAAGCGGGAGGACGGCGTTCTCCGCGCTGTCGTCGCCGTCTACGTCGCGCTTTTCTTCGCCTACCTGTTCGTGCCGCTCGCGTACATGGTCGCGGCGGCGTTCAACACCAGCCGTTTCCCGATGCTGACGCCGTGGGGCGGCTTCACGCTGCAATGGTTCGCGGCGGCGTGGAACGAGGCGAGGCTGTGGCACGCGCTGGGGCGCAGCGTGCTGATCGGCGTCTGCGTACTCGGTCTGTCGACGCTGCTGGGGTTGGGCGGCGCCCTGCTGTTCACCCGCTACCGCCCGCCGGCGCGCAACGCGCTCTACGCGGTGCTGGTCTCGCCGATCCTGCTGCCGGGCATCGTCATCGGCCTGTCGACGGCGATCTTCTGGGACCGCGTCGCCCAGGTCCAGGGATCCTGGGTGCTGGCCGTGCTCGGCCAGTCGAGCTTCATCAGCGCCTACTGCATGCTGATCTTCATCGCACGGCTGCAGCGATTCGACGCGACCCAGGAGGAGGCGGCGCTCGATCTTGGCGCGACGCCGCTCCAGGTCTTCGCGACGATCACGCTGCCCTATCTGAAACCGGCGATCGCGTCGGCCGCGGCGCTCGCGTTCATGCAATCGTTCGACAATTTCAACACGACGCTCTTCACGATCGGCAACGACGAGACGCTGACGATCTACATCGCGGCGAAGCTCAAGCTCGGCGTGACCCCCGCGGTCAACGCGCTGGCGTTCGCGATGGTCGTCGCGACCGTCGCCGGCGGCGTCGCCTACGAAATCGTGCGCCGCCGCGGCGGGCGGTCCGCCGCCGCGGAGCCCTCGCCGTCGACCTGACCCCCGCCGCGCCGCGGCCGGTCGCCGCGGCGGGCGTCGCTCGCCGACGCGTTCAGGCGGCGAGCAGCCGATCGACCATCCGCTGCCGCTCGGCGATGAACCACGGATGTTCGGTGCCCTGGATGAAGATCTTCGAAACCGCGTCCCCGGGGAACGCCGAGGCGAAGAACCTCTTGTACGCGTCGCTGTAGTGCTGCTCGGCGCCCTTGACGACGCTGTTGTAGCCGACGTTGTTCGACATCAGGCCGCCGATCGGCGCCTGCAGCGACCAGTTGATGAACGCGTACGCCTGCTCGATGTTCTTCGCGCCCTTGGCGAGGCAATGGGTGTCCATCACCGTCAACGCGCCTTCCGCCGGCGCGAGGAACTTGAGCTTCTGCCCTTCCTTCTGCAGACCGAAGAGGATGCTGTCCCAGGTCATGCCGAGCACGCAGCCGTTCTGGAGGAACGCCGCCTTCTGCTCGCCGCCCTTGAGCCAGAACTGCTTGATCTGCGGCTTGTTGGCGATCGCGAAATCGAGCGTCTGGCCGTAGGCCTTCCTCATCGTCGCCTCGTCGCCGTACGCCTTCAACATCGTTCCGGGCGCCATCTTCCCGGTGCGCTCCATCCACAGGCCGGTCGCCAGGAGCAGCGTGCGCGCGCGCGCTGCCACCTTGCCCTTGTAGGTCGGCTCCCAGAGCGCGCCGTAGGACGCCTTGCCCGCCTCGAGCGGCAGGTCGGCGGCGGCGGCGAGCGCCTCGGTCGACCAGGTGAACGGTACCGCGTACATCCTGCCGCCGCGCGAGCCTCCGAGCTGTTCGGCCCGGCGGCGGAAGTCGGGTGCCACGTTGTCGAGGTTCTTGATCTTCGCGGTGTCGAGCGGCTGGTAGAAGTCGAAGTCGACGCCGGCGCTCACCCAGGCGAGTCCGGGCGTGACCAGGTCGTAGCCCTGACCGCGCGACGCGCGCATCTTGTTGATCGCGTCCTCGTTGCCGGTGAAGATCTGCAGGTTGAGCTTGATGCCGGTGTCCTTGGTGAACTGCTCGA
>CAZQTL010000361.1:0-2954 GCA_964595975.1 uncultured Thermoanaerobaculia bacterium | reverse complement strand
TCTCCCGGCGGCGTTTGCGGGACGCCACCGGTCCGCGGAAAGGGCAGCGCCCACCTGTTGCGGTCGCCTCGATTCGAGACCCCGACCCTTCTTCTGCCCAGGATGCGGACACGGGCGCGCTACGAAGGAGGTCGTCCGTGCCCAGTTCCCGTCCGCCCCGTCCCGTCTCCACCCCGCTCCAGCTCGAACAGCAGCGCAAGCTCGCCAAGGATCTCCTGCGCGCGGCGCGCGCCGGTTCCCGCGACGCGCTGGCGCGCCTCCGCGCGGTCCGCACCGACGCGGGGGATGCCGCCCGGCCGCTGAAGCTCGCCGACGCGCAGCTCGCCATCGCGCGCGAGGCGGGCTTTCCGTCGTGGCCGAAGCTCGTCGCCAGCCTGCGGGAGCGCGACCTGCAGGAGTTCCGCGCCGCCGTGCTGCGCCGGGACGCTCCGGGAGTCGCCCGCCTCCTCGCCGCGCCGCACGTGCGCGAACGGGTGAACGAGCCGCTGTTCGAGTTCGGCCAGCGCGCCGCGCACCTCGCGGCGAAGGACCGGGCGCTCCTGGCGCTGCTACTCGAGGCCGGCGCCGACCCGAACCTCGCGAGCGACTGGCAGAACGGCCCGTACACCGTCCTCGACGGCGCCGACGAGGCGACCGCGCGCTTCCTGCTGGCGCGCGGCGCGACGTTGACGGCGAACGTCGCCGCGCGCCTCGGCTGGTTCGCCGAGCTGGCGGCGATGCTTCGGGCCGACCCCGCGCTCGTCCACGCGCGCGGCGGTGACGGCCGGCAGCCGCTGCACGAGGCGCAGAGCGTCGCGATCGCCGATTTTCTGCTCGACCACGGCGCCGACATCGACGCCCGCTGCATCGACCACCGGTCCACGCCGGCGCAGTACGCGCTGGCCGAGCGCCCCGAGGTCGCCCGGCACCTCCTCGACCGGGGTGCGACGCCCGACATCTTCATGGCCGCGCGCCTCGGCGATCGCGCGCTCGCCGAGCGGCTGCTGGACGCCGATCCGGCCGCGGTGGCGGCGGTCGTTCACGAGCCGGGCTATGCGCCCGTGCCGCCGTTCAACATCTACTGCTGGACGTTGGGGTTCGGCGTCTCGCCGCACGCGGTGGCGAAAAAGTACGGCCACGAGGAGGTCTTCGCCCTGTTGACGGCGCGGAGCTCGCCGCGCCTCCTGCTGCGCACGGCGATCTTCGCCAACGACGCCCGCCGCGCGCGAGCGCTGGTGGCCGCCGACCCGACGCTCCTCGCCTCGCTCTCCCGCGCCGAGCACGGCCACCTCGCCCAGGCGATCTTTCACGGCGCCCTCGACGCCGCGCACCTGATGCTCGACCTCGGTTTCGATCCTGCAGCTCCGGGAGTGGACGGCGCCACGGCGCTGCACACCGCCTGCTGGGTGGGCAACGTGCGCCTGGTGGAGCGCATCCTCGCGCTCGGCGCTGTGCCGCTGGACGCGCCCGACCCGACGCATCAGAGCCCGCCGCTGGGATGGACCGCCTACGGCTCCGTCCATCGTCGCGCCCCGGGCGCCGACTACCCCGCCGTCGCCCGCCTCCTCGCCGCCGCCGGCGCCGACCTCCGCGCCACCGGCAACCTCCACGGCCGCACCCTCGTCGAAATGGCGGAAGGGAATCCCGAGATGCAGGAGGTGTTGCGGCGCCTCGGCGCCGCCTGAGAGCGACCTAGTCGGACTGGGAAAATCGGTTCCGTAGCGCGACGACGAGGGCGCCATTGGCGCGGTCTGAGATGAGCCCCAAGGGAGATCGACCGCTTCGCGCCGCATACCAGAGCGCGAAGGCCAACAGGCCGATCGTGAGGATCACGTTGGGCCAGGCGTTGAGGGCCCACTGCCACGGGACCGCCCATTTGCGAGAAAGCGAAAACGGAAAGAGATAGGCGATTGGCCATCGATAGCCGTCCGGTCCCTTTGAACCAATCAGGTCGCATGCCAGGTGAAGATGAAACGCCAGTAGCGCGAGAGCGCCGATCTTCAGGCGCCTGGTAATCACCGCGACGGCCCCCGCGACGAGGAGACCGAACGCCAGGTTGTGTGCCAGCAAGTGGTGGTACTCCGACCACCAGAGAACGGGATCGGCGCTGTTGCGCGTCGCCAACTCCGGGAAGATGCCCAGGCCATCCAGATCGGGGGCGAGACCGGCTCCGACGATGCACCGCTGCTCGGTGCGCTGGAGCCGACTGGGAACGCCTGCCAACGGCCAGCTGACCAGGAAGTGAGTGATCGGATTCATCGAATGTCCGGCGACATTCTGGGTTGGCGACGCCCTCTGCCTCTTCCGTCGGCTCAAGGCGCTGGAAGATCGAAGTCCTTCAGGAGTTGCAGCGCCTTGCCGACCTGCTCCGGGCTGTCACGGACAAGGACGGCCTCGAGCTCCTGAACGCTCGCGACGACTCGGATGCCGATCTGGCCCATGAGCAACCGCATGCCATCGCCAGCCGACGCGTGGCGAAGGGAGACGCAGGCGAGCGTCGTGCCGTCGCCGGCATCGAAGGTGGCGGGCTCGAAGCGGACGTCGTCGCCGCGATCGAGCATCTCGACGACCTTCCACGCCAGGCGGCGCCGCTCCTCGGTGTCGTGGATCGACAGCGCGTGCGCCTCGACCGCCTCGATCTCGCGCGACTTCGCCATCACCCGCACGGCCAGGAGCGCCTCCCGGGCCTCGAGGCGGCCGATCGGCACGATCTCGGTCCGCTTCTCCTCCTCCGCCGCGCCGGCCAGCGCGCCGAACAGGAGGCCGGCGAGCGCCGCTACGAGGACCTTCTCCATCCTCTGGATCACGCCTCTCCTCCTTCTGGGCTGGCGAAGGGGCCGCCTCAAATAGCGTACGACCCCGGCGAGCCGGGCGTCCACACTCCGAGCTCTCGCCGCCGTTGGGTGACTCCGCCGGTCCCGCGACTCAGGTACGGAATCGTTGGCCCTGGGCGGCCGTCCGACCTAGCCGTAGAA
>CAZQTL010000360.1:0-2967 GCA_964595975.1 uncultured Thermoanaerobaculia bacterium | reverse complement strand
CCGACCAGGACACCCTCGGCGCCCTCTCCTGCCCCGACGGCCAGATCGCCAAGCGGACCGCGGGGATCTGGCAATGCGCCAACGACAACGATCGCCTGAGTCTGCTCGCCTGCGCTTCCGGGCAGATCGCCAAGGTGGATCCCGGCGGCAACTGGAGCTGCGCCCCGGACGCCGACGCGCTCGCCAGCCTCTCCTGCCCGGACGGCCAGATCGCCAAGCGGGTGACCGGGTCCTGGGCATGTGCCCCGGACGACACCGGCTCGGCCGGCATCTGGACCTCCTACAGCGAAGAAGCCGACACCCGCGTCTTCAACGCCGTCGGCAACCGGGTGGCAGTCGGCAACCGGGCGATGCAGCCGGTGGGAAGCCTGCCGAGCGAGGACGGGGCGCTGACGGTGTCGAACCGCGCGCCGCTTCCCCAGACCACGCAATACAACCTGACGATGGACGGCCGCGGCCTGCAGGCGCGAACGGCGAGCACTCTGTTCCCCTTCCAGCAGCAGGATGCGCCGCTGCTGATCAACCGCTACGGCGGCGGCGTGTCGATCGGCAAGGACGCAGCCCCGTCCCGCGCCGCGCTCGAAGCCCAGGGCGCAATCGGCAACACCATGGCGACGTTTCAGCGCAGTGCAGGCGGGCAAGGCATCGCCCTGGTCGGCGACTGGCCGGGCCTCTACGCCAACAGCTACTTCAACAACGGCGTCCAGACCATGGCCGGCACGGGCTACTCCCAGCTCATCAACTTCGACCAGCTCGACGGCGCCATCTCGTTCATGACCAGCACTGCACCGAACACGGCGCCCGATGTACCCGCGGCGACGCTCGGAGAGCGCCTTCGGCTGACCAACGAAGGGGAGCTACTGAGCTCGCTGACCCTGAACGAGTTCAACCTGGCGCCGGTCGCCCAGATCACTCTCATCTGGGTGCTCGTCGACGACGGGAACGGGCACCTGACGGTTTCGGAGGTCGGAAGATGGATTCGCAGCGCGTATCCGATCACTCTCAGCTGGAGCTCGTACAGCCTGAACAACTTCCGGCTGGACATCAACTTCGATCAGGGTCCGCCCGGCGCGGTTCTGCCGATCGTCGGTGGCAACAGCCTGGATGACTATCCGCCTGACTGGTCGGGAGTGACCCGCAACACTCTGTCGGGCGACGTCTCGGTCTACTTGCGGGACGGCAACGGGTCCATGGTTGGTCGTATGTGGAACCTCCAGCTCCTGATCTATGCCTACGGCGCCTTCTGATCATGGTCTCCTCGGGTGCACCGGTTGAATTGTGGCGAAGGCTTCTGCGGGCGTCCCCTCTCGCGGCATCGATTCTTGCCAGTCCCCTTACGGCGTCTACCTGCCCGGTACCCGAAGCCAGTCACCCCACGATCGGCGCGGCGCTTCGGGACGCCACGTGCACGACGATCGAGCTCGCAGCGAGGGCCTTCGCGGAGAACATCGTCGTGACGCGAGACGTCGCTATCGCAGGAGCGGGCGCGACGGCGTCCATCGTGGCCGGGTCCATGGAGATCGCGGGCGCCTCGACCGATGTCTCGCTCGCGCGCCTGGCGATGGACGGAACCGGTGCGAGCGTCGCCGGCTGCTGGCCCAGCCTGCTGCGGACGACGGGGGGCGCGCGGCTCACGGCGAACGACGACGTCTCGGTGACGAACAGCGGCATCTCGACCGGCGCCTGCCGGCTCTTCGCCGACGGCTTCGAGTCGGCGGGAGTGCTCGCCTGGTCAGCGGCATCACCCTAGGCGTCGCCAGCACACCGACCTTGCGCGCTGCGTTGCAGCGGCCGTATCGTGGCGGTGCTTGGCCGACGACTCCGTCACTCAACTGCTCGCCGCGTCGCGCGGCGGTGACCGCGGCGCCCTCGAGCGCGCCTTCGCCGCGGTCTATGACGAGCTGCACCGGCTGGCCCACTACCAGCGGGCGAAGAGCCGGCCTGGGGACACGCTCTCCACCACCGTCCTCGTGCATGAAGCGTTTCTCAAGATCTCGCAGGGCGCTCCCGTCCCGCTTCAGGATCGCCAGCACTTCTTCGCCCTCGCCGCCCGCGCGATGCGCCAGATTCTCGTCGATGCCGCCCGCGCCCGCGTCGCCGACAAACGTGGCGGCGGCGTCGCTCCGGTCGAGATCCTCGAGGGCGATCTCCGCGTCGACGCTCTGGCGGTCGACGTCGTGGCGCTCGACCGCGCTCTCGACCGGCTCGAAGCGGTCGACCCGCAGCTCGCGCGGCTCGTCGAAGGCCGCTTCTTCGCCGGCCTCACCGACGCCGAGCTCGCCGCGACGCTCGAACGCAACGAGCGCACGATCCGTCGCGACTGGCAGCGGGCGCGCGCCTTCCTGCTGCGCGAGCTCCAGGGCCCCGGCGACTGACCTTCGTCCGCCGCCGGGCGCCGTTTCAGGGCACGGTCGCCGACCAGTTGGAGGTCGTGCCGTTGGCGAAGCCGTCGGAGAAGATGGTGTTGTCGCCCTTGAGCGTCACCAGCAGGCCGCCCCAATTCGTGACGTTCACGGTCGTCGGCGTCGCCGCGTAGCTGCCGGCGGCAGGCAGCAGGTAGTAGCCCGGGAACATGCAGTGCGGGGCATCGCAGACGCCGGTGAGCGGGTTGAACGGGAAGGCGTAGGTGAAGCCGCCGGTCGGCGCCACGAAGCCAAAGGACGCGATCAGCACCTCGTTCGACTGGGTCGTCGAGCCGTTGGTGGCGACGGTGGGCGCCGCGCTGTTGCCGGAGGCCCCGTTCATGCGATCGACCGAGCTCGGCGCGACCAGGCCGCTCCAGTTCGACAGGATCGCGCAGCTCTTCTGGCCGGTTCCGCCGGAAAACGAGAGGGTTACGGTGTCGCCGGCGAAGTGGTTCTTGCCCGGGGCGATCTGCGACTCGTAGATGAACAGGCGCTCACCGTTGGTCGAGGTGTAGGTGTGCGCCAGCACCCAGCTGTTGGCGCGGCTGTCCTGCACCGGCGT
>CAZQTL010000359.1:0-2977 GCA_964595975.1 uncultured Thermoanaerobaculia bacterium | reverse complement strand
CGCACCGGCGAGGTCCGGCGTCTGGCCGACATCAAGCGCGCGATGCTCTACAAGGTCGCGTCGGTGGCCTTCGACGCGGACAGCGGAACCGTCTTCTACACCAACGACAACCTCGCGCTGCGCGACCTCCTGGCGGTCGACGTCAGGACCGGCGAATCGCGGATGCTGTTCGAGAACGCGCGGGTCGGCGAGATCGTCCTCCATCCGAAGGACAAGGCGATCTGGGGCGTGCGCCACGAGGACGGACTCGCCGCGGTCGTGCGGCTCGCCCCGCCGTACGACGAGTGGCGTCGCGTCGTCGCGCTGCCCTACGGCGTGGTTCCCTACGACCTCGACGTCTCCCCCGACGGGCGCTTGCTCTCGGCGTCGGTGGGCGAATCGTCCGGCGACCAGTTCGTGCGCGTCTGGGAGATCGCGAAGCTCCTCGACGGCGACACGACGCCGCTGTCCGAATTCCGCTTCGGGCAATCGGTGCCCGAGAGCTTCGTCTTCTCGAAGGACGGCCGCCACCTCTACGGCAGCAGCTACTACACCGGCGTGTCGAACATCTTCCGCTACGAGGTCGCCACCGGCGAGATCGAGGCGGTGTCCAACGCCGAGTCCGGCTACTTCCGGCCGCTTCCGCTGGCCGACGGGCGGCTGGTCGTGCTCACCTACACGTCGGAAGGCTTCGTGCCGGCGGTCATCGACGCGCAGCCGCTGAAGGACGTCTCGGCGATCACCTTCCTCGGCGCCGAGGTCGCGGCGAAGCACCCGGTCGTCGCCGGCTGGCAGGTTCCGCCGGCGTCCGCCGCCGCCTACGAGACCGAGATCCTCCGCCAGGGGCCGTACCGCCCGCTCGCCCATCTCGCGCTCGAGAGCGCCTACCCGGTGCTGCAGGGCTACAAGGACGCCGGCGGCGTCGGCTACCGGTTCAACATCTCCGATCCGCTCAACTTCGCCAGCATCGCGATCACCGCCGCCTGGACGCCGGTCGGCGACCTGCCCGGCAAGGAACGCGGTCATGTCGGTATCGAGGCCAAGTACCTCGGCTGGCACGGCGAGGCGTCCTGGAATAAATCGGACTTCTACGACCTGTTCGGGCCGACCAAGAAGAGCCGCAAGGGGCTCGCGCTCAAGGGAGGCTACGACCACTCGCTGATCTGGGACGATCCGCGCCGCCTCGATCTCAAGCTCGATGCCGCCTTCTACGACAGGATCGACACGCTGCCGGGTGCGCAGAACGTCGAGAGCGGCGGCGATCGTCTGGTGAACGGGGAGGTCGCGCTCGTCTACACCGACGTGCGCCGCTCGATCGGCGCGGTCGACGACGAGAAGGGCGTCGCGGCGACCGGCGTCGCCACGGTGAACCGGGCGAACCGGCGGACCTCGGCGCAGGGGCGCGTCGGACTCGATCTGGGCTGGGCGCTGCCGCTGGGCAACGCCTCGGTGTGGTCGCGCACGGTCGCCGGCGCGTCCTCCGGCGACGCCGACGACCCGGTCGCCTCGTTCTACTTCGGCGGCTTCGGCAACAACGTCGTCGACAGCGGCGCGGTCAAGCGCTACCGGGAGTGGAACTCGTTCCCGGGCTTCGGCATCAACGAGCTCTCCGGGCTCTCGTTCGCCCGCCAGATGATCGAGTTCAACGCGCCGCCGGTCGTCTTCGAGCGGGTCGGCACGCAGGCGTTCCACCTGACCTGGCTGCGCTCGTCGGCGTTCGCCTCGGCGCTGTGGACCGATCCCGACCGGCCGTCCCGCCGCCGGGACTACGCGAACCTGGGCGTCCAGTTCGATCTGCGCTTCTCGGTGCTGCACTGGTACGACATGACGCTGTCGGCCGGCTACGCGGTCGGCCTGCGCGACGGGCGGCGCGGCGGCGACGAGTGGATGGTCTCGCTCAAGGTCCTCTGAGGCGTCCGGCCGCGGTCGCCGCGGGCGCCCGGCGGTCGCGTCCCGCGCGGTCCGCGGTTACGATCCGTCCATCGTGATCGTCGATTTCGCCACCCACGCCCTGGTCGGGCTCGCGCCGGTCGTGGGCTTCCTCGCCGCGCTGCGCGTGCTGGACAGCTACCAGCTCGTCGGCCTCCGCCTGGTCGCGGCGGTCGTCGCCGCCGGCGCGGCGGCGGCGCTCGCGTGCTACTTCGTCAACGGCGCGATCCTCGGGGTCGCCGGACTCGATTTCGCGACCTATTCGCGCACCGCGGGACCGGCGGTCGAGGAGGTCGCCAAGGCGCTGATCATCGTCGCGCTGATCCGCACCGACCGGATCGGCTTCCTCGTCGACGCCGCGATCCTGGGCTTCGCGGTCGGCACCGGTTTCGCGATCGTCGAGAACGTCTGGTACCAGCGTCTCGTCCCGGACGCCGGCCTGGGCACCTGGATCGTCCGCGGCCTGGGCACCGCGCTGATGCACGGCGGGACGGCGTCGATCTTCGCGATGTCGAGTCTCGCGATGATCGAGCGCGACGAACGGGCCGGCCTGCGGGCGTTCGTTCCCGGACTCCTCGCGGCGGTCGTCCTGCACGCGGCGTACAACCACCTGACCGGCCATCCGCGCGTGGCCACGCTCGCCACGCTGGGCGCGTTGCCGCCGCTGATGCACTTCGTGTTCCGCCGCAGCGAAAAGGCGGTCGGCGACTGGCTGGGCCGCGGCTTC
Source organism: uncultured Thermoanaerobaculia bacterium (assembly GCA_964595975.1). Classification (GTDB taxonomy): domain Bacteria; phylum Acidobacteriota; class Thermoanaerobaculia; order Multivoradales; family JAGPDF01; genus JAGPDF01. Next base: position 342 of record CAZQTL010000359.1, on the reverse strand, counting down.
GACGCCGACGTCGCGATGCTCGAATCGATCGGCTCGGGGCGATTCGCCGACACGCCGGCCGGCCGATACCTCGCGACGCTGCGCAGCCGCTTCCGGGGACCGGTCGTCGCCGACCTGCTGTGCTACCTGCGGCTCACGGCCGAGCTCGCCCTGCGCGCCAAGGGGATCCTGCTGATGCGCGAGAACGGCTTCGACGTCGAGGTCGACGAGGCGACCCGCGCGAAGATCGACGAGATGGCCTACCTCGAGAAGAGCATCGGGCGCACCGGGCTGCTCGCGATCCGCCCGCTGGTCCACACCAGCCGCCGCGACCTGTGGCAGCTGCGCTGGATCTCCGGATGA
>CAZQTL010000358.1:1438-2980 GCA_964595975.1 uncultured Thermoanaerobaculia bacterium | reverse complement strand
CGCGGGAGTGGGTGGCGGCGCGGGGGCGGGCGGTGGCGCGGGCGGCGGAGGGGCGGGCGGGGTCGGCGGCGTCGGTGTTCCGGCCGGCGCCGCCTGGCGCAGGATCGCGCGCATCAAGCCCTGGTACTGCGGGTAGTACTGGCGGACCCATTCCATCAGGAGCGCCGAGATCCGCGCGTACGCGTCGGGATCGGTGTTCTCCATCAGCCACAGGATCTGCTCGGCGATGTTCGCGTACGCCTGCGGCGGCAGCAGTTCCCTGAGCAGGCGAAGCAGGCTCGCGACATCCATGGCGACCTCCTCTTGCCGACCCCACGATCCCAGGCGCCGATCGAGCGCGGGTCGGGGCAGTCTGCGACTACGGCATCTTCACATCCGCGAGCTCCTCGTCGACGACCCAGCGGCCGCCCTCGCGGACCATCACCGCCTCGCCGGTGAGCTTCAGGATGCTGGTCTCGCCTTCCCAGAGCAGCAGTGCGGTGTCGCCCTTCGACCAGCCGCGCACGATCGTCACCGCCTTGGTCGGGTGCTCGCTGGTGTAGTTCTTCATCATCTGCGCGCCCTTGCCCTTCTTGACCGCTTCGTCGATGTACCTGGCGTTCTCCCTGGACAGGTGCGGCGTGACCTTGGCGGGCACGCCGGTGACGAGCGCCTCGTGGTAGGCCAGATAGGCCTTGCCCGGATCGCCGCCGCCGGCCGGCAGCGCCGGGCCGTGGTCGTCGGAGAGGATCGGCGTGTCGATCCTGACGTTCGCGGTCTTGTCGGTGTCGGTGATCTTGATCGTGCCGGCGATCCTGCCTCCGGCGATCTTGACGGTCGAGGCGACGCCCATGTTGCCGGCGCAGTAGCCGCAGTTGTTGCCGGACTTGAAATGGAAGTGGTGGGCCTTGTACGAACCGTTCGGCCGGAACTCGAGGTAGACGACCGCGGTGTCGCCGCCGGTGAAGCGCTTTTCGATCATCCGCGTGCGGTCGTGGAACATCGCCATCCACGGCAAGTCGAAGTGGCTGTTGCTGATCGCCACGACGATCACGTCCTCCTTGTCGAGCAGCGACTTGCCGCGATAGGCGACCGACGAGGCGACCGGCATCGTGAAGCCGCGATTGGTGAACTCGCCGTCGCCGGTGACCGGATCGGCGGCGCGGGCCGGCGCGATCGGCGCGCCGAGCAGCGCGCCGGCCATGCCGACGACGGCGATCGCGCGACCGTGCTTCCACCACCGATGATCCGACGCCGACATGGTCCGCTCCTCCGGTTGAACTTCGCGAATGCTACGCCTGGCCCCCGTCCTGGCGAGGGGATTTTTCCGCGCGCTTGACGCGTGCCCGTCGCGCCGCTACAAGGGGTGACCGCGCCCTCCTGACGTGCCCCACCCATGACGCCCCTCACCGGCATCTCGTCGATGGCCACGAAGGCGGTGCTCGCCGAACTGGCGGACGCGTCCCTGCGCTCGGGTGGTCCGGCGGCCTCGATCGAGGCGGTCGGCGGCGTCGACGCGGCGAAGCGGGTGCGCGCCGGCGAGCGCTTCGACGTCGTCGTCCT
>CAZQTL010000358.1:0-1338 GCA_964595975.1 uncultured Thermoanaerobaculia bacterium | reverse complement strand
GGCGTCGGGGCGCGGTCGACCCGCGCGGACGAGGCGCGCGCGCTGCTCGCGTTCTTCGTCTCGCCCGCGACCGCCGACATCAAGCGCAAGAACGGCATGGAGCCCGCATGAGACCCGTCGAACCGACCGGCTGGACCGCGCGCAGCGCGTCGCTCGTCTGGGCGCTGGTCTTCGCGCTCGTCCTCGCCTCCGCTGCGACCGTCCAGGCGCAATCGGGCAGCGTCGCGAACCGCGCCGAGGCGCTCGCGGCGCTCGAATCGACGAACACGATGACCCGCGCCGAGGCGGTGGTCTGGCTCGCGGCGAACGGCGAGCCCGCCGATGGCGAGTCCCTGCGCCAACGCTTGTTCGACGAAAGCGCCTTCGTGCGCGGGATCGCCGAGCAGGCGCTGTGGATGCTGTGGAGCCGCTCCGGCGACGAGGCGATCGACAAGCTGATGGCGGCCGGTGCCGCCCAGTTGCAGTCGGGCGAGCTCACCGAGGCGATCGCGACCTATTCGGAGATCATCCGCCGCAAGCCCGAGTTCGCCGAGGGCTGGAACAAGCGTGCGACCGCGCTCTACATGGCCGGCGAGTGGAAGCGCTCGCTCGCCGACTGCGACGAGGTGATGAAGCGCAACCCCCACCACTTCGGCGCGCTCTCCGGCTACGGCCAGATCTACCTCCAGCTCGAGCAGTACGAAAAGGCGATCGAATACTGGAAGCGCGCGCTCGCGGTCAATCCGAACCTCGAGAGCCTCGAGCGCGGCATCGAGGCGGTCGAGAAGATCCTGGCCGAGCGCCACCGACGTTCGGTCTGACGCGGACCGCGTCGATGTCGGCCCCCGACCGCTCCGACCTGTACTTGGCCGTTCGTCCCGACGAGAAGACCGCCGGGCTGGCGACCCCGATCGAGCGCTGGCTGCGCGGATTCGGCTGGAACGGATTCGTGCGGGCCGGGCCGCCGCCGCCGCCCGAGCTGCCGCCGCTCGACGGACCGCATCTCGGCGTCGTGTTCGATCCGCCGCTGTCCGCCGCCCAATTCAGCCAGGCGGTCGCCAACGCCGCCGGACTCGGTCGGGCGGTTCGCGTGCCGGTGTACGACGCCGCGCTGAGGGTGTGGCGCTGGAGCGGCACCGACCGCGATTTCGCGCTGCGCGGGCTGACGCTCCATCCGGTGACCGACACGATGGTGGCCATGGCCGGGAGCTTGTTCGCGCTGATCCCGGGTCAGCCGCTGACGACGCTCTATTTCGGTCCGCCGGCCGCGTTCGCCGAGCTGATCTGGCACCAGACGTCCGCCGACCGTGTGACCGTGGTGATCGCCGAGCGCATCGAGTTCGCTCGCAACGACCGGCC
>CAZQTL010000357.1:0-3005 GCA_964595975.1 uncultured Thermoanaerobaculia bacterium | reverse complement strand
CCATGCGGTGCTGCCGACGAAGCTGCCGCTCGAGGAGTTCTACCGCGAGTATTCGAACCTGTGGCGCCACGTTCTGGAAGTGCGCTATCGCGAGCGCGGCAAGGTGCGCACCTATCTGCAGCTCGGCGCCGCTCTCGCGACCGGCAAGGTGAGCCTGGGTTCGGTCCGCAAGGGGATGAATCTGGCCAAGGTTTTCAGCCGGCCCGAGACCTTCCTCGCCGCGCACGGCGCCCGCCCGGGTGGGCCCGCGGCCTAGCGCGCGGGCGCTAGATGACCCGGTCGCTGCCGCCGTCGACGGAGATCTGGGCGCCGGTGGTCTTTGCGAAGAGGTCGCCCGCGAGCTCCGCGGCGAGCTCTCCGACGTCGCGCGCCGTGATCTCGCAACCGAGGAGGTTGCGCCGTTTGTACTGCTCGACGGTGAGCCCGTAGCGCGCGGCCCGCTTCTCGAGCATCTCGGGCGTCCACAGATCGGTGTCGAAGACGGCGTCGGGGTGGAGCATGTTCACCCGGATGCCGCGCGGCGCGAGCTCGAGCGCGGCGACGCGCGCGAGCTGCACCAGCGCCGCCTTCGAGGCCGAATAGGCGGCGGCTCCGGGGCCGGGTGCGAGCACGTTGCGCGAGCCGATGACGATCACCGAAGCGCCGAAGGGAGCCAGAGCGAGCAGCGGAACCGCGGCGCGGAGGAGGCGGAAGTTGGCCTCGACGTTGACCTCGAAGGCGCGCCGCCAGAGTTCGTCCGGCAGACTCTGGATCTCCTCGCCAGCGGCGAAGAAGCCGAGGTTCAGCACCAACGCGTCGAGCCCTCCGAAGCTCGCGACGGTGCGGTCGAGCGCATGACGGATCGTCGCCTCGTCGGTGGCGTCGCCGCGCACCTCGAGGAGGTCGCAGCCGGTCGCGCCGAGGGGGAGCCGGTCGAGTCCGGTGACGGCCGCGCCCCGTCGGCGAAACGCCTCGAGGCAGGCCCGGCCGATGCCGCGCGCCGCACCGCTCACCAGCGCTACCCGGCCGCCGAGCGCCGGTGTGGCCGCCGTCGCCCTGAGCTTCGCCTGCTCGAGCTCCCAGTACTCGACCTCGAAGAGCTCGGCCTCGGACGCCGGACGGTAGCCGCCGAGCGCCTGCGCCGCCTGAGCGGCGGCGAGCGTGTGCTGGGCGACGGCGAGGGTCGCGGCGGCGGCGCGCGGCGAATCGGCGAAGCCGACGAGGCCGCCACCCGGCAGGAGCGCCACCCGCGGAGCGAGGTCGAGGCGCGCCAGGGGACGGCCGGCCGCGTGGCGATCGAAGTACGCCGCGTACTCGTGGCCGAAGCGTGCCACCGCCGGCGCAGAGGTTTTCGGGTCCGTCAGGGAGAGCGGCCAGGGCTTGGTGCGCAGCGCGTGGTCGGGCGTGAGCGGCCCGCGGGCCAGAGCGCGGCGGAACCGGGCGTCGGCGAGGGCGCCGCGGGTCGCCGGGCTGCCGTCCAGGCGCGCGATCAGCGGCCGTCCGGCGAGCATCGAGACCTCGCAGCGCAACGCGGCGATGTCTTGAGTGTTCCAGGTCTCGCGACCGCGCCTGTCCGCCGGCTTCCGGACGGCGCGTGGCAGTCGCCGCCGAGCTCGCTCGACGCTGGCGAGCATACGTTCGTAGCTCTCTCGGGCGCTCGCGCCGAAGGTGAAGATCCCGTGCCGGAGCAGGACGATTCCGCGCCAGGCCCGGGCGCTGTCTCCGGCCGCGAGCCACAGCTCGCGTACCCGGCGGGCGAGGTCGAATCCGGGCTTGGCGTAGGGAACGACGAGATGGTCGGCGCCCCAGATCTCCTCTGCCAGGCGTTCGCCGTGGCGGGAGTCGAGCACGGCGAGAACCGAGTCGGCGTGGGTGTGATCGATGAACCGCGCCGGCAGGAAGGCGTGCAGCAGCGCTTCGCACGACGGTGTGGGGGCGTCGGGATCGAGCCGCAGCCGGCGCAACTCCCGCAGGAGGGCGTTGTCGCCCAGGACCGGCAGGTCGAGCAGTCGGCGGACGCCGGCGAGATCGACCGGGGCGAAGCCCGCGGAGGTGATCTCGCCGAGATCGGCGCCGCTGCCCTTGATCCACAGCACGGCGCGGTCGTCGCCGTGGAGGTCGGCGAGCGTCGACTTCACCGACGTATTGCCGCCGCCGCAAAGGACCAGCGAAGGTTCGGCTCCGAGCAGGCGCGACGTGTAGATGCGCTCGCCGAGAGCTGGGTCTGCGGTCGCCTGGGCGAACGCTTCGGCGTCGCTGTCGCTCCAGCGCGAAGGGACGCGGGCGAGTGGGGGCGCGGGGGCGGGAGGCATCGCGATCCCGGATCGAGGACGCGCCACGTTCAGCGGCGGGCGCCGGCGGTCTCGGCCGACGCCGCGGGAGCTCGGGGTGCGGTTGCCGGAACCGGCTCGAAGACGGCGCTGAAGTGCCGCAGCGCCGGCGCCTGCTCGACGATGCGGATGCCGGGAATTTCCTCGCGCCGGGCGGCGATCTCGGCGAGCGCTTCGATGACGTAGTCGATGTGGCTCTGGGTGTAGACCCGGCGCGGGATCGCCAGGCGCACGAGCTCGTGCTCGGCGTAGTGCTCTTCGCCGGTCGCCGGGTCGCGGCGCCCCATCATCACCGAGCCGATCTCGACGCTACGTATGCCAGCGTGGCGATAGAGCTCGACCGCGAGCGCCTGGCCGGGATACTGCTCGCGCGGCAGGTGCGCCAGGAACGCACGCGCATCGAGGTAGATCGCATGGCCCCCCGGCGGCTGGAGAATCGGCACGCCGGACGCGGCGATGCGCTCGCCCAGGTACTGCACCGAGGCGTGGCGGTACTGCTGGTAGGACAGGTCGAGCGCCTCGTAGAGTCCCACGGCGATCGCTTCGAGATCGCGTCCCGCGAGCCCGCCATAAGTCGGGAAGCCCTCGGTCAGGATGAGCAGCTCTTCCTCGTGACGTGCCACCGCGGCGTCGTTGGTGCAGAGGAAGCCGCCGATGTTCGCCATGCCGTCCTTCTTGGCGCTCATGGTGCAGCCG
>CAZQTL010000356.1:0-3008 GCA_964595975.1 uncultured Thermoanaerobaculia bacterium | reverse complement strand
ACGAGATGAAGCACTACCGGCTGATCGTCGCGCGCCTCGCCGAGCTCGGCGTCGACGTCGCCGGCGAGGATCCGCTCGCCGACGGCTACAGCCCGCTCTATCACTACGTAAAGGGCCTGAAGACCACGGTCGAACGCATCGCCGCCGGCCCTTTCGCGCGCGAAGCGATCGCCAAGGTGCGCAACGAACAGTTCATCGCCCTCTGCGAGCAGATGGGCGACAGCGACACGGCTCGCCTCTACCGCGACCTCATCCAGCCGGAGGAGGTCCACCATCACGAGCTCGGTCGCAAGGTGCTCGAGCGGCTGTGCACGACCCCCGAGCTGCAGCGGCTCGCCGCCGAGGCAGCGCGCACCACGCTGGCGATCGCCGATGAGCTGTCGACGCTCGCCGAGCGCTCGACCGGCATGCGCTCGATCCCGGTCTCCTGATTCCAGATTGCCGATCCCGACGCGGAGAAGACGATGGCCGACGAATTCCACTCGCAGAGCCCCAACGGATCGATCCTCCAGGTAGCCGTCCTCGGCGCCGGCACGATGGGGCGCGGTATCGCCCACATCTCCGCCCTCGCCGGCTACACCACCAACCTCTTCGACGTCGCCGCCGACCAGCTGGGCGCCGCCGAACGCGCCATCCACCGCAACCTCGACAAGGGCGTCGAGATCGGCAAGCTCGACCCCGGGGCGGCGGCCGGCGCCAAGGAGCGGCTGGCGCTCGAGAACGATCTCGCCGCGGCGGTCGACGGCGCCGACCTGGTGATCGAGGCCGCCCCCGAGGTCATGGCGCTCAAGGTCGAGCTCTTCCTCAAGGTCGCCCGGCACTGTCCGCCAGAGGCCTATTTCGCCTCGAACACCTCGGCGCTCTCGGTGACCGAGATGGCCGGCGCCACCGGCCGGCCGGAGCGCTTCGCCGGCATGCACTTCTTCAATCCGGTGCACCTCATGAAGCTGCTCGAGCTGGTGCGCGGGCTGGAGACCTCGGACGCGACCGTCGCCACCCTCAGCGAAGTCGGACGGCGGATGGGCAAGGAGGTGGTCGTGGTGCGTGACGTGCCCGGCTTCGCCACCTCGCGGATCAACGCCCTGATCGGCAACGAAGCGTTCCGCATGCTCGAGCAGGGAGTGGCCTCGGCGACCGACATCGACACCGCCGTCAAGCTCGGCCTCAATCATCCGATGGGTCCGTTCGAGATGGGCGACCTCGTCGGGCTCGACGTGCGGCTCAAGATCCTCGAGCACCTCCATGCCACGCTCGGCGAGACCTTCCGGCCTTCGAATCTGATGCGGCAGTACGTCCAGGCGGGGCGCTTCGGCCGCAAGACCGGACGCGGCGTCCACACCTACGACGAGCACGGAAAGAAGATCGGCTGAATGCTCTCCGACTCCGCTCCGCTCCGACGCCGCTCCGCGACGACGCTGGCCGCGGCGCTGGCCGCCGCCGTCGTGATCGCCGGTCCGGGCTCCCTCGCCGCCCAGCTCGTGCCCCTCGGAGCGGAGCGCCTGGTCAACACGACGACCGCCGGCTCACAGTTCGCCGCCGCCGTCGCCGGCGAGCCGGGGGGGCCGTATCTCGTGGTCTGGCAGAGCACCGGCCAGGACGGCAGCGGCGCGGGCGTCTACGGCCGCCTCTTCGATGCTTCCGGCAGCCCGCTCACCGGCGAGCTGCGGTTGGCGCAGACGAGCGCCGGGGACCAGATCACCCCCGCCGCCGCCTGGTCGCCGGCCGGGACCTTTCTCGTCGCCTGGGCGTCGAGCGGCCAGGACGGCAGCGGCTTCGGCATCTACGCCCGGCGGCTGCAGGCGGCGACCGGGGCGTTGATCGGCAATGAGTTTCAAGTCAACGTCACCACCGCCGGCAGCCAGCTCGCGCCGAGGGTGGCGGCCCAGGGAGATCGCTTCTTCGTCGTCTGGAGCGGCGTCGGTGCGGGCGGCGATTCGAACGACGTCTACGGCCGCGGCTTCGCCGCCACCGGCGCGGCCGCCGGCGCGGCCACCGGCGAGGTGCGGCTCAACGGCAGCGTCTCGGGCAACCAGGTGCAGCCGGCGATCGCCGCCGCCGGCGCCGGTCTCGTCGTCGCCTGGGCGAGCGACGGCGCCGACGGCAGCGGCTTCGGTGTCGTCGCCCGGCGCTTCGACAGCGCCCTTGCGGCGCTCTCGCCGGACATCGCGGTGCCCCAGATCACCCTCTACGACCAGTCGTCGCCGGCCGTCGCCGGCTTCGCCGGCGGAGGCTTCGCAATCGCCTGGCAGCGCGCGCTGCAGGAGGTCGGCTCGACCATCGGGCCGCAGCCGGTCATCGCCCTGCGCCGGTTCGCCGGCAACGCCGCGACCGGCCCGGAGGTGCAGCCGCAGAGCGAAACCTCTCACCGCCACGAAGCGCCGGCGATCGTCGGCGACGGCGAGGAGAACGTCACCGTCGCCTGGCAGGAGCACGATCTGGTGAGCGGCGACAAGCAGGTCGTCGCCAGCCGCTTCGACAGCGCGAACACGCCGCTGGTTCTCGACTTCCCGTTGAGTGCGGCCTTCAGCGGCGACCAGATCGCGCCGGCCATCGCCGGCTCCACCCGGCTGGTCGCCACCTGGTCGAGCTTCGGCCAGGACGGCAGCTCGTTCGGCGTCTACGCCCGGCGTTTCGGAGTGCCGCTGCCACCGTGCGTCGGCGATGACGCGACGCTCTGCCTCCGGGACGACCGCTTCCGCGTCCGAGCCTCCTACGCCACCGCCGCCGGCGCGAGCGGCAACGCCCACGCCTTTGCCCTGACGCCCGACTCGGGCTACTTCTGGTTCTTCGACGACGCCAACGTCGAGATCGTCGTCAAGGCGATCGACGCCTGCGGCCTCGCCGGCTTCGAGAACTTCTGGCTGTTCGCCACCGGCCTCACCAACGTCGCCGTCACCCTCGACGTCGTCGACACCTGGACCGGCGACGAACGCATCTACCGCAACCCCCTGAACCAGGACTTCCAGCCGATCCTCGACACCGGCCACTTCGACGTCTGCGATGCGCCG
>CAZQTL010000355.1:0-3011 GCA_964595975.1 uncultured Thermoanaerobaculia bacterium | reverse complement strand
GTCGAACATCTACAAGTACTACGTCGCCTACAAACTGATGGCCGAGGACCGCGCGCGACGCGAAGAGGCGAAGAAGGCGGTCCAGACTCCGGCGAAGTAGCGCCGGCGGAGGCCTCCATCGGCGTCCGGGGAGGGCACGCCATGAAGAAGGACCGCAGGCTGACCTACCTGCTGCTCGTTCTGCTCGTGCTGATCTTCGTACTGACCGCACCCGCGGCCTTGCGCCGGGCGCTCGAGCGCGGCGAGCTCTATCTCTTCACCACGCTCTTCTTCGCCGATATCGCCCCGCGCCTGACCGGGCCGGGGCGCCTGCGCTTCCTCCTGCAGCCGGTCGTCGCCCTGCTGCTCGGCGTTCGCGACGGCCGCGCCGATCTGCGTGCCGGAAGGGAGCCGTACATCTGGGCGCTCGTCACCGGACGCGGCTCGCGGCGCGAGCTGATGCGCAGCGCCCTCGCTTCGATCGCCAACGTCGTCCTCGCCGCGATCCTCTGCGACGCCATCGCCCAGTGGCTGCTGTTCCACGTCGTCTCGCCGGGGGCCGCGCTGGTGATCGGTCCGGTGCTGATCTGCGCCCCCTATGCGCTGGCGAGAGCGCTCGCCAACCGGGGGGCGCGCGTGGTCCGCACTCTCCGCTGAGCCCGTTCCGGCGCCCAGCGCCAGTCCGTCGGCTCAGCTTCGCGCGCGCGCCTCCCGCGACGATCCGCCCAGGCCCTGCGAGTCCGGAATACGGGCGAGCGCGCGGTCCTCGGCGAGCGGGTAGAGCGTCTCGATCGACTCGTCGAGGCGGCGGCGCTCGCGCTCGAGGCTCGGGTGGCGGTGCGGCGGCAGGGCCGTGAGCAGGTTTTCGAACAGGGCGTGCAGCCGGCGGGCGATCTGGACGTTACTCGCGCCGCAGCTCCGGATCTCCTGGCAGGAGACGTTGACGTAGTCCTCCCAGTTCGGCGTGCGGTAGATGACCCGCGGTTCGCCGCGCTCGTCCGTGATCACTTCGCCGCGCAGACGCCGGCGGCCGACCTCGCGCAGCAGGCGGTGGATCTGATCGAGCGCGAGCACGGCGGTCGTCGGGTCGTTGATCGCCGGCGACAGCGCCTTGAGCGCGATGTCGGCCAGGATCCGGAAGGCGAACATCGGGTCCTGCTCCATCGTCCGTTCGATACCGAATGCGACGGCCGCGGCGAGCCGGCGGTCCTCGATTCCGGCGGCGCCGCCATGGAGCGCGAAGAGCGGCTCCCCCTGCGCGAGGAAGTCCCCGACCTGAGGCACGAACTCGATCACCCCCTGGTGGCGGACCGCCTCGGCGACCAGCGTCTCCATGTCCACCGCGAGCACGATCTCGGAGCGCCCGGCGTGGTGAACGATCCTGGCCGGCGGACCGAGAGCCGCCGGCTCGTCCTCGGCTTCGTCCGCGCCGGCGAGCGCGAGCTGCGGATAGACCGCGCGGATCACCCGCAGGCCGTCGTCGCCGACCCGCGCCACGACACTCACCGGCCGGAGCAGACGGGCGGCGTAGTCGATCAGGAAGAGGAAGACCGCCATGCAGGCGAGTCCGAGGATCGCCGCCAGGGTCGAGACCAGGGCGAAGACCTGGTCCTGCAGCCGGTCGAGGGCGGTGATCGAAAAGACCAGCGAGTAGAAGAAGAGTCCGACGCTGTAGCGCACGACGTTGTCGCGCAGCAGCGTGGTGGCGATGATTCGCGGCGTCAGCTGGCCACCGGCGATCTGGATCGCGACCAGCAGGGAGCCGAAGGTGAAAACGATGAACGAAAGCGTGAGGGTGATGACCGTCTCGTAGAGCGACTGCGCGCCGGCGACGTGCATGACGGCGATGCGCCAGTCGAGCCAGTTGTCGAGCACGCGCAGCACCGGCGCGGTCACGAGAACGAGGAGGATCGCCACCAGCGGGACGACCCAGAGCGCCGAGCTCAGGTAGCTCCAGGCACGGTAGGCGTGGTTCCAGAGCAGCTTCGTCCTGACGAAGCGCTTCGCGCGTGCGAGCTGGACCGTGACGAGCTCGTCGAGCCGGGCGCGCATCGCGCTAGGCCTCCTCGGGAGGCTCGAGGAAACGCACCCGGCCGGTGGCCAGCTCGTAGATCGCGCCGACCAGTTGCATCACCCCCTCGGCCCGCCGCGACCGTCCCTCCGGGGATTCGAGAATGCGCTGCATCGCCCAGCGCACGTTCGCTTCCACGGCGCGCGTCATCTGCTCCTCCCAGGGCAGCTCCGCGTCGACTCCGGCGAGGCCCGGGAGGATGTTCTGCAGCAGCGCTTCGATGCGGCTCTTCTCTCGCTTGCCTTCGCGCAGCGACAGCAACGCGGCCTGCACGGCGCCGCAGCCTTCGTGCCCCAGCACCACGACGAGCGGTGTCTTCAGGTGGACCCCGGCATACTGCATCGTTCCGGCCACCTCCTGTGAGAGGACATTGCCCGCCAACCGGATGACGAAGAGCTCGCCGAAGCCGGCGTCGAAGACGAGCTCGGGCGGCACCCGCGAGTCGCTGCAGCCCAGGATCGTCGCATAGGGCTGCTGGCCTCTGGCGAGATCCGCGAGGATCGCCTTCTGCACGGTCGGAAAGCGCGCCTCGCCGCGGAGAAAGCGCTCGTTGCCCTCACGCAGGCGCGCCAGCGCCTCCGCCGCGGTGTAGCGCACGCCTGTGTCATCGGTCACTGGAGACTCCTCGTCCGCATGACGCGAGCGGCCCCTCGGGCCGCTCTACTTCGCCAGCTCGTACAGATACTCGACGTAGGACATCACGGCGCCGTCGAAACCCTGCACCTTCGGGTTCGTGGAGTCGATGACGAAGTACTCGTCCGGCGCATGGGCGCCGCTGCCGTGGCCGAGACCGAAGTGGCCAGAAGCCAGGCTGAGCGGCTCGCCGGTGAAGACGTATCCCGGATAGGAACCGGCGTTCCTCGGCCAGACCAGGGGATCGATTCCCTCGCGCTTCAGCAGGGCGACCTGCGCCTGGATGAGCGGCGCGGAAGCCGGGGTGCTCGTCGGATCGTAGCCGCCG
>CAZQTL010000354.1:0-3012 GCA_964595975.1 uncultured Thermoanaerobaculia bacterium | reverse complement strand
AGCGGCGCGGGGCGGCGTCCTCGGAAGTCACGGCGCGCGCAGCCTATCGCGGCGCGGCCGCCGCACCGCGAGTCGCTAGGGCACCGTCGTGCTCCAGGCCGTTGTGTTCTGGCTCTCGAAGCCGTCGTCGAACAGGATGAGGCTGAAGGCGTAGAGCTCCTTGCCCGTGCCGTCGTCGGCCGCGAAGTAGAGGAAGTTGCCGCTTGGCACGAGGCGCGATGCCTCGTCGTCGAAGCCGTCGCCGGCGGGCTTCGAGGACTGCGGCCCCGGACGCAGGTCGGCTGCGCGCCGGGTGCGCTGCGGCGTGCCGTCGCTCACCCAGAGCTCGCAACCCGCGGCCTCGTCGCAGGCGCGGAAATAGAGATCGTCGCCGACCACCTGGAGGTAGCGCGGGTCGCCGCTGCGGATTCCCGGGAAGAGGTCCTTGAAGAGCTGCGTTCCGGCGGCGGTGCCGTCGCTGGTCCACAGCTCGCAGCCGGTCGCCGGCTCGCAGGCGCCGAAGAACAGCCGGCCGGCGAAGGCGACGGGATTGAAGATCAGCGAGCTCGAGCTCCCCGGGAAGATGTCCTTGACCATCGTCGTGGTCGCCGCCGAGCCGTTGGTCTTCCACAGCTCGCGGCCGTTACTGCCGTTGTCGGCGACGAAATAGGTGGTCCCGAACGCGGCGACGAAGTCGGCGGGATAGCTGCCGTCGGGACCCGGATTCAGGTCGCCCAGCGAGACCTCGGTGAAGCCCGCGCCGACGTCGACCGAGATCCAGGGCTCGCGTCCGGCCGCGCCGGTGTTCACCGAGAGGAACGCGACCAGGCCGCTGACGCGCTCGATCAGGGGATCGGAATGAGCGGCGCCGGCTTCGAAGTCGGCCACCAGCTGGACGTTGCCGAGGGCGCCCGTCGAGGTGAAGAGCTCGCGACCGGCGGCGGCCGTCTCGCCGGCGAACAGCAGGCCGCCGCCGAAGGAGCCGCTGGCGCCGAGGTCTCCGGAGTAGCCAGAGGCGCTCCCGGCGAAGATGTCGGTCACCAGCTGCGTGTCGGCCGCGAACCCCTGCGACCGCCACAGCTCGCCTCCCGCCGCGCTGGTGAAGGCGGTGAAGTAGAGGGTTCCACCGACGTCGACGAGATCGTGCGGCTGCGAGCCGCCCACGCCGGCGAAGATGTCTTCGACCAGAATCGCTCCGGTCACCGTCTTCTTCCACAGCTCCTGGCCCTCGGCGCCGGCGGCGCTGAAGAAGAGGCGCGAACCGGAGGCGGTGAACTCGGTCGGATTCGATCCGGGTGCGCCCGCCTTGATGTCGAACATCAGTTGCGTCGTCGCTGGGTGGCCCTCGGAGAGCCACGGTTCGCGGCCGTCGACACCGTCGTCGGCCGAGAAGACGAGCTTTCCGAACGAGTCGTAGAGCTCCTGCGGATCGCTCGGTGTCTGCAGCCCGGGCGTCGGATCGACCAGCGGTACCGTGCCGGCCGGAGTGCCGTCGGAGACCCAGAGCTCCTGGTCCGTCTGGGCGAGCGTCACCGCCAGGATCAGCTTGCCGCCGACCACGCCGACCGGCAGGAAGCTGCTGCCAGCGGAGCCGGGCCGGAGGTCGCCGAGGGCCGTCGTGCCGCCGCCGGTTCCGTTCGTCGCCCACGGCTCGAACCCCGCGGCGGCGGTGAAGGCGCTGAACACCACGCGCGAGCCGACCGTGGTGAAGGCCTCGGGCCCGGAGCCGCTCGCGCCGGCAACGACATCGGCGATGAGGTCGGTGCCGGCGGCGGTGCCGTCGCTCTTCCACGGTTCGGGCCCGTTGACGCCGTCGTCGAGCGAGAAGACGAGAGAGGAGCCGAGCTGGGCGAACCCCTCGCCGACGGTGACGCCGTTCGCTCCGGCAGCGATCTCCTCGACCATGAAGGTGCCCGCGGCGCTGCCGTCGGAGCGGTGGAGCTCCGGGCCGCTCGTGCCGTCGTCGGCGACGAAGAGCACGATCGAGCCGAGCGCCATCAGACGGTCGACATTGGCGTCGCCGGAGGGATTGAGGTTCTCGACCAGCAGCGTGCCCGCCGCCGTGCCGTTCGACTTCCAGAGCTCGTAGCCGTTGGTGCCGTCGTCGGCGCCGAAGAACAGCGTCGCGCCGACGGCGGTGAGCTCGTACGGGTCGCCGAAGGCCGCGCCAGGTCCGATGTTCTTGACCAGCACGGTGCCGGCGGGGGTGCCGTCCGACTTCCACAGCTCGCGGCCGTTGGTGCCGTCGTCGGCGCTGAAGAAGACCGCAGCGCCGATCGCCGTCAGCTCGCGCGGCGTCGAGCTGGTTGCGCCGGGGAGGATGTCCTTCAGCAATTGTGTGCCGCCCGGCGTGCCGTCCGAGCGCCAGAGCTCGGCGCCGTTGGCGCCGTTGTCGGCGACGAACAGCACCGCCGACCCGAGCGCGACGATCTCTTCGATCGAGGAGCTGCCCACCCCGGGCTGGATGTCGGCGACGCGAAACGTGCCGGCCGCGGTGCCGTCGGTCCGCCAGAGCTCGTTGCCGGCGGCCGGGTCGCTGTAGACGAAGAAGATCAACGCGCCGGCGGCGGTGGCGAGCTGGACGTCGCTCGAGAAACCCGGCGTCGGAATGGCGATCGGCACGGTGCCACCGGCGGTGCCGTTGCAACGCCAGAGGCGGCCCTCGACCTCGTCCCGGACACCGAAGTAGAGCTGCCCGCCGAGCACGGCCCCCGGCGGCACCTCGAGCAGATCGAAGGCGCCGGCGGTGGTGTTGATGTCGGCGACGCGGAAGCCCTGCGCCTCGGCGCCGAGCGGCGCCGCCAGCACGGCGCAGAGGACGATTCTCGCGGCGACGAAGGACTTCGGGCTCTCGATTCGCATCATGACCCCCCGGAACGGAAGTGATGAGCGAAATCTGGCGCAGCTCGGACCGCGAGTCGCCTGCCTCGGGTACGAAGCGACCCCTGACCTTGGTCAGAAGGCTGTCAAAGGGGGGCTCAGAGGAAGTGCAGCGTCTCGTCGACGCGCGGCGCCTTGCGGCGCGCGGCGGCG
>CAZQTL010000353.1:0-3016 GCA_964595975.1 uncultured Thermoanaerobaculia bacterium | reverse complement strand
GAAGCCGTCGATGAAGTCGGGCGAGTAGCGCGCCAGCATCTTCGTGCGCCAGCGCGGGAGCAGCTTGTCCAGGGCCTCGGCGGGGGTCATCGCGTCCTCCTCGTGGGCTTCTCAGCCGCGCGGCGGCTTCACGGTGGGGGTGGTGGCGGCCTTGCCAGCCTTGGGCTGCCGCGTGCGCGGCGGCGGCCTCATGACCTCGCCGCGGGCGATCCGCTGCATGACGTCGCGCCGCGCCTCGCAGCCGCGGATCCGGCCGAGCATCAGGGAGGCGGCCCAGGCTTCGGCGTGGTCTACCGGGCGCTTCTTCGAGGCCCGCCGCTCGGCCGCGTAGGCGGCGTCGAGCTTGGACAGCACGTCGAGGCGGTTCCAGAGATCGACGATCCCCTGGACCTCGCGCCGGTCGGCGTCGGTGAGGGTGACGCCCTCGGGCAGCTCGGCGAGGGTGAGCGTCTCTCCGGAGAGGAGGTCGCTCGCGCGGATGCCCTGGGACTCGTAGTAGTGCTGGAGCTCTTGGGGTGACAGTTTCATGGCATGGCCTTTCGGCGCGCATGGATGCGCGCGCGTTGCTTCACGCGATGTTGCAAACGGGTGCGCGGGCGTATGCGGCCGCGCTCGGGCTACGAGTGATCGTGCTGCGCGTGGCCGTGGCGAAGGCGGCAAGGCCCGCATCCGCACGTCGCACCGCAGCCGCAGCCGGCCTTGGCGGCCGGCTCGCCGGGCCAGCTCTCGAAGGTGCCGGCCGGCTGAACGAGGCCGCGCGCGAGCCAGGCGGCTCGCTCGGCCTTGAGGTCGGCGCGGCCCTCGGCGCTCAGCTCGTAGAGGGCGCCGCGCTGGCGCGGGAGCTCGGGGCGGCCCTCGACCAGGGCACAGCGGACGGCGCCGGCCCCGGCGAGCACGCGCCAGCCGTCGGCCTGCGGGACGACCTCGTGCGTGCCCGCGAGGTTGTAGAGCGCCTGGCTGTCGACGTAGCGGCGCGCGCCGACCTTGTAGATGGAGCCTGGCTTCGTGGACATGTCAGTCGTCCTCGTCCTCGTCGAGCACGGCGTCGAGGTCGCTGGCGAAGCTGGTGAGCAGCTCCTTGTCCTGGGGCGCCTGCGTCGGCTCGGCGCTCGGCGGCGCGGCCGGCGGCGCGGCGGTCGGTTTCTCTTCGGCCTTGGGCTTCTTCATCGTCTCCTCCTCGTCCTTCCCCTTGTCGGTCCCCTTGTTCTTCGCGCGCGTCGGCGCCGGGCAGGCGCGCGCGACCTGGCCCGCGGTGATCGGCCCGAACTCGGACTCGGGCCAGCCGGCGTCGTGGAGCTCCTGCGCCCGCAGCTTCGCCTTGTCGAGCTTGGCGAAGCAGGCGATGTGCTTGGGCCAGGTGCCCTTGAGCTCGTAGAAGAGGGCCCACTGCGAGTTCTTGCTGATCAGCACCTTGAACTGGCCGGCGGCCGAGGGCGCGGCGAAGCCGTCGTACTCGTGATCCTTCACCGGCGACCACTCGAGCGCCGTCCCCGGCGTGGGCGCGGGGGCGGGCTCCGGCTCGGGCTCCGGCTTGCGGCTCGCGCGAGGTTTCCGCGGCCCCGTCTCGCCGGCCTCCTTCGCGGCGCGCTTGCGTGCGGGCTTGGGCTTGTCGGCCTTCGCCTCGGGCTCGCGCGCCGTCTTCGCCTCGGCGGCGGCCGGCGGGGTGTTGGCGGCGCGCTCACCTCGGCGCGCCTTGGCACCCTCACACTTGACGCGGCCGTCCGGGCTCTGCTCGATGACGACGGTCTCGCCCGACTCGCTGTCCTCGAGCGTGACTCTGACCTGCTGAACTCCCCACTTCACGTTCCACCTCCCTATCGTGCATTCGCTCTCCTGCTGCGCGCGAGGCCGACCGCGACGCCGATCGTCGTGGCCAGCGCGGCGCCACCGAGGACCGCGGGACCGAGCCAACTGGGGCCGCCGCGGCTTGTCTCGGGATCTGGATCGAAGGGCAGCCCGCCCTGCGGCGGGACCGCGGGGTCGGGCGCCGGTGCCTGCGGATCGAGGACGTCGGGGCGCCCGGGTGCGCCGCGGATCGCCAGCTTGGCGGCGGCGCGCTGGGCCGCGGTCGTCGGCACGCCGGCGTCCTTGAGGGCGCTCGCGTACTCGGGGTCGACCTCGCGGGCCGTCTCGTACTCGACCAGCATCCGCGACGGGTGTTGAAGCAGGCGCTTGCGCATCTCGACGCAGAGGTCGTGCAGCGCCTTGTCGCGGAAGGCGGCGTAGGCCGGCTTGTCGCCGACGGCGTCCGGGCGGACATAGGCGCAGTCGAGGCTGCGGCTCAGCCGGCGCCGCTGGAGCTGGGCGACCGCGCGGAGCGCCGGGATCACGATCGCGTCGTCGGCCCGCCGGTACTTCGAGAGCAGCAGCTCGCCCGGGGGCCAGGGGACGCAGACCATCCCGCGACCGCGGGTCTGGGAGTAGATCGGCGGGGCGATGTACTCCTTCGTCTTCGGGTCGCGCGACCACTTCTGCGGCAGGTAGCCGGACTGCGAGCGCGTGTTGCCGGCGACGAGGTCGCTGTAGAAGCAGGTCGTGCGCGAGCGCGGGGTGGCGAGCGCGCCGTCGCGGAGCGTGCCGGGGGTGACGAGCGGGACGGTGCTGCCGTCGGTGGCCTCGGCGCGGAGGACCCCCGACGCGCTCGCGCCGAGCCGCCACTCGCCGTGGACCTCGCGCGCGAGGTAGGGGAGCAGCCAGTCACCGGCGCCCTGCTCCATCGCGGAGGTGTAGAGGGCGGTGAACCAGTCGCGCCAGAGCTTCTCGAGGGCGACGCAGTCGACCTTGTAGCTGTCGGGGCCGCCGGCCGCGACCTGCTGCCAGGCGGTGCCCGCGACCTGCTGGAGCGCGGGGTAGAAGTCGCCGGTCTGCGTGAAGTCGCCGTAGAGGTGGATCAGCGTGCCGTCGTTGTAGAAGCGCAGCGCCGAGTGCGGAGGCTGCGGGCGGCCGCGGTACTGGAGGATCCCGGCGACGCGGAAGGTGCCGGGGAGGCAGCCGTAGCCGCCGTTCCACGCGACGG
>CAZQTL010000352.1:0-3053 GCA_964595975.1 uncultured Thermoanaerobaculia bacterium | reverse complement strand
GGAGGAAAAACGAAGCTCTCTCGAAAGCCCGCGCACAGTACGCGCTTTCGGGTCGCCTGTCGAACGATTTATTTTCGCGGCCGGGGACTTGAAATCGCGGATGACGCGTTGGCGGGCCGCCGGGAAACCGCGGTCGCGGCCCGCCCCCCGCGCCGGTCAAGGCACGGCGACGAAATACCCCGACAGCGAGAACGTCGCCGTCTTGCCGGTCGTGAGTCCCGAGATGCCCGATGAGACGACGATGTACGGCTGTGCGCCTTCGGCCGCGACGTAGAAGACCGGGCCGGCGGCCACGTGCCGGGTGCCATTGCGCACCGCCGGCATCGGCAGCAGGTGGGCGAACGTCGGCAACTGCAACGGTCCGGAGTACACCAGGGCGTCGTCCGACGCCGGGTCGGCGTGATAGGTCACCGAGGCGTGCGTGACGACAAGACGCATGCCGCTCGGCACGGTCTCGAACAGGGCCTGGCAGAGGGTCATCAGCGCGCCGCAGGTAGTCGTGTCCTGGGTGATCTGGATTGTCTGCTGGTAGGGGTTGCGGCCCGGCTCGTCGCGGTCCTGGACGATCGCCGGCTTCCCCTGGGCGAGCGCGGCGGTGGCGGACAGGACCAGGAAGAAACTCGACAGCCATCGGGTCGCCTTGCTCATCGCGTGTCCTCGGGGGAGTCGGTACCGGTCGCCCGACTCTGCCCTCGCCTCCGGGCATCGTCCATATGCCGTTCGGCATAGGGAAACCGGTCGTTCGGTGCACCCCCGCGCACCGGGGTTTTGGTGCAGAATGGCCCAGCTCGTTACCCGCCCAGGAGCCCTCCGGTGTCAGCGACCGTTTCCGTAGACGAAAGCGTCGGCGTGACGGATCCCGTGGGATCCCGTCGGCGGGCGCCGAGCCGAGGCTGGTCGATGGTGCTCGCCGCGCTGGCCGCCTCGCTGCTGGCGTCGATCCCGCCCGCCGATGCCGCGGGCCTGAGCTTCACCGGCCAGCTCGATCCGGGCAACGAGCAGTTCGACGCGGCGCTGCACACGTTCACCCTCGCCGCCCCGGCCACGGTCACGATCCAGTCGTGGGGCTATGGCGGGTCCTCGGGCGCCCCCGGTGGCGTCAACGCCGCCGGCGATCCGATCGCCGCCGGCGGGTTCGACCCCTACGTCTCGCTCTTCGCCGGCTCCGGCCCGACCGCCACCTTCGTCGCCTCGAGCGACGACGGCGCCTGCCCGCCCGGCACGCTGGACGCCGCCCTGTGCGGCGATTCGACGATCTCGATCGCGCTCGCCGCCGGCACCTACACCGTCGCGGTGTCCGCCTTCCTCAACATGTCGTTCGCCGAGAACCTCGGAACCGGCACGCTCGGCGACGGCTTCATCGGACTGGGCTCGTTCGGAGGACGCACCGGCGCCTACGCGGTCGACGTCTCGGCGACGACGCTCGTCGTGCCGTCGCGGCTGCTCGCCTATCTCCCCAACGGCCTGACGTTCGGCGCGCAGACGACCGGCGTTCCCTCGGGACCGCTGGCGGTCACGGTCACCAACGTCGGCGGCGGTTCGGTTGCGCTCGGCGCGCTGACGGTCGGGGGGACGAATCCCGGCGACTTCGCCGCCGGCGGCACCTGCAGCGGCACGCTCTTCCCCGGCGGCTCGTGCGTGATCTCGGTCGTGTTCACGCCGGCGGCCACCGGCGCGCGCTCGGCGAGCGTGTCGCTCGCCTCGGACGCGTCGAACGCGCCGGTCGTCTTCGCGGTCTCCGGCACCGGCACCGCGTCGGCGGTCCCGGTCGCCACGCTCAGTGTCGGCGCGCTCGCCTTCGGTACCCGCGTCGTCGGCACGTCGACGACGCTGCCGCTGACGATCACCAACACCGGCGGCGCCCAACTCGACATCGGCTCGCTCGTCTTTGCCGGTCCGGAGGTCGGCGACTTCACCGCCGTCGACGGCTGCAGCGGTGTCTCGCTGGCGCCGACGTTCTCCTGCACGGTGCAGGTCACGTTCACGCCGTCGGCGACCGGTGCGCGCCAGGCGAGCATCTCGATCCCGTCGAACGCGGCGAACTCGCCGGCGATCGTGCCGATGAGCGGCAACGGGGCGTTGCTGCCCAACGCGGCGCAGCCGATTCCGACGCTGGGACACGGCCTCCTCGCGCTGCTCGCGTTGATCATCGCCGCGGCCGGCGCGCTCGCGAGACGGCGCAGGTGATGTCCGTCCACCACTCCCGCGTCCGCGATTCCGTGTCGCCCCACCACCCGAAGTCGCTGATGATTGCACCCGTCCGTTCGCTCCTCCTCGTGATGCTGCCGATCTTCGTGTCCGCGATGTCGGTCCCTGCGTTGGCCCAGCCGGTCAAGGCGGCCTACACCGAGGACGTGACGGAGGGACGCATCACCCCGCTGCGCGTTCAGATCCCGATGGTCCAGTCGATCGATTGCGTCGGCGAACCGGGCAACTGCGCAATACCGGTGCCCGCCGGCAAGCGCTTCGTCATCGAGCACTTCTCCGGATTCGTCGCTATCTCGGGGGGATTCATCCTGAACGGCGCGGAACTGAGGCTACCGGCCGGTCCCGCGTACTTCCCGTTGACGGTGCAGGTAGCCGGAGATCCGCAGCGGTCCTCGGTGAGTGTTCCGTTTCGCGCCTATCTCGACGCCGGACAGGTCGTGGGTTGCGGCCTCAATGGAATCGCCGGCGGCGGGGGAACGGTGACCGTGGCAGGCGAATGCGCGCTTTTCGGGTATCTGATCGACAAGCGTTGATCGGGCGGTTGCGGGGCCATTTCGACCAGAATTGAAACGGTACACGCTTCGGTCGGCCTCAAAGCCGACCCAAGGCGGCGCGGGCGTCGGCCTGAAGGCCGACCCAACGGGGCGGATGTAATGTCCCCTCCACCCCCGCGACCAACGCGGAAGCGGTCGTCGGCGACGCTGACCGCCGCCTGAGGAAGCGAGGAGATCCGATGTCCCCGATCGACTGGACGGTGCGCCTGCGGGTCGTCATCCAGCGCCTGACGCAGCCGACCTGCGCCTGCATGGTCTCGATGACCGCGCCGACGTTCGCCAACCTGGCGA
>CAZQTL010000351.1:0-3081 GCA_964595975.1 uncultured Thermoanaerobaculia bacterium | reverse complement strand
CGTCGGGGCGGGTCGAGGAGGTCGAGCCGGGGCGGTTTCGGGCGGCGGCATGCGGAGCGGCCGCGCCGCCCGGAGGCGGCGGCCGCGCGGAGCGAACGCGCGCGGCCGCCGGCGGTCGACGCTCTCGGAAGACCACTGCGAAGCTGGACGGCGCCGATGAGTTCGTAGTAGATTGCGCAGCATGAGGCTCGACGAGATCCTTCGCCAGCCCGAGGGCAAGACGCTGGAGTACAAGCGGGACCTCTCGTCTCCCGCGCCGGCGCTGCGTACGCTCGTCGCCTTCGCCAACGCCGCCGGAGGTCGGCTCATCGTCGGTGTCGAGGACGCCTCACGGGCGGTCGTCGGGGTGAAGCAGCCGCTGGACCTCGAGGAGCGCATCGCCAACCTCGTGGCCGATTCCATCGAGCCGCGCCTCCTGCCCGAGATCGAGATCGTTCCGTGGAGGAAGTCGTACGCGGTGGTGGTGACGGTGCATCCCAGTGCCCTGCGTCCCCATCATCTGCGCTCCGAAGGCCCGGCGCGCGGCACGTACGTGCGGCTGGGCTCCACCAACCGTGCGGCGGACTCCGCGCTCATCGCCGAGCTCTCGCGGCGAATCGGCGCCGAGGGCTTCGACGAAGAGCCGCTGGCGGATCTCGACTCCGAAGCCATCGACTTCGGAGCTGCTTCGCAGTGTTTTGCGGAGCACCGGCCGCTGCGCCGCAAGGATCTCGAGACGCTGGGAATGGTCCGGCGGTATCAGGGGCGCACGGTGCCGACGGCCGGCGGGCTCCTGCTCTTCGGCCGGGAGCGGCTCGCCCGGTTTCCGGACGCCCACCTCCAGGCGGGCCGCTTCGCGGGGACGGACCGCGCCCACCTGGCGGACCGGGCGGAGCTGACCGCTTACCCGGCGCTGGCGATCGAGCAAGCGGTCGGGTTCGTCGAGCGCAACACGCGGCTCGGCCTGACCGTCGGCCGTGTCCGCCGCCGCGACCTGCCGGCGGTGCCGCCGGCGGCCTTGCGCGAGGCGATCGTCAATGCCGTCGCGCACGCCGACTACACGCAGCGCGGCGCGCCGATCCGCGTGGCGGTGTTCGACGACCGGATCGAGGTCGAGAATCCAGGCATCCTGCTGCCGGGCCTCACGCTGGGCGACCTGCGCGACGGTGTCTCGCGCGTGCGCAACCGCGTCATCGCGCGCGTCTTCAAGGAGCTGGGCTTCGTCGAGCAGTGGGGCACGGGAGTGCAGCGGATGGTCGCGGCGTGCGCGATGGCGGGCCTGCCCGCGCCGGAGTTCGCGGAGCTGGGGTTCCGCTTCCGAGTGACGATCCGCACGGAGCGCATCGCCGAGCCGGTGCTGGGCCGTGTGGAAGATCGGATCGTCACGTTCATTCGGGAGGGGAACGGACGCTCGACGGCCGAGATCGCGGCGCATGCCGGCCTCTCGACGCGCGCGACACAACATCGCCTCGCTGCCCTCGCCGCGCGGGGCTTCATCGTCGTCGTGGGCTCCGGCCCGCGCGATCCGCGCCGCCGCTGGTTCGCCGCCGGGGGGGAAGGACGGCCGTGAACGAGGAGCTCATCGAAGTCGCCGTGCCGCTCGACGCCATCGACGAGGCCTCCGTGCCAGAGAAGGTCACCCGCCACGAGCATTCGAGCACGCTCCCGATCTCGGCGGCGTCCGCCTGCGCGCGATCCACGCTCCGGGCCACACGCGCGGCCACTGCTTCTTCCTCGCCGAGCCGCACACGCTGGACGAGATCGTAAGACACCGATTCGTGTATCGCGCGCAGGACGAGCTCGTTTACGCCGACCCCGTCGAGCGCCGGAGCATGGCCCAGCACCTCGCGCGCCTTCTCGCGTCGGGGCGGGTCGAGGAGGTCGAGCCGGGGCGGTTTCGGATCTCGCGGTTCGAGAGCCGGCGCCCGGATCACGCTTGATTGGACAGGCCGATCTGGCTGTTCGGGACAGATGAAGAGAGCTTCGATCGCGGAAGCCAGGAACCGCCTGTCGGCGTATCTCGAGCTGGTTCGCCGCGGCGAAACCATTCTGATCACCGACCGCAACGTCCCCGTCGCTCAGATCGTTCCGCTCGCGCCGGGCGCCGGAACGATCGACGACGAGCGGCTGCGCGACCTCGAACGTCGCGGTGTGATCCGCAGAGCGCGCGTGCGGCCGGGGGCGGCCTTCCTGAAGCGCCTTCCTCCGGCGCCGCGGACCGAGGGTGACCTCCTCGCGGCGCTTCTCGCCGAGCGCGACGAGGCGCGATGAGATTCTGGGACTCCTCCGGGATCGTTCCGCTGCTCACGAGACAGGCGCTCACGACCTTGGCCGCGAGGGCGTTCGAGGCGGATCCGCACGTCACGGTGTGGTGGGGAGCGCCGGTCGAGTGCGTGTCGGCCCTTGCGAGGATGGAGCGCGAGCGAGGCATCACGAGCGGCGGCGTGGGCGCGGCGCTCGCGCGGCTGAGGCGGCTCTCGGAGGCCTGGGACGAAGTTCAGCCGAGCGCCAGGGTTCGTGACCTCGCGCAGCGGCTGCTGCGCTCGCACAACCTGCGATCGGCCGATGCGCTGCAGCTCGCTGCCGCGATCGAGGTCGCCGGAGGGCACGAGAGCGCACTCGAGGTCGTCTGCTTCGACCGCCGGTTGGCCGAGGCCGCAGGCCGCGAGGGCTTCCCGGTGATCGGCGCTCCGGGCTGACCCGGGCCGCGGAGCCTCACCTTGGCGGCCATCGCCGAGTGGGCGGGGGCTCGCCGCCGGGATGATCCGCCACGTGCTGGCGCGGATCGGGGCCGACCCTCCGGGAGGCGGCGCCGCAGGCCAGGCCGCGCGCACGCGATCCGCGGGCTCGGCGGCCGCCGCGCGACTTCGGGACGGGGCTCGAAGCCCTCCCGGCGTCGCCTTCGTCATAGTTGACGAAACATTCTAGAACGTATATTCTAAAAGTCATGGGACGACCGGCACGACACGAGGAGGCGAAGATCCTCGAGTGCGCGCGGCAGCTCTCGGCCGAGACCGGGCCGCGCAGCCTCACGATCGCGGCGATCGCCGAGCGAGCCGGCGCCCCGGTCGGGGCGGTGTACTAGCGGCACGCCTCGCGCGG
>CAZQTL010000350.1:0-3084 GCA_964595975.1 uncultured Thermoanaerobaculia bacterium | reverse complement strand
AGCCCCAGGCGCGCGCCCCGCCGCGCACCCACAGGGCGCCGATCTCGCCGTCGGGCAGGTCGCGCCCGTCGTCGTCGCGCACCCGCACCTCGAACCCGGGCACCGCCTCGCCGAGAGTCCCCGGACGGACGCGCCCGGGCCGGTGCGACAGGAAGACGTGCCACTGCTCGGCGGTGCCGAGGCCGTCGAGCAGCTCGACGCCGTACGTTTCATTCCAGCGTTCGCGCAGGGTGACGGCGAGGGCCTCGCCGGCGGAGGTGGCGAGGCGAAGCGACGAGAGGTCCTGGGAGCGGGCTTCCGGATGGCTGACCATGTGCTGGATCATCGTCGGAACGTTGACCAGCACCGTCGGCCGGTGGCGGGCGATCGCCGCGAAGATCGTGTCGGCGGTGGCCTTCTCCGGGAAGAGACAGGCCGAGGCGCCGACGGAGAAGGGAAAGAAGAGATTCGAGCCCATCGCGTAGCCGAAGAAGAGCTTCGGCACGGCGAGCGTGATGTCGTCCGCTGCGAGGCCCAGGATGCGCTGGCCGTAGGCCTGGGTCGTGAACGCATAGGAGCGGTGGCTCTGGACGACGGCCTTCGGGCGGCCGGTCGTGCCGCCGGAAAAGAGCAGGACCGCGGGGTCGTCGCGGTGGGTGGGGACGGTGGGGAAGTCGTCGGCGACCGTGCGTGCGAGCTCTTCGAACGATGGGCAGCCGGGGACGCGATCTCCCACCGTGACCAGGCTGGTGCGCTCGGCGCAGGCGCCGAGCGCCTCGGCGTAGGTCGGAGCGAGCCGGCCGTCGATGACGGCGAAGCGCGGCCGCAGGTAGTCGACCAGCGCGGCGACGGCCTCGGCGGGGAGGTCGGGGTTGAGCATCACCACGGCCCCTCCGGCGCGCAGGATCCCGAACAGGGCGCCGACGAAGTCGGCGCCGTCGGGCAGCGCGAGGAAGACCCGCTCCTCGGGGCGCAGGCCCAGGCCGGCGAGGACGTTGGCGAAGCGCCGGGAGTGGGCCGCCACCTCGGCGTAGGTGAGCTCGCGGTCGGCCAGGCGCAGAGCGATGCGATCGCCGCGCCCTTCGCGCAACCGGGCGTCGAGCAGCCAGTCGGCGAGATTCAGCCGCTCGGGGATCTCGATCGGAGCCGGCGACGGAGCGTCCATCGGCGAAGTCTAGCGAGGGCGAGTAGGATTCGCACGATGGCCAAGTTCCAGCGCTTCCGCGAATTCCGTCCCCACCCCTGGCACGGCCTGCCGGTCGGTCCCGACCCGCCGCGGTACGTGACGGCCTACATCGAGATCGGGCCGCTCGACACCGTGAAGTACGAGATCGACAAGGTCTCGGGGTATCTCAAGGTCGATCGGCCGCAGAGCGGGGCGGCGCAGCCGCCGACGCTCTACGGTTTCATTCCGCGCACCTATTGCGGCACGCGCATGGCCGCGCTCTCCCCTGCGGCCGAGCGCGGCGACGGCGATCCGCTCGACATCTGCGTCATCTGCGAACGGACGGTGACGCGCGCCGACATCATCCTCGACGCGCATGTCATCGGCGGCCTGCGGATGATCGACCGTGGCGAAGCCGACGACAAGATCGTCGCCGTGCTGCGCAACGATCTCTACTGGGGAGAGGTCGACGATCTCCTCGGGCTGCCGCCGAAGATGATCGAGCGCCTGGCGCACTACTTCACGACCTACAAGCAGATCCCCGGCGGCTCGAACGTCGTCACCGTGGCGGCGACCTACGGACGCGAGCACGCCGAACAGGTCGTGCTCGCGTCGATGGCCGACTACGAGGCGGAGTTCGGGAGTCACTGAGCGGCACGCGTCACCCATGGCTCTGTGCCGGCTGAGGCACCTGCTCGGGGTCCTGACCGGCCCGTCTCCCATGGGTGCTCGCTGAAGAAGCGCTCCGCGCCCATGGGAGCCCTCGGTCCGGCCACCCCTCGTCGGTACGGCAGTTAGAGAGGCTGTTCGCCTCGCTGGGGCGCCGGAGTGACCCAAACCACCGACGCCCCGAAGGATTCGTTTCCGCGCTACTTCTTCTGCAACTGCTCCAGCGCCTCGCGGATCTGCGCGTTGTGGCGCAGGTTGTGGCCGCCGATCAACACCAGCAGCTGATGCGCCGTCATCTTGCCGGCGGGGCCGTCGGCGAGGTGCTTCTTGACCGGGGCGGCGGTGCGGCGGACGAACTCGGCGGTGACCGCGCGAGCGCCGGCGAACTTCGCCAGAGCTTCGGCGCGCGTCATGCCGCCCTTGGGCTGCAGCGGTTCCGGCGCCTGGAACTTCTTGCTGCGGTCCTGCAGCATGCCGAGGAAGCTCTCGGGCGACATGCCCCCCTCGACGAGCGCCCAGTTGCCGTCGACCGGCGCCGCGAGCGCCTGCTGCATCATCCCGAAGAGAAGCGACTCCGCCGCACCCAGATGCTCGACGACTTCGGCGACCGACCAGCGCTCGGGAGCCGGCTTCTTCGCCCACAGCTCGTCGGGGGTAGCGGCGACGAGCTCCTCGAGCTCGCGCTGCCCGCGCTCGTAGAGCGCCAGGAGCTGGGCGCGCTCGGCGTCGGAGAGCGTGCCCGACGGCGCCGATTCCTTCAGCTCGGTGACGGTGAGCCGGATGGTCCCCTTGCCGACGTTCTTGGCGCTGTGCGCCTGTGCGGGCAGGAAGAAGGTCTCGCCCGGCTTGGCGTCGATGACGTTCTTGGTGCCGTCGGCGAGCGTGATCTCGAGCTTGCCGCCGGCGATGACGTAGACGGCGTGATCGGGGTGGGAGTGCATCGCGATCTCGGCGCCCTTCTTGAAGGTCACCTCGAAGACGCGAATGCGCTCGTTGTCGAGCGTCTGCCGGTAGATCGTCGGACCGACGACGGCGGGCTCCTGCGCGCTGGCGCCAATGGGCAGGGCGGCGAGCAAGGTCAAGGCAACAGCTGCGACACGGCTGCGCATCTCTCTCTCCTTTTGGTCTGCGACTGCGGGTTCGTTGGAGCGGATCTTACTCCCCCTTCTCGCGGGATCCCGGTCGGCCAGCTGGTCCGTTCCCGGAGTCGGCTCGGGGTCCTGTCTGGCCCGCTTCCCATGGGTCCTCGCGCTGAGGAAGCGCGCTCCGGG
>CAZQTL010000349.1:0-3086 GCA_964595975.1 uncultured Thermoanaerobaculia bacterium | reverse complement strand
GGCGTTTCTTCGGCGGCCTGTCGGTCGAGGAGATCGCCGGCCTGCTCGACGTCTCGGACCGCACGGTCAAGCGTCGCTGGCGCTCGGCCCGCGCTTTCCTCTTCCAGGACCTCGCTGCCCAGGGCGTCGCCGGCTGAGCGCTCGCGATGGCGCTCTCCAACCTCCAGCTCACCCCTCCGTTCGTGCAGGCCGTGCGCGAGGCGGTGGATATCCTCGAGATCGCCGGCGCGCACGCCAAGCTCCAGCGTGTCGGCCGGAAGTGGAAGGCGCTCTGCCCGTTCCACAAGGAGAAGACGCCGTCGTTCCAGCTCGATCCCGAGCAGGGGCTCTACTACTGCTTCGGCTGCGGCAAGGGGGGCGACGCGATCAAGCTCCACATGGAGCTCACCGGCGACGACTTCCCCGCCGCGATGGAAGCGCTCGCGCGCCGCTTCGGCGTCCCGATTCCGGCGCCCGCCGCGCGCCGTCCCGGCGGCGGAAAGTCGGAAGCGCCGCGCGATCTCGAGGCAGTCCTCGAGGCGGCGGCAGAGTTCTTCACCGCCGCCCTCGCCCAGTCGCCCGCCGCCCGGCGCTATCTCGAAGAGCGCCGGATCCCGGCTGAGCTCGCGGCGCGCTACCGCCTGGGTTACGCCCCCGACGGCTGGCGGAACCTCACCTCGGCGCTGCATCCGAAGATCGCCATGGCCGACCTCCTCGACGCCGGTCTGGTCGGTCGTCCCGAGGGCGGCGGCGAGCCCTACGACCGCTTCCGCAACCGGCTGATCTTCCCCATCCGCAACGGCACCGGCCGCCTGGTCGGCTTCGGTGGGCGCACGCTGGGGGACGACAAGGCGAAATACGTCAACACCGCCGAGACCGACCGCTTCCACAAGGGCTCGATTCTCTTCGGCCTCGACACCGCCAAGCGGGCGATGCGCGAGACCGGCCGGGCGTTCCTGGTGGAGGGCTACTTCGATCAGCTCGCCGCCGTCGCCGCCGGCATCGAAGGGGCGGTGGCGAGCATGGGCACTTCGCTCACTCCGGAGCAGGCCAAGCTCCTCGCCCGCCACGTCGAGGAGGTCGTCGTCGGCTACGACGGCGACGCCGCCGGCGAGGCGGCGGCCCGCCGGGCGCTGCCCATCCTCCTCGCCGAAGGCCTGGCGGTGCGCCGGGCGCGCTTCGCCGAGGGCGAGGACCCCGACTCGCTGCGGCTCGCCAGGGGGGAGAAGGCGCTCGCTGAGGCGGTCGCCGCCGCCGAGGACCTGATCCTGCTGGAGCTCGACCGCCTGGTGCCCGCCGACGCCCATCGCAACCCGCACGGCCGGGCGAAGGCCGCCAAAGAGGTGACGGCCCTGCTCGCGCCGGTCAAGGACACCGTGCTGCGCTACAGCTACGGCCGCATCGCCGCCGAGCGCCTGGGGCTGCCGGCGCACCTGCTGTTGCAGCGGCTGGGGGTGGGTCCGAAACCCCTGGCAGAGGCCTTTGCCGCACCGGCCGGCGCCGGGCCGTCGCCGGGCCGCGGGGCGGAAGAGGCGCTGCTGCGCTGCCTGCTGTGGATCGGCGACGCCGGGCGTCCGGCACCGGCGCACGAGATGCTGCCTCCGGAGGCCGCCTTCGAGGATCCGCAGCTGCGGAATATCTACGCCCTCTTTCTTGCTCTCTACCAGGAGTCCGGGAAGTTGCCGGGGACGGCGGACCTGCGTCGGCGCCTGTCTGACGGCGACGGCATAAGTGACAGGGCTTCAATGCTTTTGCTAGAATCGGCCGATTCGGTCGGCGAGCCCGCCCCCGAGATGCACCTCAAGGGGTTGTGGGAACGCTGGCTCGATCGCCAGCGTGCCGATCTGAATCGCGAGTTGCGGCAGATCGAAGTCTCCGGCGACCAGCACAGGATTGAAGAGATCCTCAACGAGTTGGAGGCGCTCAAGCGGAGGCGGTACTCCGCTGCGCCCTTTTCTGCCGGGTAGCGCAGGCTAGAGGCCCGGCACTTTCGTTTTTGAAGAGCGTTTCGAGGGTTCCCGCGTGGCGCGACTGAAAATCGTTCACATCGAAGACAAGTACACTTCGGTCAAGCAGCTCATCGAGCTCGGCAAGCAGAAGCACTATCTGCTCTACGACGAGATCTACGAAGTGCTGCCCGACGAGGTCATCGGACTGCCGGCGGAAGTCGACGCCATCTACCGTCGTTTCGAAGAGGTCAAGATCTTCGTTCTCGACCGGCCGGAGCGCTACGCCAACCGCGAGGAGATCGAAGCGGCGCCGATCGACTTCGACAAGAAGGAGAGCGAAGAGCACGAGGTCTACGCGGTCGACGAGCACGAGAAGACCAACGACCCGGTGCGCATGTACCTGCGCGAGATGGGCACGGTCCCGCTGCTCGACCGCGAAGGCGAGGTCGAGATCGCGCAGCGCATCGAACAGGGCGAGTGGCTGATCTACGAGGCCCTGTGCGAGAACCCGCTGGTGCTGCGCGAGCTCCTGCGGCTGAACGAGCTCGCCCAGAAGGACAAGAAGGTCCTGCGCGAGCTGGTGGCCGGCAACGACCCGGAAGAGCCGCTCGATCCCAAGGCGGCGGACCGCATCAAGCGGAACCTCCGGATCTTCGACCAGATCGCCAAGCTCGACCGCGAGGTGCAGAAGCTCAAGCGCCAGCAGGGCAAGTACAAGGAGGGCGGCGCGCGCTATTCGGAGTTCGCCCGCGAAGTGGATCGCGTGGTCGGCAAGATCGCGCAGGAGATCCGCTCGATCGACTTCTCGCTGCAGACGCGCAACCGCCTGGTCGACTACCTGAAGAACCTCGACCGCCAGTTCTCCGCCCTCGAGCAGGACGTGCGGCGCGCCAGGACGGCCTACGAGAAGGAGTCGAACAAGGAGCTCCGCGACCTGCAGAAGCGGCGCATCGAGAAGTACAAGCTGCGCACGGTCGAGATCGAGGAGCGCTACGGCACGACGCATCTCATGGTCGCGACGACGATCAAGAAGATCCGCGAAGGCGAGGCGATGTGCGAGCGGGCGAAGGAAGAGCTCATCGTCGCGAACCTCCGTCTCGTCGTCTCGATCGCCAAGAAGTACACCAACCGCGGCCTGCAGTTCCTCGACCTCATCCA
>CAZQTL010000348.1:0-3096 GCA_964595975.1 uncultured Thermoanaerobaculia bacterium | reverse complement strand
AGGAGGCGTGGCTCGAGAGCGCCCGCGAGAGCGGGCTGCCGATCCCGGAGCCGACTTGCGGGCCCGAGGCGACGCGGGCGGCCGTGTAGCGCGCCGCGAACAGTTCCAACGCTAGTTGTCGGAGCTTCCCGTCGAGGACGACCAGCGGCAGCGCGTTCCCTGTTCGAAATTTCCGGAGAAGATATCCCTGGACGATCGCAGGTAAATGTCGTCGATCAAGACCTCGGCCGTTCCCTCCAGGTTGGAATTGAAGAAGAAGAGCACGATTCCGAAGCTCCCGGCGCTCGCCGACGGGGTAGCCGTGAAGGAATCGGAGCGCCAGCCGAAGGGGAGGTAGTTGTAGAAGCCGCCGTTCGGGCTGCCGAGAAAGTCCCCACTGCAGTCGGGCCCGGAGTAGTAGGTGATGACGAGGTGAAGCTCCGTCCCCTCTTGACCCTCACGAAAGAGCGCCGAGACTCCGGCCTCCAGCGGGTCGTGCGTCGGCAGCGAACCCATGCACTTCCAGACGGAATAGGTGTCGTACAGCACACTGGAAGTGTTCCGCATCACCAGGCCGCCGGACCTGGGGCAGTAGTCATGGTCACGATCGGGTTCGAATTCGAGGTAGCCAGGGCCATAGTTGAGCAGCCATCCCTCGGCGCTCGAAGAGTCGTCGAAAGTGCCCTGAGGGAAGAGCTCCTCGGCCATGGCGAGCGTCGCACCGAACATCAGCAGGAGCGATGCCGCGAGCACTTTCGCCATGCGAGTCATTGAAACACACAATCGATCGGCGCAACCCTCGGGATCCCTCAGGCGGGCCGTCGACCTCGACCGCCGGCCGGCTCGACCTTCGCATCGCCTTCGACATCGGCGACGTAAACCACCTCCGCGGCCTCGGAGAGGGCGTCGGCTTCGGCGACGAGGGCCTCCTCCTGGATCGGCAGGCTGGTCTGGCCCACGCCCTTGTCGGCGGCGCGCTTGCCGGCTTCGCGGCCAGCGGAGCCGCCGGAGTCGCCGCTGCCGTTGCTCAGACGACCGCCGGAGCGATTGTGGCTGGAAGCGTGGTCGATGGTGCCCTGGACCGCATCGCCCTGCTGGGTCGTGCTGCCCGCCGGGGTTCCGCCGGGCTCGTTCTTTCTCTTCATGTCGCTCTCCTTCCTGCGCCCGCACCACTGCGAGCGATCCGACGGATTCGAGGAAGTGCACCCTGGGTGCCAACCTGCGACGACCCGTCCCGGGAGCGCCGGACGAGGGCGCGGAGCGCAGGGCGGGCCGGCGCGCTACCGACCTGGTACGCAACCTGCTCTTCCAGGGAGGTATGCCCAGCCCGCGCACCGCGACGACCCCCTACTGGACGACCTCCGCCACCTCCCCGAGCTTCCCGAAGTACTCTCGCCTCGCCCTCGATATCGCGACCGAGGTGCTGGTCGTGGGCGGCGGCGTGACCGGCCTGACGACGGCCTATCTGCTGGCGAAGTCCGGCAGGAAGGTCGTGCTGATCGAGCGCGATCGCTGCGCGATGCACGACACCGGGCATACCAGCGCCCACCTGACGATGGTGACCGACAGCCGGCTGAGCGAGCTGGTGAAGCGGTTCGGGCGCGACCACGCGCGCGCCGTCTGGGACGCCGGGCTGGCGGCGATCGAGACGATCGCCACACTCAGCGACACGGTGCGCGAGCTCGGACTCGACCCCGGCTTCGAGTGGGTCGACGGCTACCTCCATGCGCCAAGACCCGGCGCGGCGGACGATCCGGCGACAGAGACGACGGAAGAGGAAGCAGGAAATCTGCAGAAAGAGGCCGAGCTCGCCCGGGTCCTGGGCTTCGACGCGGAGTACCTCGACAGGGTGCCGCTCTACGACCTGCCCGGCATCCGCTTCCCCGGGCAGGCGCGGATCCACGTCCGCCGCTATCTCGCGGGCGTCGCCAAGGCGTTCGTCGCGCTGGGCGGCCGGATCTACGAGCACTCGGCTGCCGGCGAGTTCTCCGACGAGCCGCGCGGGGTGAAGGTCGGGGAGCGGACCGTGCGCTTCGAAGAGCTCGTCCTGGCGACCCACAACCCGCTCGTCGGGCTCTCCGGCGCGGTGGGCGCGACCCTCTTCCAGACCAAGCTCGCGCTCTACACCAGCTACGTCATCGCCGGCCGCGCGCCGAAGGGCGCCGTGCCCGACGCGCTCTGGTTCGATACCCGGGCGGCGTACGACTTCCTCCGTCTCGATCCGCAGCGCGATTTCGACGTCGTGATCTTCGGCGGCGAGGATCACAAGACCGGCCAGGAGGAGAACACCGTCGGCGCCTATCGCCGGCTCGAAGAGCGCCTGCAGGCGCTCTGCCCGCAGATTCAGCTGACGCATCGCTGGTCGGGGCAGGTGATCGAGACGCCCGACGGCCTGCCGTACATCGGCAAGAGCGCCGAGCATCAGTACGCCGCCACCGGCTTCAACGGCAACGGCCTGACCTTCGGAACGCTCGCCGGCATGATGATCTCGGAGGCGATCCTCGGGCGAAAGAATCCGTGAAGCGAGCTCTTCGACCCGAGCCGCAAGGCCCTCACCCGCGGGCTCTGGGATTACCTCAAGGAGAACGCCGACTACCCCTACTACATGATCCGCGACCGCTTCGCCGGACCGGACGCGGCCTCGCTGCGGGCCGTGCGCCGGGGCCAGGGGGCGATCGTCGAACGCGGCGGCAAGAAGGTCGCGGCGTATCGCGATCCGGACGGGCTCGTGACGCTGCGCTCGGCGATCTGCACCCACATGGGCTGCACCGTGGCCTGGAACGGCGCCGAACGGACCTGGGACTGCCCCTGCCACGGTTCGCGCTTCGAGCCGACGGGCGAAGTCATCTCCGGCCCCGCCGAGAAGCCGCTCCCGCCGGCGGATTGAGTCTCAGGAATTCGAGAGTGGGGGACGGTCCCCGGTCGGTCCTGGCCCGTCGCGTCGGGATTCGGCGTATCTCGCTATGAACCCCGAACTTCGCAGTCCGTCGTTCGAACCCGGAACCTCGAACCCAACCGCCGGAGGAGATCCATGCGCAACATCGTTCTGTGCTTTCTCTTCGTCGCCGCCGTGGGCTGTCAGGCCAAGACCGAAAACGCGGCGCCCGCCGCGACCAC
>CAZQTL010000347.1:0-3103 GCA_964595975.1 uncultured Thermoanaerobaculia bacterium | reverse complement strand
TCGCCCTGCGCCTTCTCGAAGTCATGGATGAAGTTCGCGCGCACGATCCACCGCCGTCCACCGACCACATCGAGCTTGGTCACCGGGTTGGCGGTCTGTCGGGCGGCGGTATCGCTGAACTCGTTGCCTTCGATCACCACGTCGTCGGGGAAGATTCCACTCCCCGGGGAACTGATATTGCTTTTCACCTGAGCGTTGAAGTCACGCACCCGATTCCGTCGCAGTCGCAGGAAGTCGGCATCTCCGAAGACGTGAAAGGCGTGCTCGCAGTCGGAGTCGACGGCGCAAACCCCCTGGATGTCGAGATCCTCGAACACCCAGTGTCTTGCCGAGACCTTGAAGCCCTCCAGCGCATCGAAACGGATCAGGGAGCCGAGGTGGGTGCTGGCGCGAACGACGATCGGCGCCGCCGCCGTTCCGGCGACGTCGCAGTTGACGTTCTGCGAGATGTCGTAAGTCCCGGGAGCGAGCGTGATGACGTCGCCCGGTGAGGCGCCGTCGATCGCGGCAACGAGCTCGGCCGGCGTCGCGACCGGGACGACTCCCGCACCGAGCGCTGCCGGCAGCGCGCAGACGGCGCAAGCGAGTCCGGCGCGAGCGCCGATCCCCGCACTCCGCCTGTGTGCGGAGATCACGGCACCACCGCACTCCACGCCGAGGTGTCGTTGCTCTCGAAGCCGTCCTCGAAGAGGCCGGCCCAGTCGGCCCACGGGCAGCCGGCGCCATTGTGCACGCAGTCGATCCGCCCGGCGCCGCCGTTGACGACGTAGAGCTCGCCCAGCCGGTCCTCGGCGAAGCCGTAGGCGCCGCCGTTGCCGGTGTCCCAGCAGCAGGAGGTTGTCGCCCCGGGGTCGGCCGGATTGAGCGCCGTGGTCACCCAGATCTGGCCGGCACCGGCGTCGGTGTACATGTAGCGCCCGGCGAGCGACGGCACGAAGGTACCGCGATATCGGAAACCTCCCATCGCCGACGACCAGCCTCCGGGATTGGAGTGACAGAGGATCGGATCGGTGAAGCCGCTCGGTCGCGTCGGGTATTGACAGGTCGCACCGGGGTCGACCGGACAGCCGCCGACGGCGCAGCCCGATACCCCGGTCGCACTCGAGTCGCAGCCTTCACGGCAGACCCAGCCGAAGTTGACCGGCGTCGAGGCCGGCGTCGAGGCGGCGCGCAGATTGAACTCCTCGTAGTTGTCCTGGCCGACGTCGCCGATGTAGATGTCGCCCGTTTGGCGGTCGAAACTGAAGCGGAACGGATTGCGCAGCCCGATGACGAAGACTTCGTTACAGGCATTCGCCTGACTGGCGTAGGGGTTGTCGTTGGGAACCGTGTAGTTCGCTCCATCGAGGCCGCACTCGGGAGCGACCGGGCTGGGCGCGAGGCCGCGGACGTCGATGCGCAGGATCTTGCCCAGGAGGGTGTTCTTGGACTGGCCGTCGCCGTTCGCGCCCGCTCCGTCGTCGCAGCCGCCGCCGCCGTCGCCGGTCGAGATGTAGAGGTAGCCGTCCGGTCCGAAGGCCACATGGCCGCCGTTGTGGTTGGTCGCCGGATGCGAGATGTGGAAGAGCAGCGTCCGGGTGGTACTGGCGATCTCGGGGTCTCCGACCGATCGCTGATAGCCCTCGACGACGATGTCGCCGCTGGCGATCGTCGGCGAAGCCTGCGCCCGGCTGGTGTAGTAGACCCAGAATCTGCCGGTGGTCGCGTATTCGGGATCGAAGGCCATCGACAGGAGCCCGCGCTCGCCGCCGTAGTTGACCTTGTCGAGTCCGCTGCCCGCGCCGTCGTTGCGCAGATCGAGGAACGGCGTCGCGTTGAAGCTGTGGGTCTGCGTGTTCCACACCAGGATCGCGCCCTGCTGCGTGGCGACGAAGCGATGGTGCAGCCCGTCGGCGGGATCGACGTAGGCGATCGGCACGTCGGCACCGGCCGGGAAGGCGGTGTCGGCGATGTACGTCGAGACGGCGCCCGGGATGGCCGGCGCGCAGGCGGTGCAGGAGCCGTTCTGACAGGTCGAGATGGCCGCGAGCGGCGAGAGGGCCGCACATACGGCGAGTGCGGCGGCGGCGACGGCGAGCCCGAGACGGGCGCGAAGCCCGGCGGAACGGTGCGTGGGGTGCAGATTCATGTTCGAGGCCTCCGGCTAGATCCTAGGGAAGGTGCGGCCGATTCCGGCGAGAGAAAATTCACACTCCGGGGCCGGCCGTGCCGGCCCGGAAGACGGCTCCGTCAACGCCCGGCGAGCGCCTCCTGGCGGGCGAACATGCCGGGAGTGTAGGCGGTGATCCGGCCGGTGAAGGCCGAGGCGGCGACGGTGAGCGGGCTCGCGAGCCAGAGCTTGCCCGGGCCGCTCCTGCCCTTGTAGTTGCGGTTGATCGCCGAGACGGTGACCTGCTCGCTGGTCTCCGAGACTCCCGGGCCGCAGCCGATGCAGGCGCCGCAGCCGGGCCGGATGAGGCGCACGCCGGCTTTCGCGAAGTCGGCCAGGAAGCCATGCTCGCGAGCGTAGCTTTCGACCTCGAGCGAGCCGCACTGGATGATGAAGTCGACGCCGGGGGCGACCTTGCGCCCGGCGTCCACCGCCTCCTTCACCACCCGATGGTAGAAGTCGAGATCGTCGATCTTGCCGGCGGTGCAACTGCCGCCGTAGGCGATGTCGATCCGCACCTCGCCGATGTCGGCGACTTTCGCGCCGTTGGTCGGATCAGAGGCGATACCGCGGTCGGGATCGCCCGGATCGGCGACCATCGGCTCGAGCGCGGAGAGGTCGATGACGTGAATGCCACCGGCGTACGCCGCGTCGGCGTCGGGCTCGACGGTGCGCGCGCGCAGCCGGTCGACGTCGATTCCGGGACGCCAGGCGGCGAGCCAGCGGTAGGTCTCGGCGTCGGCCGAGACGATGCCGCTCCGCGCGGTGCACTCGGTCGCCATGTTGGCGAGCGTCGCGCGCTCGTCCATCGACAGCGTCGAGACCCCGGGGCCGGTGAACTCCATCACCCGGTTGAGCGTCGCCTGCGGCCGGGCGTAGGCGAGCAGGATGTGCAGCATCAGGTCCTTGGCGGTGACGTTCGGCCGCAGCTTGCCGATGAGCTCGAAGCGGATC
>CAZQTL010000346.1:0-3103 GCA_964595975.1 uncultured Thermoanaerobaculia bacterium | reverse complement strand
CCCTGAGCCGTCAGCCGCGCGAGACCAGCCAGAGGCCGGCGAGGCAGGTGGCGATGCCGGCGAGGCGGGGGAGCGTCACCGGCTCGCGGAAGGCGAGCGCGCCGACCGCGAGCAGAGCGATCGCGACCAGGATGTTGGCGGTGACGACGGCGGTCGAGATCCGCCAGCCGGCGCGATAGGCGAGGAGAAAGCCGAGCTCGATGGCGACGATCGCCATGCCGACCGCGAACGGGCGCCAGCCGGCGAGCGCGATCTCCTCGCGCAGGCCGGCGCCGCTCGCGAACAGGAGGCGGAAGGCGAGCGTGGCGACCGCCGAAGTGGTGAACAGCACTACCAGCGGCGACAGCGGATGGATGCCGACGGGCATCCCCTTGAGGCCGACGTGATAGGCGATGTTGCCACCGACGACGAGAGCGAGCGGCAGCCAGAACCAGAAGCCGGTCGCGGGCGCGGAAACGTTCACGGCGCACCTCCAGAAAAACAAATTCTCCCACGTCGCCGGCCTGTCCCCGCCGGCACGACCGGTACGCCTCTCGCGGTAGACGCTAGGATGGGCCCGGTGCACTCGTTTCTCCGCTCTCACAGGAGGTGGCTGGCGGCGCTCTCGCCCCTGGCCTTGGCCTGGGCGGCCTTCGTCGCCGTCGCCTTGTGGCGCTCGACCTTCACCGCCCCGGCACCGACCCTGCTGGTGCGCGACCGCGCCGGGCGGTTCGTCGGCGAGCTGTCGGATCGCGCGAATCCGCGCGACGAGCGGCTCGGGTTCTGGCCGGTGGAGGAGATCCCCGAGCGCGTCGTGGCGGCGACGCTGGCGATCGAGGACCGGCGGTTCTGGCTCCACCCCGGCGTCGACCCATTGGCCGTGGCCCGCGCGGTGAAGCAGAACCTGGTGAGCGCCGAGCGGGTCTCCGGCGCCTCGACCCTCGCCATGCAGGTCGCGCGACTGCAGCATCCTGGCTCGCGCGGCTATCTGCGCAAGGCGCTCGAAGCGGCGACTGCCTGGATCGCCACCGCGCGCTACGGCCGCGCCGGGGTTCTGCGCCAGTACCTGCGGATCGTGCCCTACGGCCACCGGATTCACGGCATCGCCTACGCCGCGCGACGCTATCTCGACAAGCCGGTCGAGGATCTGTCGTGGGCCGAGATCGCCTTCCTGGCGGCGATCCCGCAGTCGCCGTCGCGGATGGACCCCTACGATCCGGCCGGCCGCCGCCGGGCGATCCGGCGCGGCCGCGAGATCCTCGCGCTGCTCGGCTCGCGCGGCACGCTCTCGCCGGTCGATCTCGCGGCGGCCAACGCCGAGATCGACCACCTCGCCCTGCCGTGGAAAGGGGAGCGTGCCGAAGCGGCCCTGCACGCGCTGCTGCACTACGACGCCTTGGTGCCGCCGGCGGTCCGCTTACGCCAGCCGCTCGTCACGTCGACGCTCGATCTCGACCTTCAGCGCGAGGTCGAGGCGCTCGCCTGGCGCACCGTGCGCGACGCCGCCGACCGCGGAGCCGGCAATGCGGCCGTGCTCGTCGTCGACCGGGCGCGCTGGGAGGTCCTGGCCGCGGTCTCGTCGACCGGCTACTTCGACGCCGACCACGGCGGAGCGATCGACTACCTTCGTCTCGAGCGCAGTCCGGGGAGCACCCTCAAGCCGTTCCTCTTCGCCCAGGCGCTCGAGCGCGGCACGATCACCCCGGCGACGATCCTCGACGATCTCGAGCCGGGGCCATCGGGGATCCTCAACTCCGACGGACGATTCCTCGGGCCGATGCTGCCCCGGGTGGCGCTCGCCAACTCGAGGAACGTCCCCGCCGTCGCCCTGCTGGCGAAGCTCGGCCTCGACGACGCCTACGGCTTCCTCGCCGAGCTCGGGCTGCATCACCACGAGCGCCCGGCGAAGCGCTACGGCCTCGGCCTGGCGATCGGGTCGCTGCCGGTGACGCTGGAGCGGCTGGTGACCGCCTACACGGCGCTCGCCGGCGACGGCACCCTGCACGAGCTCCGCTGGTACGACCCGCGACCGGGGGAGAGCGAGCCGCCGGCCGGCGGATCGCGCATCCTCGAAGAGTCGACCGCCCGGCTGATCACGCTCTTCCTGGCCGATCCGCAGGCGCGTCTGCCGACCTTCCCGCGAATGGGCTTCTCCGAGTACCCGTTCGCGGTGGCGGTGAAGACCGGAACCTCGTCGCGCTACCGCGACGCCTGGACGGTCGCCTGGTCGAAGCGTTACCTCGTCGGCGTCTGGGTCGGCCACCCGGACGAGCGGCCGATGACTGCGCTCTCCGGCTATCGCATCGCCGCCCGTCTGGCGCAGGCGGTCCTCGAGCACCTGCACGGCGCCGCGATGGACGGTCTCGAAGGGCTCGACTTCCCGCCGCCGCGCGGCTACCAACCGGTCAAGCTCTGCGCCCTCTCGGGGCAGCGGGCCACCGCGGCCTGCGACCGCGTGGTCCTCGAATGGCTGCCCGACGCCGCGGGCGGGGGAGAACTCGCCAGCCGCGGCGAGTGCAGCGTCCACAAGCTGCTCGCCGTGGACCGGAGGAGTAATCGCATCGCCACCGCCACGACGCCGGCGCCATTCGTCGACGTCCGCACCTTCGTCGACCTGCCGCCGCGCTATGCGCGCTGGCTGGCGAGCTCGGCAGCCAACGTCTACGCCGGGGAAGCGGCTGGCGATTCGGCCGCGGCGAACCGCGCCGACGCCGGCGCACTCGGGCCCACGGCCCCGGAGCTCGCCGGAACGGCGCTGCCGACGATCGAGATCACCTCTCCGGAGACCGGCCTGCGGCTGCTGCTCGATCCGGAGACCCCCCCGTCCCAGAACACGCTGGCGCTGACCGCGGTGGTCGAGCCGAAAGTCGACCAGCTCGTCTGGTACGTCGACGGCCGGCCCTTCCGCACCGTCGAGCCCCCTTTCGACCTGCGCTGGCCGCTCGTGCCCGGCGAGCACACCTTCCAGGCGAGGGTCCCCTTCACCGCCGCGCGCTCGCGGGCAGTGACGGTGATCGTCGAGTAGACGGCGCGCTAGTCGAGGAGCCCGAGGCTCCGCAGCCAGAAGGCGCCGCCGGCGACGATCCACCAGATGCCGACCAGGCGGAAGATCCACAGGATGGCG
>CAZQTL010000345.1:0-3117 GCA_964595975.1 uncultured Thermoanaerobaculia bacterium | reverse complement strand
CGCGAGTCGGTGGCGCGATAGACCTCGCCCATGCCGCCTTCGCCGAGCTTGGCGGTGATCTCGTAGGGGCCGAGGCGGGTGCCCGCTCCTAAGGACATGGCCGGCTCAATTCCTGTTCCCCGCTCCGGCGAGCCGCTTCACGTCGGCGAACCACTCCGTGCGCAGCTCGAGGCTGCGCTGCGTGGCGGCGCCGGGGACCGGTTCGATCCCGAAGAAGACGCCGTCGCGACCAGCGGCGACCCGGTAGGCGGCGGGCCAATCGAACAGCCGCGCCTCCGGGCCGATCCTGGGCGATCCGTCCGCGCCCGGCGAGACCGCGACGGCATAGATCCCGGCGCCCCGGCGAAAGAAGAGCTCCCGCCCATTCTTCGCCCAGAATGGATCGCGTCCGCCAGTGGCGGTGACCTGGGTCCGTTCTCCGGTGGCGAAGGTGAAGAGGTAGAGCTCGTAGCCTTCGCCGGCGTCCGACTCGAGGGCGACGAATCGCCCGTCGGGCGAGAGGGCGCTGGCGCTGAGCGAGCCGGGGTCCTTCCAGGCGACGGTGCTCTTGCCGCCGTCGAGAGCGATGCGCTCGATCGTCGCGGAGGATCCCCAGCGTGTGAAGACTAGCTCGCGGCCGTCCGGCATCCAGCCGGCGACGGTGAGATCGTCGTCGCGCACCGGAAGGACCTGCGGCGTCCCTCGCCCGTCGCTCGACTGGACGAAGAGGGCGACCGCGCTCCCATCGGGTGCCGCAGCCACCCAGGCCAGGCGGTCACCGGTGGGAGACCACGCCACACTCATCGCGCCGCTCAACTCCACGCCGGCGACCTTGGTCCGCGTCCCGCGCTCGAGGTCGACCACCCAGCTGCCGCGATCTTCGCGGGCCAGGGCTATCCGCCCGCCGTCCGACGCGACGGCGAGCGCCCGGCCGTAGAAATCGGCCTCGATCGCCAGCGGCGCGAAGGCGCCGTCGCGCGAAGCTCGCACGATGCGCATCGGTTCGCTGCGACTGTTGCGCAGATAGCCGGTCGCGTAGACGAGCGTGCCGTTGGCGGAGACGGCGTAGGTCGCCGAGCGATGGCGCGCCCGGGCGACGTCGCCGAGCATCGCCACCGGCGCGCCGAGGACCCGCATCACTGTCGCGTCGAACGGCACGACCTCGAGAGTTCCGCCCTCACCGCCAAAGGCGAGATAGCCGGTCGGCAGGTAGCGCGGCGACATCCCATGCACGCCGAGCCGGCTGATCAGGTTCGACTCGAGGTCGAGTACGGCCAGTTCGCCGACCGGTCTTTCGTCCGTGGCGAAGACGATGGCCCGGCCACCCGGCAACAGCTCGGGCCAGAAGATCGCCACCTCGCTCCGCGCTCCGCGGTCGAGGGCGTGCACAACCGCTGGCGAGGGCTTGCCGCCGCTCGCCGGCACGGACGAGAGGGTCCCGTCGGTAGCCTCGACGAGGAAGATCGTCCCATCGCTCCGCCAGACGCCGCCGAAGTAGTCCTCGATCGGGGCGATCGTCTGCGTCAGTCCGGTTTCGAGCGACTGCTTGCGCAGCTCGCGCGGAATGCCTCCACCCAGGCCCGAGACGCCGACGGCGAAGGCGACCCACTTGCCGTCGGGGGAGAAGAACGGACCCTCGGCGGTTTCGCTCTCCGGCACCTTCCTCACCTCGTCACTGTCGAGCCGCCGCAGATACAGGTGCTGCGGCCCACTCTCACCGCGGGCCAGAAAGGCGAGCGTCGCACCGTCCGGCGAGAGGGCGATCTCCGGTGCTCCGACACCGTCGAGCTCGAGCCCGGTCGGAAAGGCGATCGCGGCGCGGATCGGTCGCGCGTTCTGGGCGACCGGCGGAGGCGACAGGAGGAACTTGCCGAGGACGAGCCCGATCAAGAGGGTTCCGACGATGACGCCAGCGAGGGCCAGCCGGCGGGTGGCGGTCAAAGATGCAGGAGCCGCACCCATGCCGGTGCCGGAGCTGCTTCCGCTTCCTCCCTCGCCGACTCCGGGCTCGCCTGCGAGCTCGCGCTCGAGCAGCAGCCGCGCTTCCCCGATATCGCGCAGACGTCGTTTCGAATCGCGCTCGAGGCAGCGGCGCAGGAGCTGGCGGATCGCGCCCGGCGTCCCGGCGGGCAGGCGACCGAGATCGATTTCCTGGCGCATCACGGCCGACAGCGTGTCGACGACGCTCTCGCCCTCGAACAGACGCTCGCCGGTGAGCATCTCGTGGAGCAGCACGCCGAAGGCCCAGATGTCGGCGCGCTTGTCGACGGCCGCGCCGCGCGCCTGCTCGGGCGCCATGTAGGCCGCGGTGCCGAGGATCATGCCGAGCTGCGTCCCGTGCACGGCAGTCAAAGTGGGGGAGTTCATCAGCGTCGGCGAGCGCGCGAGATCGGCCGCGGAGGCGGAACCGGCGGTCGCGTCCATCGCCTTGGCCAACCCGAAATCGAGGACCTTGGCCTTTCCTTCACTGGAAGCTTTTACATTCTGGGGCTTCAAGTCCCGGTGGACGATCCCCTTGTCGTGGGCCTCCTCCAGCGCCTGCGCGATCTGTAGGGCGAAAGAGAGACTTTCAGCAAGGGAAAGGGGCCCGGCCTCGAGGCGTTCGGCGAGCGTCGGCCCGTCGACGAGCTCCATGACGAGGGCGTGGGTGGCGCCGCTGGTCTCGATGCCGTAGATCTGGGCGATGTTGCTGTGATTCAGCTGGGCGAGAAGCTGCGCCTCGCGCTCGAATCGCGCGAGACGCTCCTTGTTCTCGGTGAAGGCCGCCGGCAGGACCTTGATCGCCACCTCTCGCTTGAGGCGCGAGTCGGTGGCGCGGTAGACCTCGCCCATGCCGCCTTCGCCGAGCTTGGCGGTGATCTGGAAGGGGCCGAGAGACCGGCCGATCCATTCCTGCGGCATCTCAGGATCCCTTCAGATGGAGAGTTCCGCGACCCTCCGGCTCGCCGGCCTCAGGCCTGATCTTCACTCCTCGCCTTCGTCGCCGCCGCCATCGTCGTCGCCGCCGTCGTCACCACCGTCGTCTTCGCCATCGTCGTCGCCGCCGTCGTCCTCGGCCTCGTCGTCGCCGCCGTCGTCCTCGCCCTCGTCGTCGCCGCCGTCGTCTTCGGCGTCGTCGTCGCCACCGTCGTCTTCGGC
>CAZQTL010000344.1:0-3136 GCA_964595975.1 uncultured Thermoanaerobaculia bacterium | reverse complement strand
GTGTCGAAGTACCTCCGGTCGCGCATGACGGGGGCGATGCTGCCGCCGGCGATGGAGACGATGATCTGGGAGAAGCCGGCGCGCCGGAGCGCGTCAGCGAGTTTCTCATTCGTCCACCAGCTCGCATGGTGGCCGGGAACCTGGCGCTGTTTGCTGAAGTCGATCATTCCCGACAACTTCGCCAGCACCTGTTCCATCGGCTCGTCGTCGAACATGCACCGCAACTCGTCTGCGGTCTTCTGCGGGCGGTGCCCATCGAAGGCTTGGACCAGCTGACTCGCCATCTCATTGACGAGATGGATCACCAAGTCTTCCTGCTTGCGGGGCGACTTAGCCCCGTAATGCACGCCGAAGTGGATATCGTTCAACCGATACGCGA
Organism: uncultured Thermoanaerobaculia bacterium; assembly: GCA_964595975.1. GTDB lineage: Bacteria > Acidobacteriota > Thermoanaerobaculia > Multivoradales > JAGPDF01 > JAGPDF01. Next base: position 2,757 of record CAZQTL010000344.1, on the reverse strand, counting down.
AGTACACCAGCCTGATATTCGGCGCCGTGATCCGAAGTATCCCGGCGGGCTTCAAAACTCGGTGCGCCTCCCCTAGCATATGGTCAACGTGGCGATCGAGCAGGTGCTCGATCGTGTGGCTCGAATAGACCAGCTCAGCCGTCCCACTCTCGATCGGCACGGGCGCGAGAGACGCAATATCCCAGTAGATGTCGATCAGCGACGAGTCATACTCGTAGTAGTGGCTTGCGTAGTCGACGTTTGTCCAGAATCTGTGTCGCCAGTTCCCGGCGCCGAAATTGTAGAAGCGCCGACGATCGAGGGCCTCGGCGGGGTAGCAGGATTCGTACAGCGCACCGTTGTAGGCGGAGGCGCGGTCGACCGTGATTCTCAGGCCGGCGCGAGCCAGGAGCGAATTCGCAAACCACTTGATCGAACCGGATATTGCGCGAGCCACATCGACCCCCGGATCCTAGATTGGTAGCAGCGTATTGCCAAGACTGTCACGCTTGACCGCGACGACCTTCATCACGCTGCCGCGCCGGAGCGCGTTTGCCAGCCGTGGCGTGATCGCGCGGTCGATCCGCGACACCCGCGGCCGGGCGACGAGCCGGCCGAGGGCCTCGAGCGCGTTGCGGAGCGCCGGCGGCAGCGGCTCGGGGTAGACGGTCGTGAACGACGGGTGGAGCAGGTAGTCGACGACGTTGAAGACCGTGCAATCGAGCGACGCGAACGCGATCTTCGTGACGGCGAAGCCGGCGTCGGCGGCGAGCCGCCGGACCGACACCGGCGACCAGTGGACGGGGTGCTCGAACCCGAAGACGACGGTGTGCCGCTTGCCCGTGAGGCGGTTGACGATGCTGTCGATGTTGTGGGTCTCGACGAAGAGGAGGCAGCCGGGCTTCGCGATGCGGGCGAGCTCGCGCGCGAATCGCCGGGGCTCGGCGATGTGCTCGATCACGTCTCGCATGTAGAGGACGTCGAACGTGGCGTCGGGATAGGCCGCGTCGAAGACGTCGCAGTTGAGAATCGTCGGGCCCAGCAGGTCGGCCGAGCGTTTCCAGTTGCGCTGATTGAGCTCGAGCCCGTGGACCGAGAAGCCGCGCTCCTTCGCCCTCCGGAGGAAGGCCCCGGTGGCACTCCCGATCTCGAGGAGCTCGCCGGCGGCGACGCCGCCGCGTTCGCGCACGATGAGGTCGAGGTTCGAGAAGTTGATCTCGTCGTCGAGAGAGGGGGCGTTCGAGACCACGTCGAACTTGGTCTCGTTGTAGACCGCGTTCACGGCGCTGTTGTAGAACTGAACCGTGGCCGCGTTGCTGAGCCGCGGGTTCATGTAGACCACGCGGCATCGCGGGCAGCGGACGTGAACGAACCAGTCCTTCTCGAAGAGGAAGCGGCCTTCGGCGTGGCCGCAGACGGGGCAGTCCACGTACTGCGCGAACTCGGGCTTGAGCGCCCGCCGCTCGTAGTCGAAGAGGAGGCGATGCTCCTCGCGCAGCGCAGCGGCGAAGCGGTCGACCCACGCAGTCGCTGATCCGGTCATGAGATCCTCCGGCCCTCCAGAATCCCATCCGCCAGCCGGTCGAAGAGGCTCGCGAGGCGATCGGCGGCCCGGCCGTCGATCCGGCCGTAGTACGCCGACGAGGTCTCCTGCCGCCGCGCAATCTCGCTGAAGAACGCAGTGTCGGCCGTGAGGCGCCGCAGCAGCCGAAGGTATTCGTCCTGACGCTCGGCGAGGAGGACGCCGCTCGCGTTCTGGTAGTCCGGGTAGCGATAGAGATAGACGTCGTAGTTGATCGTCGGCTTCGACGCAGCGATCGCCCACTGGATGGTGGACGAGATGCTCGCGACGAACACGTCGCACAGCGGGATCAGCCCTTCGATTCGCTCGTCCGAAATGCGCGGGCCGAACCGTTCGAGGTGCGCCCAGTCCTCGCGCTTCTGCGAGGGGTGGAGGCTGAGGACGACGTTGTAGCCGTCGATCTCGCCGAGCGAGCGAACCCAGAACTCGACCAGCGCTTCGTAGCCCGAGAACTCGCAGCCGGGCCTGCCGCCGGAGTAGAGCTGGTCGGGCGGGACCGCGGAGAGCAGAAGAGGGCGGCCCTCCGCGAGCGAGAGGCGCCGGCACAGCTCGGCGCGCGCCTGCGCGGCGCGCTCGCGCACGCCGTGCATCGTGTCGTGCGCGGCCGACCCGGTCACGACGAGCCGCTCCGGATCGAGCCCTTCGCGGACGCAGTAGTCGCGCATGAACTCGCTCTCGACGGCGATGGCGTCGGCGTGGCCGCTGTGGAGCACCCAGGGGCGCGGCGGGGCGAGCGAGAGCAGCTCCATCGCGAGCGCGTCCGGTGCGGGAAGACGGAGCAGCCGCATTCCCTTGTGAACGAAGCTCCAGCGGGGAAGCAGGGCCGCAAACGCGCGAGGCAGCCCGCGGTCGGCCGCATAGAGAGGAATCTGACGCAGCGCCTCGGCCGCCTCGAGCGGCCCCGCCATCCAGGACGGGACGATGACGGCCGGAATGCCCCGGCGATGCGCGGCGCGAATGAACGCCGGAGAGTCGTAGTGGACGACGTCGCCGGCGAGGGCGAGCAGGTCGATTGCGCCCGCCTCGAAGACGTGCTCGGCGTAGGCGATTCGCGCCCTTTGCCGAGCGAGCGCTCCCGCCACGGCCTGCGTCACGGGGCTCACCCGTGCGGCGCCCGCAGCGAGTCGCCTCGACAGCGACGCCGCGGGCGGCGGCGGCTGCGGCGCGCCGGGCTGCGGCGGCGACGCCGCCGGGTC
>CAZQTL010000343.1:0-3145 GCA_964595975.1 uncultured Thermoanaerobaculia bacterium | reverse complement strand
GACGAACGGCATCATGCCGTGCACCGAGACCGAGAGGCTCTGGCGGAAGTCGATCTCGCTCCCCAGGAGCCGGAAGACGATGAGGAAGATCCCCGCCATGATGAGGTAGACCGCCGGCTGCAGGACCACCTGCGAGGCGGTGCCGATCCACTTGAACTTGTCCGCCATCTCGACCTGGCGGTCGAGCTGCGCCTCGGTGACGTCCTGGCCGCTCTCCTCGATCGCCTCGCGCATCACCTGCTTCATGTCGAGCTTCGGCGTCACCACGAGCGACAGGCCGAGCGCGGTGACGACGAGCAGCAGCATCGCCGGCAACCAGGCGGGGCGGGCCGCCAGGTAGCGGAAGGTCTTTTCGGGGGCGAGCAGCACGCCCCAGAGCGACTCGACGCCGCTGCCCTGGGGTTCGGCCGGTTCTACGGTCTGCGGAGTGTCCATGTTCGCGGGTCCTCGTAGCGCAGCGGGTTCGGGCTAGCAGGAATACGGTACCGCAAATGCCGGCCGGAGTGGATCGCTCCACCCCGCCGGCATCCGGCCCTCCGGCGGCAGCCGCCGGCTCCTGCCGCCGCGCCTATTCCGCGATCGTGACGTGCGAGCTGGCGAGCAGGCTGCCGGTCGCCCGGTTGTACTCGACGATCGACTTGCGGTAGCCGGTCACCGCCGCGACCTGGCGGTAGCGCGCCGCGGTCAGGTCGTCCTGCACCTGCAGGATCTGGTACGCGGTGGACAGGCCGTTGTCGTACTTCTTGCGCTCGGCGTCGAGGTTCTTCTCCGCCAGGCGGGTCGAGACCTTGGCCGACTCGAGCTGCTCGCGCGACGTCTCGAGCCCGCGCACCGCCGCCCGCACCTCGGTCGTGACGCGCAGCTCGAGCTGCTTCGCCGTGTCCTTGCTGGCTTCGAGCGCCAGGTCGGCCATCAGCTTGCGTGCCTTGGCGGAACGGTTCTGGATCGGGATGCCGAGCTCGAGGCCGACCGACCAGCCCGGGAAGTCGAAGCCGGTGACCTGTTCGAAGGCGTCGCTCCAGCCGCCCGGGATCGTCGAGGCCACCGAGCCGTCGGGATTGCGGATGACGACGTCGCCGCCGAGACCGGAGAGACCGTAGGTGGCCTTGAGGTCGAGCCGCGGCTTGGTGTCCTGCGCCAGGAAGGTCTGGTCGAGGGTCGCCGACTGCACCCGCAGCTGCTGGGTGAGGAGCTCGGGACGCGAGGCGAGCGCGGTCGCGATCGACGCGTTGAGGTCCGCCGGCGGGTGCTCGATCGGCGCCTCGGTGTCGGGGACGATCGCCTTGGACCACGCCTCGCCCTGGTCGATGTTGAGGTAGAAGAACAGCAGGTCCTCGGCGTCGCCGACGACGCCGCGGGCGCGGATGATCGCCTCCTGACGGGTGGCGATCTGCGCCTCGCTCTGCACCAGCTCGAGCGGCGCGAGCGTGCCGACGTCGACCCGCACCTTGTTGTTGGCGTGCAGCTCTTCGGCGAGCTTGAGGCTCTCCTCGGCGACGGTCAGGGCGTAGCGCGCCGCGACCAGGTTCCAGTAGGAGTTCTCGACGTTCTGGATGGTCGAGATGACCTCGAAGACGAACTGCTGCTGCGAGATGTCGCTCGACACCTTGGCGACCTCGATGCCGTACTCGGTCGCGCCGCGGCCGAAGCCGCGCAGGAGGGGCTGGGTGTAGGAGAGGTCGAGGCCGCTGTCGAACGACGGGTTGAGCAGCGAGAACTGGGAGTTGGTCTCGAAGCGGCCGTTCGGGATGCTCACTCCGACGACGCCGCCGGTTGGGAAGAGCTGCGAGCCGCCGACCGTGAGGATGGAGCGCTTCTGGTTCTGGACGTCGGCGCCGTCGAGGTTCGACGCCGCGGGGTTCTCCACCTTCGAGGTCGAGATCGAGGAGAGCAGGTTGAAGTCGTAGATGCCGGTCGCCTCCTGGATGCCGAGCCGCGCCTGCTCGCGCGCGTAGCGCTGCGTGCGCAGGTTCAGGTTGCGCGACAGCGCGAGGCTCACCGCCTCCTCGAGCGTCAGGTGGATCTCGTCCCCTTGGACCCGCAGCTCGGCGATGCCGATCTCGGGGTTCACCTTGGTCTCGACGGTGATCGGCGCGCCGGAGTCCTGCGCGGCGGCCGGCACGGTCGCGGCACCCGGCAGGATCGCCGCGCCCGCCAGGAAAAGGGCCGCCAGCGCCCGAGGTCTATTCTTCACTCGCATCTGAGTCGTCATGCGTATCGTCTCCATTCGCGAAGTTTACGTCACAGGTCTCTACGTCCGTCGGGGGAAAAGGTTCCATTTTCCGGTGCAGAAGGAGCGCCGGCGTGGAGCTCTCCGGGAAAGTGGCAGGCGACCCGCCGGGCGTTCCCCGCGGGCACGAGCCGGGGCCGGTCGGCGCGGCAGCGCTCGCGGGCGATCGGGCAGCGCGGATGGAACGGACAGCCCGGCGGCGGGGCCGACGCGCTCGGCGGTTCGCCCGCGGCGGGGCGCACGCGTCGCGCCTCGCCGGCCGGCCGCACCCGCGGCACCGCGGCGATGAGGCTCGCCGGGTAGGGGTGGAGCGGCGCGCCGAGCAGCGCCGCCGCCGGCCCCTCCTCGACGATCCGCCCGAGATAGAGCACGGCGATCCGGTCGGCGATCTGCTCCACCAGCGCCAGATCGTGGGCGATGAACAGCATGGCGATGCCGCGGCTCTTCTGCAGGTTCGCCAGCAGGTTGACGATCTGGGCGCGGACGGAGAGGTCGAGCGCCGAGACCGGCTCGTCGGCGACCAGCAGATCGGGCTGCGGCGCGAGCGCCCGGGCGATGCCGATGCGCTGGCGCTGGCCGCCGGAGAATTCGTGCGGATAGCGCCCGGCGGCCTCCGCCGGCAGACCGACCTCGGCGAGCATGGCGGCCACCCGCGCCGCGCGCTCCCCCCGGCCGGCCAGCCCGTGCACCAGCAACGGCTCGAACAGCGCGTCGCCGATCCGCATGCGCGGGTTGAGCGAACCGTAGGGATCCTGGAAGACGACCTGGAAGTGGCGCCGCGCCTGCCGCAGCGCGCGGCCTTCGAGAGCGAGGAGATCCTGGCCGCGGAACCGGATCGTCCCGCGGGTCGGCTCGAGCAGGCGCACGATCAACCGCCCGAGGGTGCTCTTGCCCGAGCCCGACTCCCCCACCAGC
>CAZQTL010000342.1:0-3169 GCA_964595975.1 uncultured Thermoanaerobaculia bacterium | reverse complement strand
CGTTCCGCGGCCGAGAGCGGCCGCGCGGCCAGCTGGTGGACGAGCTCGCGCGCCGCCGGCAGCTCGCCCAGCAGCAGGCAGCAGGTGGCGCGGAGGGCGAGCGCGGCTGCCTCGGTCCGGCCGGCGACGAGCTCGCGGGCCTGTTCGAAACGGCCGGCTGCGAGGCACGCCTCGGCCTGCGTCAGCGTCGCAACAGCCGATACGGGGGGATCTTCCGCCTTGCCGGACCCGGCGAGCCGTTGACGCACCTCCGGCGGACCTGCGAGCCAGGCGACCGTGACGCCCTGCCGCACCAGGCCGCCGCCGAGCGCGCAGCGCGCGGCGGCGAACTCGGGCCGCCACAGGAACTCCGCGGCGGCGAAGATCCTCCCGATCGCCTCGTCGGCGGCCATCGGTGCGAGCGCCCCCTCCCAGACGGCGAGGAGCTCGCGAGCTGCGCCGCGTCCGGCGCCGCGCCCGGCGATGCGGACCCTGGCGCGGAAGAGCCGCAGCAACAGCTCGCGCAACAGCTCCTGCGCCGGCCGGCCGGCGCGCTCCGGCGCCGCGAACAGACCGGTCAGCGCTCCTCTGCCGTCGACAGCGGCACCCTCCCAGCCGCGCGCGAGCGACCAGCCGGCGGCCTCGCAGAGCGAGAGCACCGCCGCCCCCTGCAGCAGCGCGGCGAGCTTCGCGCGATCGGTGCAGGCCGCGGCATCGACCGGCCGCCCCGCTGCCGGCGCGAAGGCCGGATGGTCGAGGCGCTCCGCGGCGGCGCTCACCCCGGGGCTCCGACGAGGCGCGCGAGGTCGCGCCAGAAGTCGGGGTAGGACTTGCCGACGCAGCCCGGGTCGGCGATGTGGAGGTTCGGACGCCGCAGGCCGACGAGCGCCATCGCCATGGCGATGCGGTGATCGCCGTGCGGATCGATCCGCACGGCGGCAGCGGGCGGCTCGCGCCCGGCCCAGTCTCCCGGGATCACCAGCCCGTCCGCCAGCTCCTCCACCGTCGCCCCGGCCCGGCGCAGCTCCGAGGTCATCGCCGCCAGGCGGTCGCTCTCCTTGATGCGCAGGTGCGCCACGTTGCGGATTCGCGTCGTCCCGCGCGCGAACGGCGCCAGGGCGGCGAGCGTCGGCACCTGGTCGGGAATGTCGCCGAGGTCGGCGTCGACGGCCACCAGCTCGCGGCCGCCCTCGACCCACGCGCCGCCCTCCTGCCAGGCGACCCGCGCTCCCATCGCCGTCAGGAGCTCGAACAGCCGGCGGTCGCCCTGACGCGAGCTCGCGGCGACCCCCTGGACGAAAACGCTGCCGCCGGTGAGCGCCGCTGCCGCGGCGGGATAGGCGGCGGCGGAAAAGTCGGCTTCGATTTCGACCTCGGTGGCGCCGAGCGCGCTCGGCTGCGCGACCCAGCGATGCGCCCCCGCGCTGTCCACGCGGCCACCGAAACGCTCGATCATCTCCAGCGTGAGCCCGATGTAGGGCGCCGAGGCGAGCTCCGGCGCCGCGATCTCGAGGGGACTTCCGGCCCGCTGGCCGGCGAGCAGCAGGGCCGAGAGGTACTGGCTCGAGGCCGAGGCATCGAGACGCACCTGGCCTCCCTGCAGCTGGCCGCCGTGGACGACGAGCGGTGCGTGACCCTGCGCGGCGTCGAAGTCGATGCGCACGCCGAGCTGCTGCAGCGCGTCGGTGAGCGGCCGGATGGGCCGCTCGCGCAGCCGCGCCACGCCGTCGATGCGGAAGCGCCCGGGGAGGGTGGCGGCGATCGCCACCAGGAAGCGGAACATCGTGCCGGCGTTGCCGCAGAAGAGCTCCGCGGTGGCCGGGATCGCGGCGGAGGGATGGATCGCGACGCCGTCGTCGAGGCGCTCCAGGCGGCAGCCGAGAGCGGCGAGCGCGGCGAGAAAGAGCTCCGTGTCCTCGGCGGCAAGGGGACGGCGGACGACGGTCCGCTGCCGTGAGAGCAGGGCGAGGGCGAAGGCGCGGTGGGTCAGGCTCTTCGACGACGGCGGCCGCAGGCGGCCGGAGACCGCCCGGCCGGCGGGTACGGCGACGGCGGGCTCGCCGGCGGCGCCGCCCGCGACCTCAATCGAGGGTGGCCACCAGACCGTCATAGCCGAGCTCGATGCCGGAAGGGAGCGGAACCTCGAGCCGGCCGTGGTCGATGTCGTGCGCGATATGGGTCAGCACCGTTTGCCGGGCGCCGATCCGCTGCGCGACGGCGATCGCCTCCGCCAGGCTGAAGTGGGTGGGGTGCGGCCGGTAGCGCAGGGCCGAGAGCACCAGCAGCTCGACTCCCGCGAGCAGGGCGAAGCTCTCCTCGGAGATGAAGTTGACGTCGGTGACGCAGGCGAAGCTGCCGAGGCGGAAGCCGAAGACCTCCATCTCGCCGTGGCGGACCGGGATCGGCACCACCTGCTGGCTGCCGAGCTCGAACGGCGCCCGCACCGGCACGAGCTCGAGCCGCGGCTTGCCGCCGCCCTCCTGCCCGTCCTCGAAGACATAGGTGAAGATCTGGCGCATCCGGCGCATGGTCTCGGCGGAGCCGTAGCAGGGGATGGAGCCGCCCTGGCGAAAGTTGAAGATCCGCAGGTCGTCGAGACCGAAGACGTGGTCGGCGTGCGAGTGGGTGTAGAGCACCGCGTCCACCCGGTCGATGCCGAAACGCAGCGCCTGCTCGCGAAAGTCGGGCGAGGTGTCGACGACCACGGACAGTCCCGCGGTCTCGAGACGCAGCCCCGGCCGCATCCGCCGGTTGCGCGGATCGCTCGAGCGGCAGACCGCGCAGCCGCAGCCGACGACGGGCACCCCGGTCGAGGTGCCGCTGCCGAGCATCGTCAACCGGAGCGAAGTCACGCGAAAAGTCTATCCGAGCCATTCGACGCGGCGGCTGCGAAACCAGGCGTCGAGGAGGCGGATCTCGCCGCCCGCAACGGCGAAGCTCCGCGGCTCGTGGAAATGCCCGAGCAGGAGCACATCGTGACCTTCGGCCAGGCGCCGTGCGCCGTAGCGGCGGATGGCCGCCTCCGGCACCTGCGACTTGTGCTTGAAGTTGGTGCGTGAGAGGCGCTTCTCGGCAGCGTCGACGAAGCGGCCGACGATCCGCCGCGGCACGTTGCGGATGACGAGCCTCACCGGTCCGCTCTTCGACAGCCAGCGCCAGGCGAGGTACTGCCGGTCGCGGTCGTTCAGCC
>CAZQTL010000341.1:0-3185 GCA_964595975.1 uncultured Thermoanaerobaculia bacterium | reverse complement strand
GCCGTCGGCATGTACCTGCCGTTCGAGACCACCGGCGCGATCTTCGTCGGCGGCTGCATCAAGTGGTTCGCCGACAAGCTGGCCGTGCGCCGCGGCATCGCCGGCGAGAGCTTCGACAGCTTCGGCTCTCTCGTCGCTTCGGGTCTGATCGCCGGCGAATCGCTGACCGGAGTGATGATGGCCGGGATCGTGCTTCTCTCGGATACTTTCAAGTCCTTCACCTACACCCTCTTCGGCGTCGAGCAGTTCGCCTGGGTCGCCGGTCCGGCGGGCGCCTGGATGTCCCTCGTCGCGCTCGGGGCGATCGTCTGGGTGCTGGTGAAGGTGCCGCTGGACAACGCCAAGCGCAGCGCGGCCTAGGCGTTGGCCGGCGTGGTCGAAGAAGCGCGGCGAGCCGGGCGGTCCGTTTTGGTTGTAAAAGCTTGCTTGTAAAGAGCTGCTTGCTATAGATTCCCTCCCGCTGGCTGGCTGCGGGGCGCCGGGGTTCTGCGCTCCCGCGGTGGGCGGCCGGACGGGAGCGTTGTCGCATGGGGCAGCAGTTCATGGGTCGATGGGTGGGGGCGGGCGTCGGCCTTGTCCTCCTCGGTCTCGCCGGCTGCGCCGCGCCGGCGAGCTCCAGCGCCTCTCCTCCCAAGGGCATTCTGATCCTGCTCGTCGACTGCCTGCGCGCCGACCACCTGGCGGCGGGCGGCTCGACCCTGGGGGCGACCCCGAATCTCGACCGGCTGGCGAGCCAGGCGGTGGTCTTCGACCGCGCCTCGGCGGTGGCCTCCTGGACGCGCCCCTCGGTGCCGTCGATCTGGACCGGCCTCTACCCTTCGGAGCACGGCCTCACCGACCTCATCGAGGGCGGCAAGGGGGTGCGCGGCGGCGTCCTGTCGGAGGACGCGGTGACGGTTTCCGAGGCGATGCAGGCGGCGGGCTACCGCACGGCGATGATCGGCAACCAGTTCCAGCTCTCGCCGCGCTTCGGCATGGCGCAGGGCTTCGACCTGTATCAGAACAACGTCAAGTCGGCGCACGGCATGCGCGAGAACCTCGTCGGCTGGCTCGACGAGGCGCCGGGGAAGCCGTTCTTCGCCTACCTGCACTACCTCGAGATCCACTGGCCCTACTGGCAGAAGGCGTCGACCCGCGGCCGCTACGGCTCGGACGCCATCACGAGCCACCTCGACAGCAACCTCGACGAGCTGCGCGCGGCGGTGGACTCGGGCGCGGTCGTGCTCGACGAGGCGGACCGCAAGGAGATCGCGGCACGCTACGCCGAGGCCCTGGCGGCGCTCGACGGCGAGATCGGCCTGCTGCTCGCCGACCTGGAGAAGCGCGGCGTGCTCGACGAGACGCTGGTCGTTGTGCTCGCCGACCACGGCGAAGAGCTGGGCGAGCGCGGCGGCATCGAGCACGGGCACACGCTCAAGGAGGAGCTCCTGCACGTGCCCTACATCTGGCGCCTGCCGGCGTCCTGGCGCGGCCCGGGCCTGCGCCACGAGCGCGCGATGGTCGAGACCCGCACCCTCGCGCCGACCCTGATGACCCTGGTCGGACAGCCCGTTCCGGCGGCAGTCAGCGCGCCGAGCCTCCTGCCGTGGCTGGTCGGCCGCCCGCCGGCGGAGCCGCCGTACAAGGTCCTCGCCGCGGAGTCGAACGGCATGTTCTCGATCCGCAACGAGCGCTTCAAGCTGGTCGCCCAGCCGGCGAAGAAGAGCTTCGAGCTCTACGATCTCGAGGCCGATCCCGGCGAGCGGCACGATGTCGCCGCCGAGCGGCCGGCCGAGTTCGAGGCGCTGCGCAGCGCCTTTCGCGCCTGGCACGCGGGCCTGCATCCCCTGGCGATGAGCTCGACGCAGCTCGACGCCGAAACCGAAGAGGGGCTGCGCTCGCTGGGCTATATCCAGTAAGGGTTTTTTGCTCCGGGGGGCTTGCCTGGAGCCGCTTCCGGGTATGATTCCGCCATCGCAACGCAGGCGGGAGAGCCCGGACGGAAGATGGCTTCGGTCAAATCGACAGGAAACGGCGTCGACGGCTTCACGTCGCGCGAGGCGGCGCGGATCAGCGGCGTGCCGTTCTTCACTGTCGATTACTGGGATCGTTCGAAGTTCCTCAAGCCCTCGATCGCCCGGTCGGCCGGGCGCGGCCGCGGCCGCGGGCGGCTCTACTCCTACTCCGACATCCTGCGCCTGCGCATCGCGCGCGAGTTGCGCGAGCAGCACGTCTCCCTGCAGACGCTCCGTCACGTGGTCAAGCGGCTCGGCGAGATCGGCGATGGTCTGGACCGGTCGCGCTACGTCTTCGTCGCCGAGAAGGTCGAGCTGGTCGCCGACTTCGCCGCGCTGACCGAGATCCTGCGCACCAAGGCGCGCACCTTCGGCTTCCTGCTCGATCTCTCCGAGATCCAGCGCGGCGTCGCCGAGCGCGCCTCGAAGGTCCGGTCGCCGCGGGCCCCCGCCGGCTCCCGCCTGGCCCACGACTGAAGCGCGGCGTCGCCTCCCGTCAGGCGGTCTCGACCCGCCCCGTGCTGGCGTGGTGCAGGCCGAGCTCGAACTCGATCATGCCGGCGCGGAAGCGGTCGCCGGGGTGGAGCCTGACGGCGTCCACCCGGCGTTCGCCGACCAGAACCCCGTTGGTCGAGCCGAGATCGACGAGGTAGACCTCGTCGTCGTCGAGCACGACGCGCAGGTGCTGCGTCGACATCGTCGGATCCTGGAAGGCGAGTGTATTGAGCGTCGCATCGCGTCCGATGTCGACGGCGCGGTCGGGCGGCAGGCGGTACGAGCGCGGGTCGCGCCCGGGCTCGCGCACCGTCAGCACGACCTCGGCGGTGAGCACCAGGGTGCGTTCGATCGACTCCGAGAACGGCAGGCGCTGGAACTCGGCGGTCTCGTCGAGGGAGATCTCCATCAGACCCTGCGGGCGGACCGCCGGGCGCAGCCGGACGCGCGCGATCTGGACCTCGTCGATCGGCTGCGGAGCGGAGAACGGGCCGCCGCTCGACGCGGGCGGCGTCGTCCCCGGGGCCGTGCCCGGCGAGTTTCCGGTCGCCGCCCAGGCGGTCGGCGGAGCGGCGGAGGGCGCGGCGTCCGACTCGGGCCACTGGACTCCGGGGCGGGTGCCGCGCTCGCCCTCCCCGCTGTCGCGGGAGGCGCCGGCCCGGCGCCGCGCGAGCAGGAAGCCGAGCACGATGCCCA
>CAZQTL010000340.1:0-3191 GCA_964595975.1 uncultured Thermoanaerobaculia bacterium | reverse complement strand
CGACGACGCCGGTCGAGAACCCGCCGGCGGCGCCGGCGCAGGCAGCGACGACGGCGGAGGCTGAAGCCAAGCCGGCAACCCCGGCAGCGGCGACGGCCCCCGCGCGACCGGCCGGCGACGGCACCGTCCGTCCCGGCGATCTGGTCACGATGGGAGCCGGCGTCACGCCGCCCAAGGTCGCCCGGCGCGCCAGCCTGCGGTATCCGCCGCTCGCCCAGCGCATGAAGAAGGAAGCGACGGTCACGGTGCGTGTGCTGGTCGACGAGACCGGGCGCGCCGCCGATGTCCAGGCCGCCGGAAGCTCCGCCGGATTCGGCATGGACGAGGCAGCACTCGACTATGCTCGCGGCTGCGCCTTCACGCCGGCGACCAAGAACGGCGTGCCGGTCCGGATGTGGATGGACCTGAAGGTGGCGTTCAACCTCACCGGCAACTGACCCCTGCGGCGAGCCCCCGGCACCGCCGGGCGAGCACCGAGAAGCAAAAAAAAGAGGCGCCCGCGAGGGCGCCTCTTCTGTTTTCCCGCGCTGCCCTGGGAGCTTACAGGTCGGCGGCCTTGATGCTGGCGACGAGCTGCTGCACGACCGGCTTCATGACCTTGTCGAACTGGCGATCGTCGTAGTCGACGCCGCCACCGAAGCCGCCGATGTTGAGCTTGAACTTCGAGTCCTCGCCCCGCGCCTCGTCGGCCCAGAGGATCTCACCGGTGGTGGTGTCGATGATGCGCGCGTTGGCCGCGGCGGTGAAGGTCTTCTTGCCGCCGGAGAAGCCCGGCAGGCCGCCGACCGAAGGCGCGCTGGCGGAGGTGCCCTGGGCGCCGTACTCGGTCACCGCGCCGGTGAGGAAGTACTGCACGCCGAGGAGCTTGCCGGCCTTGACCGCCGTCTTGGGGTCGATGTCACCGGCCAGCGACATGTTCTTCTCCTGCAGCAGGGCCGCGAGCTGCTCGCGGTCGATGACGCGGAACTTGCCGCTCTTGACGAGCTCGGTGACGAAGACGTCCTGCATGGCGGCGGCGCCGCCGTTGTACCACCACTGCCCGTCCGCCTTGTTCTTGAACTCGAGCACCGCGATGCGGGGCTTCGTGTTGTCCGCCGCCTGCACCGGCAGCGGCGCGACCAACAGCAGCAATGCGAGAACCGTCGTCCATCCGATGATGCGCTTCATAGTGTGACCTCCAGGAGTTGATGGGGGATTCTAATGTCCTAATACGGCAATCCTCAACGCAGGGTGCCAGAGTCCGGCGGCCCGCCCTTCCGCCGGTCCGGTCGCGGGGGTTGGCCGCTAGCCCTGCCGGGCCGCGTATTCCTGCGCGTCGACGACGCAGATCGCGGCCATGTTGACGATATCGGACACCTCCACACCCCTTTGCAAAACATGGACCGGCCTGGCCATTCCCAGCAGGATGGGACCGATCGCCTCGGCTCCGGCCAGGCGCCAGATCAGCTTGTAGGCGGTGTTGGCGGAGTTCAGCTCGGGGAAGATCAGGACGTTCGCCGGCCCGCCCAGGCGCGCCCAGGGATAGGTCTCCTGGAGCACCGACGCCATCACCGCCGTGTCGGCCTGCATCTCGCCGTCGATCGCCAGCTCGGGCGCCCGGGAGCGCACGATCTCGACCGCCCGCCGCGCCTTCTGCGCCGACGGGTGCGGATTCGAACCGAAGTTCGAGAACGACAGCATCGCCACCCGCGGCTCGACGTCGAAGCGGCGGGCGAATTCGGCCGTCAACAGGGCGATCTCGGCCAGCGTCTCGGCGTCCGGATCGATGTTGACCGTCGTGTCGGCGAAGAAGAAGAGCCGGTCCTTCAGGATCAGGATATAGGCCCCGGCGACGCGATGGACGCCGGGGCGGGTGTGCATCACCTGCAGCGCCGGCCGGATGGTGTCGGCGTACTCGTAGGTCAGCCCCGAGATCAGGCCGTCGGCATCCCCTTCCGCCACCATCATGCTGCCGAAGTAGTTGCGCGACCGCATGCGCTTGAAGCCGTCCTCGAGCGTCACCCCGTCGCGCCGGCGCAGCTCGTGGAAACGCTGCGCATAGCGCTCGTACTGCGGCGCGGACTCGTTGTGCACGATCGTGATGCGGTCCTCCGGCAGCCCGAGCTCCGCCAGCTTGCCGGCGATACGCTCGCGGCGCGCCAGCAGGATCGGGTGGGCGATCCCCTGGTCGACGAGGATCTTCGCCGCGCGCAGGATCTTGTCCTCCTCGCCCTCGGGGAAGACGATCCGCTTCGGATCGTCCTTGGCGCGGTCGACGACCACGCGCATGAGCTCCAGACGCCGCGAGACCAGATGCTCGAGGCGGTGGCGATACTCCTCGACCTCACCGACCGACACGCGGGCGACGCCGCTCTCCTCTGCCGCCTTGGCCACGGCGGGGGCGACGGTCAGCAGGACGCGGTAGTCGAACGGCTTCGGGATCAGGTAGTCGCGGCCGAACTTGAGCGTCTTGAGGCCATAGGCCTTGAGCACGGAGTCCGGAACGTCCTCGCGCGCCAGGGAGGCCAGCGCCCGCGTCGCCGCGAGCTTCATGGCGTCGTTGATGTCGGTGGCCCGGGTGTCGAGCGCGCCGCGGAAAAGGAAGGGGAAGCCGAGGACGTTGTTCACCTGATTGGGGTAGTCGCTCCGCCCGGTGGCGACGATGGCGTCCGGGCGGGCCGCCAGGGCCTCGTCGTAGCCGATCTCCGGTGTCGGGTTCGCCATGGCGAAGATGATCGGATTGGGCGCCATTTTCGTCAGCATCTCCGGCGTGACGGCTCCCGCGACCGAGAGGCCGACCAGCACATCCGCGCCCACCAGGGCCTCCGCCAGGGTTCGCGCCGGCGTCTCGGCTGCGAACTCCATCTTCTGCTCGTCCGTGTCCCCCGGACGGCCGCGGTAGATCACGCCCTTGCGGTCGCAGAGGATGATGTTCTCTCTGCGCACGCCGAGCTGGAGGTAGAGCCGCAGGCAACCGAAAGCGGCGGCGCCGGCGCCCGACAGGACGAGCTTCACCTCCGCGATGCGCTTGCCGGCGACTTCGAGGGCGTTGACGAGCGCCGCACCCGAGATGATCGCCGTGCCGTGCTGGTCGTCGTGAAAGACGGGGATGTTCATCTCGGCCTTGAGGCGGCGCTCGATCTCGAAGCACTCGGGGGCCTTGATGTCCTCGAGGTTGATGCCGCCGAAGGTCGGCTCGAGGAGCTTGACGG
>CAZQTL010000339.1:0-3236 GCA_964595975.1 uncultured Thermoanaerobaculia bacterium | reverse complement strand
GGCTTGGCGGGCGCTGCGGGCTGCGCCGCCGCGCCGCCCGCCCCAGCCAGGCCGAGCGTCGCGAAACCGATCCAGACGCGGGCGGACGCCCGCAGCGACGCGCGCTCAGACATCCAGGCTCGCATCGACGATCATCACCACCGCCATGTCCGACTGCGGCAGCTCGTAGATCCGCGCGCCGGGGCGATCGAGCTCCTCGAGAGCGGAGTCGAGCGGCGGCTCCTCGCTCGCCAGCGCCGCCTGTTCCGCCGGCAGACTTCCCGCGCCGCCGAGACCCGGGCGGTGGGACCGCGGCGTGCCGGAGAGCGCCAGCAGGGAGCACACGCCGAGCGCCGCCGCGATCCGGGAGAGCGAGAACAGTCCGGAACCGGTCGCGCGGCGCGACTGCGGCTCGCCGTCCTGGGCGCTGCGGGCGATCCGGCCGGCCCGCACCAGCGCCGCGACGGCGGACTGCATGTCGGCGATCTCCCCCGCGGTCACCTGGCGCTCCGGCAGACGCGCGAACAGCAGCAGCGGGTCGGCGCGGAGCGCCTCGGCCCGGCATCGGCTGCACTGCGCGGCATGGCGCCGGGCCTCGGACCAGGCCGGGAGGTCGGCCGCGGAAGCGGTCTCGGAGGCAGCGCGCGCCGCCGCGAGGGCCTGCCAGTCGGGACAGCTCATCTCTCGGGCTCCGCGGCAGGGGGGGGGAGCGACTCCCTGCCGGCGACGGCGAGGCGGGCGTATTCGGGGTAGCGCTCGACGAGCTTCTGGCGCAGGATCTTGCGGGCGTTGAACAGGTGGTTGCGCACCGTCGATTCCTCGCAACCGGCGATCTCCGCCACCTCGGCGGACGCCAGCCCCTCGGTCTCGCGCAGCAGGAAGATCAGCCGCTGCTTCTCGGTCAGCTCGGCGGCGAGCTCGACGAAGATGCGCTCGACCTCCGCTTCCTTGAGCTCGGCCATGGCCCCGGTGGGGTGACTCTCCGAGGCCCGCAGCAGGTGAAAACGCACCGGCTCGGAGGCCTGGTCGCGCGATCGCCGCGAGCGCCAATGATCGATCGCCAGATTGGTCGCGATGCGGTAGATCCACGTATTGGGGCTCCAGCGCGTGTCGTACTTCGCGCGGCTCTCCCAGATCTTGAGGAAGGCGACCTGGACGACGTCCCGCGCCTCCTCTTCGTCGCGCACGATCCGCGCCGTGACCTGCAGGAGCGCCCGGGTCTTGCGCGCCACGAGCTCGCCCAGGGCGAGCTCGTCGTCGGCCTGCAGCAGACAGAGCAACTCCCGATCGCTCCGCTCGGCGAGCTTCAGTCGTTCGCGCCGCTGGGAATAGACCAACTCTGGCATGACCGGTTCCAATGGGTTTCTACGCATCCGGGTGCCGCGCCGTCCAAGCCGGCCGAAATGCCGGCGCGAATCGGGCGAAACGCAGGCAAAACATTGAAGCGCTTGATTATACTGCCCCGGACGCGATGTGGTGGATCTATCAACTCCTGGTCGCCCTGGTTGTCCTGGCGGCCGGACCGTGGCTGCTCCTCCTGCGCCGCCGGCACTACCTGCCGACGGTCCGCGGGCGCTTCGGCGGAGGGTCGGCCGCGGCAGCGAGGCCACGGCCCGCCGGATTGTGGATTCACGCCGTTTCGGTGGGCGAGACGGCGCTCGCCGGTACGCTCGCTGCGCGGCTCCCGGCCGGGCTGCCCCTTCTGCTGACGACGATCACGCCGACCGGCCAGCGTCAGGCCGCCGCCATCGCTGCCCGGCTCGGCCCGCGGGCGGCGGCCGCCTACCTCCCGTTCGAGCTCGGCTTCGCCGTCGCCCGCTTCTTCCGCCGCTTCGCCCCCGCCGCGCTGGTGCTGGTCGAGGGGGACTACTGGCCCCTCCTGCTGCGCGCCGCGCGCCGGCGCGGTCTGGCGATCGCGGTCGTCAACGGCCGGGTGAGCGACCGGAGCTTTCCCCGGCTGCAGCGTTTCCGGCGCATCGCGATGCCGCTCTTCTTCGCGCCGATCGAGCGCTTCGGCATGCAGACCGCGGCCGATGCCGAACGGCTGATCGCCCTGGGCGTCGCCCCGGAGCGCGTCACCGTCACCGGCAACCTGAAGTTCGACTCGCCGGAGCCGCCGCCGCTGCCCGAGCTCGCCCGGCGCCTCGAAAAACTGGCGGCGGGCCGGCCGATCCTGGTCGCCGGCTCGACCATGGCCGGCGAGGAGGAGCAGGTGCTCGCCGCCTACCGCCGCCTCGCCGGAGACGGGGTCGCGGCCGGCGAGCGCGCCCTGCTGGTGCTCGCGCCGCGCCACCCGGAGCGCTTCGCCGAGGTCGCCGGCTGGCTCGCCGCCGCCGGTGCCGACGTCGTCCGCCGCAGCGGAGCGGACCGGGAGCGACCGGAGATCTTCCTGCTCGACTCGATCGGCGAGCTCGCCGCGACCTACCGTCAGGCGCGTGCCGCCTTCATCGGCGGCACGCTGCAGCCGACCGGTGGGCACAACCCGATCGAAGCGGCGCGCTTCGGCGTGCCGGTGGCGGTCGGTCCCTCGATGGCCAACTTCCGCGAGATCGCCGAACGGTTCGACCGCGCGGACGCCTGGGGGCGCGTCGCCTCGGGCGACGAGCTGGGCCGGCTCTGGGGGGCCTGGCTGGCCGATCCGGTCTCCGCCCGGGCGGTCGGCGAGCGCGGGCGGGCGCTCGTCGCGGCGAACGCCGGGGCCCTCGACCGCACCCTGGAGCTGCTCGCTCCGCTCGTTGCAGCGGCTGAACGCACATCGGCGCAGGGATCGCTGCCGCCTGCGCAGGGCCGGCGATGACCGCCGAAGCTCGCTCCAACCTGTCGGCGCGCCCGCCGGCGCGCTCTCCCTGGCAGCGCCTCTATGGCGCCATCCTCGCGCGCCGGCGCCGGCGCGCCGCCACCCACGCCGAGCGCCTGCCGGTACCGGTGGTGAGCCTCGGCAATCTGCACTGGGGGGGCGGCGGCAAGACGCCGTTCACCGCCGCGGTCGCCGCCGACCTCGCCGCGCGCGGCATGGCCGTGGCGATCGTGTCGCGCGGCTATCGCCGCACCAGCCGCGGTCCGCTCGTCGTCTCGCTCGGCGATGGACCGCAGGTCCCGTGGAGCGCGGCCGGCGACGAGCCCTTTCTCCTCGCGCAGCTGCTGCCCGGTGTCGCCGTCGCGGTCGGCGAGCGCCGGGTCGAGGCGGCGCGGCTCCTGCTGCGCGAGCTGGCGCACGCCCCCGATCTCTTCCTGCTCGACGACGGCTTCTCCCTCGT
>CAZQTL010000338.1:0-3242 GCA_964595975.1 uncultured Thermoanaerobaculia bacterium | reverse complement strand
GTCGATAATTACGAATGGCGAGACAATGCTGTGGTGTTCGATGTCGTCAATACCGACCGCTCATATTTCATCGGGACGAGCTGGCTGGATGCGCGGTTTGAAGTGACCCGGGGGGAAAGTTGAATGTTCGTCTCGTACGTAAGCCCGCTCACGGTGTTTGAGGGCGCGGCAGTCGCGTCGATTGATGGTTGGTGCTGAGAGAGTCGCTGCTTCGCCCATGCCGATCGAGCGTGCCGTCGTGCTCGCGACGTTCAAGACGCGGCCTGGAAGCGCCGGAGCGATGGTCACGGCCGGAGCGACGGCCGATCTTGACCGCCGCTGCGCGCGTCGGCGTTGGGGAGAAGCGGCCGGGGCGGAGGAAGCTCCGCTGGGGCCGAACAAAGGAAGTCGGCTGAAGGACGTGCAGAAGAGGGGGCGACGCAGCCCCGCATTCCTGTTCCCATTCCCACGCGCTGTAGAGCGATCGGGAACGGGAACCGGGAACGGCACGCCGATCAGGGCATGGAGAGCCGGTAGCCGTCGGCGGTTTTGACGATGCGGCCGGCGGCGGCGAGCACGCCGATGTGCTCATGGAGGGTGGCGGCGCGGACCCGGCATCTCGCGCGCAGGTCGGCGAACGGCATCGGCTCTCGGACCTCGGCGAGCACCGTGGTGATGCGCTCGTCGAGCGAGGGTGCCGTGACGGCGGCTGGCTTGGCCCGCTCGACCACCTCCAGGGCGAGGGCCAGTCCGCGGTTCGCCAGCTCGACGTTGAGCGGCTTTGGCGAGGGGGCGGCCCGGTGCTCGACGGTGAGCGTCAGCTCCTCGCCATCGCGGCGCAGGTAGAGGTTGCTGTCGCCCCAGGCGTGGAACTCGGAGGAGCCGCGCAAGGCCTGTCCGGCGCGAACGCCGCCGGCGCCCTTCTTGGCGTGGTGGACGACAAGCACCGCGACGCCAAAGCGGCGCTGCAGCTCACGCAGATACGCGAGCAAGGGTGCGACCTCGCCGCTGGCGTTCTCGTCGATGCGGTGCAGCCGCACGAAGGGGTCCAAGATGAGCAGGCGGGGCCGCAGCCGCTCGACGGTCTCGGCGAGGTTGCGCCGGTCGGCGTCGAGGTCGAGGCGCAGCACCGGCACCGTGATGACCTGGATGTCGAGGCCGGCGAGATCGACACCGGCAGCGGCGGCGATGCCGTCGAGCCGGCGGCGCACGATATGGAGCGCGTCCTCGGCCGCGTAGAGCAGGACGCGGCCGGCCTTCGGCACGACGAACCTGCGCAGGCAGGGCGTGCCGGAGGCGACCGAGACGGCGAGGTCGAGAGCCAGGAACGACTTGCAGCACTTGGGCTCGCCACCGACGATGCCGACGGCCTGCTCGGACCACAGCCCGGTGACGAGCCAGCGGTGCTCCTCGCCGCGCTCGGCAAGACGCCAGGCCGGCTCGACCGGAAGCAGGCTCATCGCCGTTGCCTCGCCGTCTTCGGCTCCGGCACCGCTGGCGTGGCGCACAGCTCCAGGAACAGCTTCTCGTCGATGTGGCGCGCCTCGCGCTGCGCCGCGGCGTCGAGCAACTCGCCGGCAAGCATCATCAGCGCGCGGGGATTGCCCTGAGCGTGATCGCAGAGCGTGGCGATCAGCTCCGGCGTCATGAGCTTCGACGCACCGGCGGTCCGCAGCGCATGGTCGAGAAGCTCGGCCAGCTCCTGCGGCGTCGCCCTGTCCATAGCGAGGCGCACGCGCATGCGGCTGCCGAGAGGGGCGAGCTCGTCGGACTTCAGGCTCTCCAGCAGCCGGCCGTCGCCGGCCAGCACGACGGTGAGCAGGACGTGGCTGTCGAGGCGGGCCGACGACAGAAGGCGAAGCTCGCCGAGTACGGCCGACCGCATCTCTTGCGCCTCGTCGACGATGAGCACGGGCCGCGACAGCGCGGCATCGATGTGCGCCTGCCAGCGGTCGCGCAACAGCTTGGCGCCGCCCCAGCGGTTGGCGGGCCTGAGCTCGACGCCGAACAGCTCACCCATCTCGCGGTAGAAGTCGGGCATGCTGGCCTGCGGCCGGGTCAGGATGCCGACCTTGACGTCGCGCTTGGCCTCCAGCCTGTCGGCGAGGATGCGCAGCGTCACGGACTTGCCGGTGCCCGGAGCGCCGGTGACGAGGGCGAAGCCGCCGTCGCCGACGAGCTGCTCGGCGCGCCAACAGAAGGACTCGATCCGGCGCGTCACCTGCAGCGCCTCGACGGGAACGTCGGGCTGGAACGGGTTCCACTTGAGGCCGTAGAGGGCCAGCATCTTCTTGTTCATGAGGCGTCTCCTTGGTCCTCGTCCTTGGGCAGATAGGCGGCCGGCAGGCCGACGCTCGACTGCGTGTCGAGCAGACGCTGCAGCAATGGCGGGATGGGCGAAGCCGGCGCTTCAGGGGGCGACGGAGGCTCACCGATCGGCTCGAGCGAGCGGCGCAGGCCGCTGGCGTTCTGCGTCTTGTCCTGGGGATAGAGGCGGGCCAGCACATGGCCGGTGCGCTCGTCGACAAGGTGCACGGTGCCGAGATCCCACTCGGCGTAGCGCACCTCGATGCGGGCGAGATGCCGGTAGCGGCTCGGCACCTCGAAGCGGCGCCCCTCGATGACGATCGAGCCGTCGCTCTTCTTCTGCGTGCGATGCGCGCTGCGCGTGAAGGCGAGGCGGAGCGCGTCGCTGCCGGGACAAGGCCGCGTCACCGCCGGCCCTTCGAGGAAGCGGGCGAGCGGCGTGGCGGCGATCTCGGAGTGAACCGAACGGTTGTACTCGTGCTCGACCCAGGCCTGCGTGGCGTCGTTGAGGAAGGCGAGCGTCAGGTCCGGCACGTGCTCCAGCATGGCGACGAGGCGGCCTTCGACCGGGCCCCAGAACGCCTCCTGCTTGGCGTTCTGGTAGGGCGAGTACGGCAGCGTCGTGTGATGCAGGATGCCGAGCCGGGCCAAGCCCTCCGTCACCTCGGCGGCGGTCATGGCGGCGCCGTTGTCGCTCAGCGCGGCGCGCGGCAAGCCGCGCTTCTGGAAGGCCTGGGCGAGACCGTGGGCAATGTTCTGGGCGTTCTCGGCCAAGTACCACTGCAGGTGACAGGCGAGCCGCGAGCGGTCATCGAGGACGCCGAACAGGATCGGCGTCGCCCACTCGCCGCGCGCCGTCAACACCTTGCGCGAGCCGTGGTGGCAGTCCCAATGCCACAGCCCGTTGACGTACTCGGCCTCGTAGCGGCGCACCTCGCGCTCGACGATGCGCGCCT
>CAZQTL010000337.1:0-3247 GCA_964595975.1 uncultured Thermoanaerobaculia bacterium | reverse complement strand
GACGCGCGGCGGCGAAGCTCGCGCTCAGCCCGGCGATTCCCATCGCCGCCATGGCGAGTCGGATCGCGGCACCGTCGAGGCCGGCGCTCCGCATGCGCGCGAGCAGGCCGAACTGCGCCCAGATGAGGAAATAGACGTAGGTCGCCGAGATGGCGAGCAGTCCGGAAAGGTCGGCAACGCGGCGTGGCCACCTCATGCCGCGCTCCGGCGGGCGGCATGAGAGAACCACAGGGTCGCGGCAAGGAGCATCGCCACCCCGGCGGCACCGCGCAGCGCGAAGAGCGCCGTCACCCGCCCGTCGGAGCGCTGCATCAGTCCGGGGTCTCCAGCCTCCAGGACGCCCAGGGTCGCCAGGGCGATGACGTGCAGCGCCGTCCCGCCCTGCCAGAGGAGGAACGGCCGCCGCAGGGCGAAGGTCTCCCGCGCCGCGGAGTCGCGGAGGAGGGCGTGCAGCGTGAGGGCGGCGAAGGAGCTGACGAAGCCGGCCATGGCGAGGTGGGCGTGGCCGACCAGCGCATGGGTGAACTTGACGGCGTCCAGGACGCCCGGCAGATAGGTGACGACGGCCGAGGAGGCGAGGAGCGCCCCCCAGACACCGAGCGCCTTGAGCCAGCCGAGGCTCCCGGAGGGCCAGAGGTGGCCGAGAAGATGGCGGGCGAGCGGTACCGGCCAGACCAGCACCGAGGCGATGGCGGCGATCTGCAGCGGGCTGCGATGACTCTGGTCTCCGAGCCCGAAGAGCGGCAGCGCCGCGGCATGGAGAAGAACGAGCGACGCCAGGAGGAGGGGCCGTGGAGCGCCCGGTCCGCGCGCGAGTCCGAGAAGCGCCGGGAGTCCGAGAAACAGCGGCAGGATGGCGACGGTGCTGGCGGCGAGGTCGGTGCCGGTCGGACCGCCGGTCGTCGGGTCGATGGGCGGGTAGCGGCTGGGGTCGAGCGCCAGCTGCAGGGCCCAGGGACCGGCGGCGAGGAGGAGCAGCAGCCCGCCCTGAATCGCTAGGCGGAGGTTGGACGGCGTCGGAGTGCGAGCATCTCCGGAATGGCGGCGGGCGGCGACCGTACGTACGAAGCCCCGCGCGAGCAGGCACCAGAGAAAGGCGAGGACCGCCACCCAGAGCAGGCGCAGCGGGCCCGCCCAGTCGAGGAAGAGCTTGCCGCTGGAGGCGCCGGCCGGGAGGGAGATCGTCCCCGCTCCGAGCGCACCGGACCACGCCGCCAGGGCGGCCCGGCCGCCCCGCAGTCCCCTTGCTCCCGGGAGATAGAGGCGGAGCAACAGGCCGACGAGAGGCAGCGCGCTCCAGCCGTACAGCAGGAGGTCGAGATGCAACGGAGCCCAGCGGCCGTAGGTGAGCGGCGCAAGCAGCGCGTTGCCCTGGGGGACGGCGAGCAGGCCGGCGAGCAGGACTCCGACGGCGCAGCCGGCCACCAGCCAGGCGAGAGCGTGCAGCGCCAGCTCTTCGGCCAGCTCCGGCGCCAGCGCGCCGTCCGTCGCCGGCTTCATCCCCGGACCGCTAGCCGTCCCGAGATGCGGTCGCTTTCGTCCTCGAGCAGACGGGTGAAGCGGGCGAGGGGGAGCGCGAGCTCCGGCGTGGCGGCGAGCGCCACCAATTCGGAGGCTGCCGCCGCGAGCTCGCGGTCGAGCGCCGCGAGGGCGCGTTCGGGGCCGAGCGCGCGGACGAGGTTGGGTCGCCCGAGTCTCGCGTCGCGATTTCCGGTCTTGCCGCTCTGGCGATCGCTGTCGAGCAGGTCGCGAAAATCGTCGAGTGCCTGGTAGGCCTGGCCCCAGGCTGCCGCGAGACGGTCGAGGGCGCTCTCGGTCTCGGTCATCGCGCCGGCGAGGGCGGCTGGCAGGAGCAGCGCCAGGCGCAGGAGCGGCGTGGTCTTTCCGGCCGCGATGGCCGCCGGGTCACCGTTGCGGAAGTGAAGATCGTGCGCCTGGCCGTCGAGGATGCCGGCCAGGCCGACGTTCTGCTCGAGGCGCAACCAGGCCCGGCGGCCGCGCTCCGCCGGTAGCTCCGCCGCCGCCTCGGCCACCAGCGCGTGCGCTCGATGGACGAGCGCGAGGCCGGCGAGGATCGCCGCCCCTTCGCCGTAGAGCACATGCGGACAGGGGCGGCCGCGGCGCTCGTGCGCGTCGTCCATCGCCGGCAGATCGTCGAAGACGAGGGAGGCGGTATGGAGGTACTCGACGGCGATGGCGGCGGCGCGAGCGGCCGGAACTTCGAGACCGAAAGCGCGCCCAACGCCATAGGCGAGCTGCGCTCGCACCAGGGTACCCGGCGAAGCGAGAAGGTCCCCCACTGCGCCGGCGAGGTGAGTCTCGATCGCCGGCGAGGGCCGCAGCCCGCGCCGGAATCCGATCAGCACCTGGCGGAAGTCGGCGGGAGGGAGCAGGCGGACCAGGCGCGAGACACGTGTCGCCGAGGCGACGGCCGGCCGGCTCTGCGCCGCCGGCAGGGCGACGGAGGCTGCGGCGGCAATCGGCGCCTCCTGTCGCCCGGGGTCACCGGCCATGGCTGGAGACCGCGGCCGGCGCGGCCGCTGCCGGTGAGGCAGCGGAGAGGGTGCCTTCGCCCTCGATGCGGACCTGGACGACGTCGGCGACCTTGAGGAAGAGGACGCTCGGATTGTGCAGTCCCCACTCGACATAGGGCACGGGGAACTCGGCGCTCAGCTTGAGGCGATCGCCCTCGAGGTGGACCTTCGCCGGCAGAGAGAGCGGATGGGATGCGCCGTGCAGGCTGACGACGCCTCGCAGCTCGACCTGGCCCTCGCCGCTCGCCGGCAGCGCGCCGACGACGTGCTCGGGGGTGAAGACGAAGAGCGGGTAGCGTTCGACCTCGAGTACGTCGCCGCGCAGCGTCTTGTCGCGCGAACCGTTGCCGGTCGCGGCGGAGAGCGCATCGACACGGATCTCGCCCGAGGCGTTTCCGGACGCGGTGTCGAACTGCACGGCGCCGCTGGTGACGTGGAAAGTCCCTTCGACGTCGTGCCCGGTCGCGGTGACGGTGAAGTGGACCGCGGTGGCGGCGGGATCCAGGTTGAGGAGGCGCTCTTCGGCACTTGCTGCGGAGACCGGGGCGAGCAGGGCGGCGACGGCGGTCACGATCGTGGCGGTCTTGAAGTTCATTTCTTCCTCCGGAGGGCAGCGCCCTCGACTGCAGGGACAGCGTAGGAAGGGGGGATGAATTCCCCATGAACGGCGCCGCCGGCGCCGGGTTGAGCGGAGCCGAAACGCTCGCTATCCT
>CAZQTL010000336.1:2107-3254 GCA_964595975.1 uncultured Thermoanaerobaculia bacterium | reverse complement strand
AGGGGGCGCGGATCGAGAAAGACCCGATCCCCGTCCACCAGCCGCAGCCGGAAGGTCGGCACGCGCTCGGTGAACGGCGCCGGCGAGGCGCCATCGGCGGGGCGGTACTGGAAGCCGTGCCAGGGGCAGGTGATGCAGCCGTCGAGGATCCTGCCCTCCCCGAGCGGTCCGTTCTGGTGCTGGCAGACGTTGGAGACCGCCGAGAGCTTGCCGTCGTAGCGGAAGATCGCCACCCGTTCGCCGCCGGCCGTGACGATGCGCGCCCGGCCGTCGCGGATCTCGCCGGCCCGGCAGGCGAAGGCGAAACCGTCGGCTCCGGCGCTGGCCAGTTCGCGGTCGATCGCCCTCCCCTTCCACGCCGCGGCGAGATGCAGCGCAACGAGCGCCACGAGGCCGCAACCGAGGAGCGCCGCCGGCAACCGACCCGTCGCATCCTGCAGCACGCCGAGCGCGACGTGGGCGACGAGCAGGGCGTGGGCGAGGTAGACCGCCATGTGCAGTGCCTTCCAGACCGGCGCGGTGAGGTTCGTCAGCCAGAAGTCGTGGCTGGTCGCCGCCATGAGGAAGAGGATGACCAGCGCCGCGGCGCCCAGTTGCTGGAAGGGGAACTGCGCCAAGCTGGTCCAACGCGTGTTGCTGACCAGCAGACTCACCAGCGGGTTGCGGTCGCCCAGCGCATGGAACTGGAAGAGCGCGAAGCCGCCGTGCGCCAGGGCGAAGACGAACATCGTCACGCCGAGATGGCGCCGGTTCCACAGCAGCGGCAGGAAGCGCCGGTCGAGGCGCGCCAGAGGTCCGATCGCCAGCACGACGTGCAGCAGCGTCAATGCCAGCGTGCCGAAGCCGCGGATGAGCAGCGTCTCGGCGGTGATCTCGGGCCGCCGCCAGAGCCCGACGCCGACGAAGAGCGCGAGGTAGAGCAGCGCTCCGCCCCAGAGCACGGCGTCGTAGCGTTTCTTGCCCGGCGACCAGCCGACCGCAACATAGCCGGCGCTCATCGCGCGCCGTCCACGTCGTCCGACGGCAAAGCCGCGGGGGCGAGCGCCGATGGCAGCTCCTGCACCGGCAGCGCCGTTCGGGCGCGCACGGCGAGAAAGAGCAGCGCCGGCAGGAGCAGCGCGAGCGCCAACCAGATCCAGCGATGGGC
>CAZQTL010000336.1:0-2007 GCA_964595975.1 uncultured Thermoanaerobaculia bacterium | reverse complement strand
TGCGCGCCGGGATCGAGGCGCCCGATGCCGCGGGCGAGAAAAGGGACGGCGAAGGCGACCCCGAGCGCGGCATAGGCGCCGATCGCTCGCACCAGCCAGGGGGCGATCTCGATCCAAGTCATCGGAAAGCGGCTCTCCTCTTGCCCGGTTGGATGCGCGCCCCCCGGCTCAGGTTTCCACGATCGGGAAGGGGATCGATTTCTCGGCTGGCGGCAGACAGCGCCGGTCGTCGCAGGCCTGATATCGGATCTTCAACTGCGGTTCGCCACCGGGACCCTGCGCGCTCCGCGCGCGGCCGGCGATGATGACCTTGCCACGAAAAGCCTGCTGGTAAAGGGGAGACCCCGGCTCGCCGGTGACTTCGGGTTGCGGGTAGACCATCGAAGCGGCATCCAATTCGAGATCGACGCCCTCGACGCGCAGGTCGGCGTCCAGGTGCCAGCCGTCGGCCACGAGCAGGGTCAGGGCGAACGGCCGCCGCCCCGCCGTGTCGGGCTGGTCACTTCGCAGCGTGACCTCGACCACCCGCTGTGCGAGCGACCCGAGATGGTCGGGCGAGCCACTACCCCCCTTTACCGAAAGCCGCGCTGAATCTGCGATGTCGTCACCCGAGCGGAGCGAGCCGGTACCTGGCAGCGAGCCTTGCGGCTCGGCGCGCGCGAAGCGCGCAAGAGCCAGAGCCATCGTCTTGGAGCCCTCTGGATGTCTTGCAACGAGCGGTGCGAAGGAACGCAGCGTGCCTTCGGCGAGAGCCAGAAAGCGGGCCTCGCCGGTGGCGGCAGCCAGGTCGAGGAGGTTCAGCGCCGCGACGCCGTTCGCCCCCGGCATCGCGCCGTCGAAGATCTCCTTGCCACGCACCAGGAGGTCGGGGGCGTCGGCGGTGTTGAAGAAGCCGCCGCGCGGCGAGCCCAGGCGGCGCTCCTGTTCGTCGGTGAGCCGCACCGCTTCGTCGAGGTAGCGCTGGTCGTCACTGGCTTCGTGCAGCCGCAGCAGGCCGCGCACCAGAAAGGCGTAATCGGTGAGGCCGGCGAGGATGCGGCCCGAGCCGCGGCGCCAGGAGTGCAGCAGCGTCCCGTCGGCGCTCCGCAGGTTTCGCAGAACGAAATCGGCCGCCCGCCGCGCCTGCTCGACGAGCTCCGGCGCGGCGAGCGCCCGGCCGGCGACCGCGAGGCCGGCGATCGCCGTGCCGTTCCAGTCGGCGAGGACCTTGTCGTCGGTCGCCGGCCGCCGCCGGCGCGAGCGCACGGCGAGCAGCTTGGCGCGCAGCGGGGCGATCTCCGCCAGCAGCCCTTCGCGCGTCAGCCGGCGCTCCTGCGCCTGGACGTCGAGCGCTCGCGGCAGGTGCAGCACGTAGCGGGTCTCCTCGAAGAACGGCTCCTTGTCGAAGCCGAACAGGGGCGCGAGGAAGGTGGCGCCTTCCGCACCGAGCGCCAGGTCGAGCTCGTCGCGCGTCCAGACGTAGTAGGCCCCTTCGCGGCCGCCGGTCTCGGCGTCGATGGCGCTCCAGAAGGCGCCGCCGGAGCCCGGCTGTCCCTCGAGGTCGGGCAGCGTCATCTCGCGCGCCAGGAAGTCGGCGGTCTCGCGCACGATCCGCGCCGCCTCGGGGTTGCCGGAGCGCGCGTGCTCGCGGGCGTAGAGCTCGAGGAGGAGCCCGTTGTCGTAGAGCATCTTCTCGAAGTGCGGCACGCGCCACTCGCGGTCCGTCGCATAGCGGTGGAAGCCGCCGGCGAGCTGATCGTAGATGCCGCCGCGCGCCATGGCGTCGAGCGTCGCGGCGAGCATCATGCCGGCCGGACCGGCGTGCGCCGAGTCGGGTTCGGCCTGCGCGAGGAGGAGGAAGAGGTTGGCCGGCGAGGGGAACTTGGGCGCGCCGCCGAAGCCCCCCCAGGTGGGATCGAACTTCTCGCGCAGCGCAGCCAGTCCGCGCTCCGCCGGCTCGCCGGCCGGCAGCGCCCCGGTGTGCGGCTCGAGCTCGGCCAGGTGGCGGCGGATCGCCTCGCCAAGCTC
>CAZQTL010000335.1:2568-3273 GCA_964595975.1 uncultured Thermoanaerobaculia bacterium | reverse complement strand
CGACCACGTCTTCCTCGGTCAGCGGCTCGAAGTAGAGCCGGTCGGAGGTGTCGTAGTCGGTCGAGACGGTCTCGGGGTTGCAATTGACCATGACGGTCTCGATCCCGAGCTTGCCGAGCGAGAGCGCCGCGTGCACGCAGCAGTAGTCGAACTCGATCCCCTGGCCGATCCGGTTGGGCCCCGAACCGAGGATCATCACCTTGCGCCGGTTCGAGGGCTCGGCTTCGCTCTCGCTGCCGAAGGTCGAGTAGAGATAGGGAGTCTCGGCAGGGAACTCCGCCGCGCAGGTGTCGACACGCTTGAAGACCCGGTGGACTCCCGCCTGCTTGCGATGGCGCGAGACCTCGGCCTCGGTGGCACCGACGAGCTGCGCCAGGCGCGCGTCGGTGACCCCCATCGCCTTGGCGCGGCGCAGCAGGTCGAGCGGCAGGGAATCGAGCACCCAGCAGGCCACCTCGGCTTCGAGATCGACGATCTCGGCGATCTCGCGCAGGAACCAGGGATCGATGTGGGTGGCGCCGGCGACCTCCTCGACCGTCCAGCCCTGGCGCAGTGCGGCGAAGACGGCGTAGAGGCGCTCCCAGTTCGGCGTCGCCAGGCGCTGCTTGAGCCGCACCGGGTCGGCGGCGCGCTCCTCGCGGGCGCCGCCGCCGTCGAGCTCGAGCGAGGCGATGCCCTTGAGCAAGGCCTCCTTGAAGGTGGAGC
>CAZQTL010000335.1:0-2558 GCA_964595975.1 uncultured Thermoanaerobaculia bacterium | reverse complement strand
GCCATGACCTCGCCGACCGACTTCATCGCCGTCCCCAGCGTGGTCGAAGCGCCCGGGAACTTCTCGAAGGCCCAGCGCGGGATCTTCACCACCGTGTAGTCGAGCGTCGGCTCGAAGGCCGCGAACGTCCGGCCGGTGATGTCGTTGGGAATCTCGTCCAGCGTGAATCCGACCGCGAGCAGGGCGGCGATCTTGGCGATCGGGAAGCCGGTCGCCTTCGACGCCAGCGCCGAGCTGCGCGAGACGCGCGGGTTCATCTCGATGACGATGCGCTCGCCGGTGGTGGGCGAGACCGCGAACTGGATGTTCGAGCCGCCGGTGGCGACGCCGACCCGGCGGATCACCTTGAAGGCGTCGTCGCGCATCGCCTGGTATTCGCCGTCCGACAGCGTCTGCTGCGGCGCGACGGTGATCGAGTCGCCGGTGTGGACGCCCATGGCGTCGAAGTTCTCCACCGAGCAGACGACGATGGCGTTGTCCATCCGGTCGCGGATGACCTCGAGCTCGAACTCCTTCCAGCCGAGCACCGACTCCTCGATCAGCACCTTGTGCGACGGGCTGGCCTCGAGCGCGGTGGCGGCGATCTCGTCGAGCTCATCGCGGTTGTAGCACGTGCCGCCCCCCTCGCCGCCGAGTGTGAAGCTCGGGCGCACGATCACCGGATAGCCGATCGCGGCGGCGATCTCGCGCGACTCGGCGACCGAGGTGGCATGGCCGGAGCGACACACTCGCAGGCCGATCTCCTCCATCGCGCGCTTGAACAGCTCGCGATCCTCGCCGACCGAGAGCGCTTCGATGCCCGCGCCGAGGAGCTCCACGCCGTACTTCTCGAGCGCTCCGCGTTCGTGCAGCGCCATTGCCAGGTTGATGCCGGTCTGTCCGCCGACCGTCGGCAGAATGGCGTCCGGGCGTTCCTTCTCGAGGATCTTCTCGACCACCTCCGGAGTCAGCGGCTCGACGTAGGTGGCGTCGGCCATCTCCGGGTCGGTCATGATCGTGGCCGGATTGGAGTTGACGAGGATGACCCGGTAGCCCTCGCGGCGCAGCACCCGGCAGGCCTGCGTACCCGAATAGTCGAATTCGCAGGCCTGTCCGATGACGATCGGCCCGGAGCCGAGCACGAGGATGGAGGAGATGTCGGTGCGCTTGGGCATGCGAGTCCGGATCTTATCAGCCGCGACCCGGACTCCTCCGACGACTTCCGCCGTTCCCGCGCGCGCCGCGCGGGCGGCGCCTACTGCTTGTAGCCGGTCACCATGTCGCGGTCGCGCTGCTGCGAATTGACGCGGCTCTTCAACCAGCAGGTGCGCTCGACCGTGTCGAAGGTGTACGCCCGGCAGCGCTCGTCGCGGCGGCAGGAGTCCTTGCAGTCGAACAGGTCGCGGGCACGAAAGTCGACGTAGTCGCTGCCGCGCCGGTCGAAGCCCCGCTCCTCGGTGAGCTGCCCCTGGGCGCCACCACCCCCACCGTTGTTGCCGCCGTCATTGCCGCCGCCCCATCCCTGCTTGACGCCCGAGGTCACCTCGCGATCCGGACTCGCCTCGGGGACCTGCTCCTTCAGATAGCAGACTCGCCGGTTGAGGTTGTAGGCGTAGGCGCGGCAACGCGAGTCGCGCTTGCAGGCTTCCTGGCAGTCGCGCAAGCCGTCGGCACCGAAATTCCGGTAGTCGGAGCCCCGGCGGTTGACGCCATACTCCTCGGTGAGGCCCGCGGTCCCCGGCAGGGTCACGGGCGGCTGAGGAGGCGGCGGTTCGATGTTCGGCCCCTGGGAGCGAAAGCTGATGCCGAGCCGCACCGGCGACTGACCGTCGATCTCGATGCGCTCGAAGCCACCGCGCTGGTCGAGGTCGAGCCAGCCCGCCGCCGTCGTCGGCACGCCATCGAAGGTCTCGAGCCCGAAGCCGACGTGCTTGCGGCCGTTGAAGCTGGTGATCTTGCCGCGCAAGGTGAGCTGGGTCTTGCGTCCCCAGAGCTCGATCGAAGCGCTGCCTCCCTGGCCGAGCACGACGCGCGCCTCGGTGAGCTCCCAGGTCTCCTTGCTGCCGCGGTTCTCGTAGGTGCCACTGCCGCGGTGGCGGGCGGCGATGCGCGGATAGTCCTGGGCGGCGGCGGGCGCGGCGGCGGCCAGCAGTCCGGCAACGCCGGCGGCAGCCAGAGCGAGGGTGGAAAGGCGGCGGAGCTTACGATTCATGGATTCCTCCTCAGATTGAACCTGCACGACCAAGAGGCTGCAAGATGTCTGCCGCAGTCTACCCGCCCCTTCGATCCCGGAGCCCGCCGGCGTCGAAGGACCGGTAAGATCCGCCCGGTGACCGGATCGTCGCGCCAGTGCCGCCGGCAGTTCTTCCTGCAAGTCGCCCTCGCCGGCCTGACGCTCGGCGCGGCTTCGGCGCCCGGACCTCCCGCCACGGCGACGCCGGCGCCAGCGGCGCGGGAGTCCACCGCCGGGGTCGCGCCGCCGCCCGCGGCCGCCCGCGAGTGGTCGGCGCCGGCCACCTCGCCGCCGCTGCCGATCCACGCCACGCTCCTGCCGACCGGCAAGGTGCTGTTCTGGGACC
>CAZQTL010000334.1:0-3277 GCA_964595975.1 uncultured Thermoanaerobaculia bacterium | reverse complement strand
AACTTCGCCACCGTGGCGGCGTTGCCCGGCTTCTCGGTGTCGATCGCCAGCCAGACGAATCGTCCGGCGAACGGCGCGAGCTTGGCGTCGGTGTAGACGTAGGCCTGCATCGAGCGGCAGCTGTGACACCAGGGGGCCCAGGCCTCGAGGAAGATCGGCAGGTGCCGGGCGCGCGCCTGGGCGAGTGCCTGCGGATAGTCATCGGCGATGAAGGGCACGACCGCTCCGGCGGCGGTGGCCGCCGGAGCGAGAGCGAGGTTCAGCAGGACTGCGGCGAGCGCGGAGGTGGTGGCGGACCGGAACATGTGCGGACGCTAACACCCCGCGACGCGGAGATCACCAGACGCGGACGCGAGCCTCCGGCGCGAGATAGAGGCGGCCCGTCGCCGGGATGGCGAACGCCTCGTACCAGGCGTCGACGTTGCGCACCGTGTCGGCGCGGTATTCGCCCGGCGCATGGCCGTTGGTCATGAGCGAGCTGCGCAGCGCCTCCGGCCGGAACTTTGCCCGCCAGATCTGCCCGAAGGAGAGGAAGAACCGCTGGTCTCCCGTGAGGCCCTGCGCCGAGGGGCCCTCCTTGCCGCCGTAGAAGGCGCGGTAGCCGTCGTAGGCGGCGGCGATCCCGGCGACGTCGGCGATGTTCTCCGACAGGGTGAGCTTGCCGTTGACGTGGCTTCCCGGGAGCGGCTCGTAGGCATCGTACTGGGCGGTCAGGCGCTGCGCGGCGGCCTGGAAGTGCGCCATGTCCTCTTCCGTCCACCAGTTGGCGAGCTTGCCGCTGGCGTCGAACAGGGCCCCCTGGTCGTCGAAGCTGTGGCTGATCTCGTGGCCGATGACCGCGCCGATGCCGCCGTAGTTCTGTGCCGGGTCGGTCCGCGCATCGAAGAACGGCGGCTCGAGGATGGCGGCCGGGAAGTTGAGCGCGTTCTGCAGCGGCAGGTTGACCGCGTTCACCGTCTGCGGTGTCATCCACCACTCGGTCTTGTCCACCGGCTTCTCCAGCTTGGCGAGCGCCGCCTGGTAGTCGAAGCGCGCCGAGCGCTCGGCGTTGCCGTAGGCGTCGTCGCGCTCGACCGTCAGGCCGCTGTAGTCGCGCCAGCGATCGGGGTAGCCGATGCCGACGTAAAGGGTCTCCAGCTTCGCCTTGGCCTTGGCTCGCGTCGCCGGCGACATCCAGTCGAGCTTGTCCACCCGCTTGCCGAAGGCGACCACGATGTTGCGCACCATCTCCTGCGCCGCGGCCTTGGCTTCCGGCGGGAAGTACTTGCCGACGTAGAGTTTGCCGACCGCCTCGCCGAGCGCACCGTTGGTCGCGTCGACGGCGCGCTTCCAGCGGTCGCGCAGCTGGGTGGCGCCGGAGAGCGCCGTGCCGTAGAAGGCGAACGACTCGTCGACGAACGCCTTCGGCAGGCGGCCGGCGCCACGATCGACGACGTGGAAGGCGAGGTAGTCCTGCCAGTCGGGGAGCGGCTCCGCCGCGACCAGGGCGGCGATGCCGGTGACCGCGCCCGGATGCCAGACCATCGCGTCGGCGAGCTTCGCACCGCCGGAGCCGAGGCCCGCGCCGTCGAAGAACGCCGGCCAATCGAGGCCCGGGGCCTTGGCCGGGAAGTCCGAGAGGCGCCAGCGATTGTGCGCGCGCTGGACCTCCATCGACTCGGTGCGCGTGGCGTGCACGCCGGCGATCTTCGCTTCGAGGGCGTAGATGCGGGCGGCGCGCTCGGCGCTCGCGCCGGGGGAAGCCAGGCCGGCGAGCTCGAGCATGCGGGCGATGTGGGCGCGGTACTTCGTCTGCAGCTCGGCGCTCGTCGCGTCGGAGGCGGTGTAGTTGTCGCGGTCCGGCATGCCGAGGCCGCCCTGGAGCAGGTAGACCGCGTTTCTCGCCGGGTTGTCGAAATCGGGCGAGACCCAGATTCCGAAGAGGCGATCGGTGTGGAAGTTGGTCGCGTTCAGGGGATCGACGTCGGCGCGCAGCTGGCCGCCGAGGAACCGCGCCAGCGCCTGCTTGTCGCGCAGGGCGGCGATGGCCGCGAGCTCGGGAGCGAGCGGCGCCTTGCCCTTCTTCTCGATGGTGGCCTCGTCGAGGTAGGCGAGGTAGTAGTCGCCGACTTTGCGCGCGTCGCTGTCCGCCGCACCCTTGGCGGCGGCCGCTGCCGCCTCCTGGATCAGTTCTTTGGTGCGCCGGTTGGCCTCGTCGGCGAGGATGGAGAAAGAGCCGTAGGCGGCGCGGTCGGCCGGGATCTCGGTCGTCTTCAGCCAGGTGCCGTTGGCGTAGGCGAAGAAGTCGTCGCCGGGAGCGACGGTGCGGTCGATACCGGCGAGGTCGATGCCGGGTTCCGATTCGGCGGCGAAGACCGGCGAGCCGAGCAGGAGGAGCAAGGCTCCTGCCGCCACAAGGAGCGTGCCGGGGGCAGAGCGACGGAGATCGGGGGAGAGTCGGTCAGGCGAATCGTTCGTGTGGGAGGTCGACATGGCGGGCATTATTGCAGCCGCCGGCTCGGGTCCGGAAAGCTCGCGCAGTGGGTTCATCCCTTTTTCTACGTCGCGCCGGGCAGCGGGTTTTCCGGTCCCGGCGGGAGAGGGCGGCTGCGGATAGGATCCGTCGTGGTCGCGAGGAGGGGACCGATGGCGCGAATCGAGTCGAAGCTCGCTGCAATGGGACTGATCCTGCCGCCGCAGCTCGTGCCGCCGGGCGGTGCCGTGTTGCCGTTCCGCTTCGTCCACGTGCGTGGGTCCCGTGCCCTGATCTCGGGTCACGGTCCCCTGTCCGCCGACGGCACGGTGGCCCTGCCCCTGGGCAAGGTCGGCGGCGAGCTCACCCTCGAACAGGGCTACGCCGCCGCACGCCTCACCGCCCTTGCGATCCTCGGCAGTCTGCAGCTCGCCCTGGGCGACCTCGACCGGATCACCGCCTGGGGGCGGGTCTTCGGCATGGTGAACTCGGCGCCCGGTTTCGACCGCCAGCCGGCGGTGATCAACGGGTTCTCGGATCTCATCCTGGAGCTCTTCGGCCCGGAAGTCGGCGCCCATGCGCGCAGCGCCGTCGGCATGGCCGAGCTGCCGTTCGGCATACCGGTCGAGATCGAAGGCGAAGTCGAGATCCGGAGCTGATGGGCGAGCCGGCGGCGCTCCTCTGGGGGCTCCTGTTCGGCGCTCTCGGCACCGGCTACTTCGTTTACGGCAAGCGCCAGCAGCAGCTCGTCCCGCTCCTCTGCGGCTTCGGCCTGATCGTCCTGCCGTGGCTCCTCACCGGCAGCTGGAGCCTCGCCCTCGCGGG
>CAZQTL010000333.1:0-3287 GCA_964595975.1 uncultured Thermoanaerobaculia bacterium | reverse complement strand
GCCATCGAGAGGACGGCGGCAATCAACAGGCGTTTGTTATCCAAGGGTCTCGGGCTCCAGAGAGAGGTCAGCGACGGCCCGAGGCGGGCAAGTCGATACCGCCGGCACCGAACGGCTGGCAACGCAGCAGCCTACCGGCGGCGTGCAAAGAACCGCGCCAGAGCCCCTGTTCGATCAGGGCCAGGCGGGCGTACTCGGAACAGGTCGGGGAGAAGCGGCAGGCCGGCGGCAGGAGCGGCGAGACCCAGCGCTTGTAGCCGACGAGCAGGGCGATCAGCAGTCCCTTCATGAGGGCCCCGGCCGCGAACGGCCCGAAGCGGGAGCCCCGGGGGGAAGAAGGCTGGCCAGCAGCCGTTCGAGCTCGCGGCGAAAGTCGGCGAACGAGGCAGCGGCCGCCCCCGGCTTGAAGTGCGCGATCAGGTCGGCCGGCGGCAGCAGACGGCGCTCGGGCCAGCGGCGGTAGATCTCGCGCGCCCAACGCTTCAGACGATGGCGTTCGACGGCGCCGCCGACCTTGCGGCTGGCGGTCTGGCCGAAGCGGGGGGTGCCGGCGGTATTGCTCACGCTGTGGAGAACAAGAAAAGAGCCGCCCTTGCGCCGGCCTTCGGCGTAACAGCGGCGGTAATCGCTCGTCCTGCGAAGGGTCTCACTGCGCCTGAAGCGCTCGCTGGCGCGCGCCTGAGCCACTGGGGTCTGCGTCGTCTGCGGGGTCTGCGGAGTCTTCAGATGATTCGCGACGCCTGCCGGCACCACGGCGGCGGTCAGACGGTGAGGCGCTTGCGACCCTTGCGGCGGCGGCGAGAAAGGACCTTGCGGCCGTTCTTGGTGCTCATCCGCTCGCGAAAGCCGTGCGTCTTCTTGCGGCGACGATTGTTCGGTTGAAACGTGCGCTTCACGGGGTTCCACCTTTCGTTCGAGCCTTTGCGGCCATCGGGCCCTGCATCGACCAATAGAGCCGCACCAGGCCGCCCTACCGCGTTCCGAGCCGCCTATTCTAATTCAGCGCCGGCGTCGGGTCAAAGCACTGTATATGGATGCTGCTGGTAGCCACGACCTTACAGATTGTGGCCTGCGAAGAGACGAATGGCGGAGAGGGTGGGATTCGAACCCACGGTACCCTTGCGGGCACAACGGTTTTCGAGACCGTCCCGATCGGCCACTCTGGCACCTCTCCGGCGTTGCATGCAGATTGATGGCGGAGAGGGTGGGATTCGAACCCACGGTAGAGTTTCCCCTACACACGCTTTCCAAGCGTGCTCCTTAAGCCACTCGGACACCTCTCCGTTCACTGTCGACGTCTCAAAGAGCTCCCGGCTCCCGCCGGGTCCCGCCTGCACCGGTCTGCGATGGCGCTAGCCGCGCAAGCCGGCGAAGAAGCCTTTCAACTGCGCGCTCGCCTCCTCGGCCAGCACGCCGCCGGTGACTTCGAGCCGGTGATTCAACCCCGGGTGCCGCGTCAGGTCGCCCAGCGAGACCGGCGACCCGCAGAAGCCCCCCTTCGGATCCGACGCGCCGTAGACCAGCCGCCGGATGCGCGCCAGCACCGCCGCCCCGGCGCACATCGCGCACGGCTCGAGGGTGACATAGAGGGTGCAACCGGCCAGACGCCAAGCGCCGAGTTGCGCCGCCGCCTGGCGGATCGCGGCCATCTCCGCGTGCGCGGTCGGGTCGCGATCGACCTCCCGCCGGTTCTGTCCGCCTCCGACGCGCTCGCCGCCGGCGGTCACGATCACCGCGCCGACCGGCACCTCTCCCGCAGCCGCCGCCTGCCCGGCCAGGGCGAGAGCTTCCCTCATCCACCGTTCGTCCTGCGCGGAGAGATCCGCCTCGAGCGTCAAACCGCGGGATTCTAGCGCAAGTATGGCTGCGCGCGCTCGAAACGCACCCATCCGGGCCTGCGGCGCGCCGCCCGGTCCGTCCGCGCAGCGGGTCGCGGCTTTACAGCGCCGCCCGCCACCATTACGATGCAGGCGACCGCGAGCCGGAAGCGAAGGGTTCAGGTCCTGTGCATCGAACGGTTCCGAACCTCGTCAGGCCCGGAAGGGAGCAGCGATAAGGTCCTCGCTTCGGGTGCCGCAGGAGTGCCGGAACCCTTCGCCTCCGGCTCGACATATCCCATGGCCTATCAGGTTCTCGCCCGCAAGTGGCGCCCGCAGAATTTTGCGTCGCTGATCGGCCAACAGGCCGTGGTCACCGCGCTGTCGAACGCGCTGCGCGAGGGGCGCATCGCCCAGGCCTATCTCTTCTCCGGCATCCGCGGCGTCGGCAAGACCACTGCGGCGCGGGTCTTCGCCAAGGCGCTCAACTGCGAGCTCGGCACCGCCAACGGGCCGTGCAACCAGTGCGCGACCTGCCGCGAGATCACCGCCGGCGCCGACATGGACGTGCTGGAGATCGACGCCGCAACCTACTCCAAGGTCGAACAGGTGCGCGAGCTCGCCGAGAGCCTGAAGTACGGCCCGGCACGCGATCGCTACAAGGTCGTGGTCCTCGACGAAGTTCATCGCCTGTCGCGCCAGGCGTTCGACGCCCTGCTCAAGATCGTCGAGGAGCCGCCGCCGCGGCTGGTCTTCATCTTCGCCACGACGGAGATCGAAGCCGTGCCGGCGACGATCCTCTCGCGTTGCCAGGAGTTCCACTTCCGCCGGGTTTCGAACGCCGAAGCCGTCGCTCATCTGCGTCATATCTGCAGTGAGGAGAAGATCGAAGCGAGCGACGCCGCGCTCGCCCTGCTCGCCCGCGCCGGCGAGGGGAGTGTCCGCGACTCGGTCGCGCTGCTCGACCAGCTGGCCACCTTCGGCAACGGCGTGGTCGACGAGCAGGAGGCGATCCGCCTGCTCGGCGGCATCGATCTGGCGCTCTTCCAGCGAGCGCTGGTGGCGATCTTCGCCGGCGACACCCTGGGCGTCTCGCGCCTCGCGCGCGAGGTCGAGGAGAACGGCTGGGATCCACGCACCGTGCACGCCCACTTCCTGGGTTTCTGCCGCGACGCCCTGCACCTCGCGCTCGCCGCCGGCGATGACGAGGACGAAGCCTTGGCGCTGCCGGCCGAAGAGCGCAAGGCGCTCGCCGCCATCGCCAGGAAGGCCGGCTACGAGAATCTGCTGCGCCTGCTGCACCACCTTCTCGGCAGCGAGGGCGCGATCCGCCGCAGCGAGGCGGGCGCGCTGGCGCTGGAGATCGCCTGGTTGCGCGCCGCGGAGCTGCCGCGCCTGGTGGCGATCGAGCGCCTGCTGTCGGGAGCGCCCGGAGATGCGGCTCCCGGCGTGCCGCAGGCGCCGCGGGCG
>CAZQTL010000332.1:0-3310 GCA_964595975.1 uncultured Thermoanaerobaculia bacterium | reverse complement strand
GCGCCATGTAGGCCGCCGTGCCGAGGATGACGCCGAGCTGCGTCCCGTGGACCGCGGTGAGCGTCGGCGAATTCATGATCGTGGGCGAGCGCGCGAGGTCGGCCGCCGACGCCGCGGAGCCCGTCGCATCCATCGCCTTGGCCAGCCCGAAATCGAGGACCTTGAGCTTTCCTTCACTGGAAGCTTTGATGTTTTGCGGCTTGAGGTCGCGGTGGACGATCCCCTTCTCGTGGGCCTCTTCGAGCGCCTGCGCGATCTGCAGGGCGAAAGAGAGGCTTTCGGCAAGGGAGAGTGGCCCCGCTTCGAGGCGTTCGGCGAGCGTCGGGCCGGGGACGAGCTCCATGACGAGCGCATGCGCTTCGCCGCTCGTTTCGAGGCCGTAGATCTGGGCGATGTTCGGATGATTGAGCTGGGCGAGGAGCTGCGCCTCGCGCTCGAACCGGGCGAGGCGCTCCTTGTCTTCGGTGAAGGCAGCGGGCAGGACCTTGATCGCCACCTCGCGTTTGAGGCGCGAGTCGGTGGCGCGGTAGACCTCGCCCATGCCACCTTCGCCGAGCTTGGCGGTGATCTCGTAGGGACCGAGGCGAGTACCGATCACTGGATTCCCGAGGGGATCGTCATGGGCGCGCGAGCAGCGAGGACCAGTCGGTGAGTAGGGTGATCGGCGAGGCTTCGCTCTCAGCGAGAGGTTCGCGCACGAGGATTCGTTGATCGTCGGGCGAGACGGCGTAGGTCCAGCCGGTGAACTCGCTGATCTGGAAGAGGGGCCGCTGTGCTCCCACCGAGATCGTTCCGGCGCCGGTGTCGATCGGCAGCGTCGTCAGCATGTTGTCCAGCGTCTTGAAGAAGATCTCCGTTCCGGTCGAGCTCCAGCGCGGCTGGACGCCGCCAGCGCGGGAGATCTGCACCCGTGAGCCGAGGTCGGGATAGCGCGCGACATAGATCTCGAAGCGTCCCGAGTCGTCAGCGCTCCACAGCAGCCAGCGTCCGTCCGGCGAAGTCTGCCCGAAGCCCTCGTCGGCCGGTGTGGCGAGGATCTTCCGCAGCTCGCCACCCGGAGCGAGCGGGATCCGTGCAATATCCGACGTCAGGTCGCGGTAGTTGAGGTCCAGAGTGAGCGACGCGCTGTCCGGAGCGACGGATCTCGGTGAGGCGCCGGTGAGATTGGGCTGTGAACAGAGCTCCACCTCGTCGCCCGATTCGAGATCGCGTCGCAGGACGCTCGACGCCCCCTCTCGTATCGAGCCGAAGATGAGGAAGCGGCCGTCCGGCGAGAAGATGGGATCGCTCTCGTCCGATGCGGATCGAACGAGACGGGACTCCGTCCCGCGCCGCAGATCGTAGAGCCAGATATCGGCGTCCGTATCGCCTTCGGCGATGCGTCCGACGGCTGCCCACCGACCGTCTCTCGACAGGGCCAAGCCGCCGTAGCCCGAGATGTTGCCTGGCGAGCCCAGCTCGCCGAGCCGGCGGCCCGAGCGGTCGCGCCAGACGAGCTGCGAGAGGTCCCGCTGTTTACCGGTCAGGAAGGCGGCGATGTCCGACTCCGAGACCGAGAAGACACCATAGGAGAAGCGATCGTTGTAGAGCAGGTCGCTGACCAAAGCCACAGGTCCGCCGTCGAGGCGAAGCGCGGCCGTGTCGAACGGTTGCGCGACCAGGGCCCCGTCGCGCACGAAGAGGAGATGCCCGCGCGCGTAGGTCGCGTTGGTCGCGGCCTCGATGAGTTTGACGCTCGTCCCGGGCGATGCTGGCGATCCGAGCGTGCCCACTTGCACTTCGGATCGCCGGCGGGCGCCGACCTGCGCGCTGCGTTCGAGATAGAGAAAGTGCTTCCCGTCGGGGAGAAAGCGGGGGAAGCGGTGCGTCCAGTCGGCGGTTCGCGAGGCCGATGCGGTGACCTCCCGGGCGTCACCGCCGCGATCGGGGATGGCAAGCAAGGGCCCGTAGGGGTGCGGTGCGAAGACGATCGTGCCGTTCGGACTCCAGGTTCCGCCGCGCGCGTCGCGTGCCCGCGCCAGCAGTGAGATCGCTCCGCCGGCGGCCGGCGTCGTGGCGAGATGGCTCCAGGTGAAGAAGCCGATCGTCTTGCCGTCCGGCGACCAGAAGGGTCGATAGCCCTCTTCGGTTCCGGGGAGCGGCGCGGCGCGCGCGGTGTCCAGATCCTGAATCCAGATCCGCGTCGGCCCGGCGCCCTCGCGAGCGCCGAAGGCGACTCGCCGGCCGTCGGGGGAAAGGGCCGGCATTCCAGCGCGTTCGCCGTCGAGCTCGATCGAGACGCCGGGGGGCATCGGCAGGGTCGAACGGATGACTCGAGGGGTGGCGTCCGCATCCGCACCCTGGCGAAGCATCAGCACGCCAACCGTGACCGCGAGCGCCGCTGCCACCGCCCAGGCTGTCGCCTCGCGCCACCGCGGAGGGGGGGCTGGCGCGATCGCGGGAAGAGATGCAGCAACTTCTTCTATGCCGTTCTCGAGCTCCATCAGCACCAGGCGCGCGTCGGCGATATCGTGCAGGCGATTCTTCGGATTGCGTTCGAGGCAACGGCGCAGCAGCTGGCGAAGGGCAGGAGGCGTCCCGACCGGAAGCCGGTCGAGCTCGATCGGCTTCCGCATCACCGCCGACAGAGTGTCGACAACGCTCTCCTCGGCGAACAGACCTTCGCCGGTGAACATCTCGTAGAGCAGCACGCCGAACGCCCAGATGTCGGCGCGCTTGTCGACGGCGACGCCGCGCGCCTGCTCGGGGGCCATGTAGGCCGCCGTGCCGAGGATGACGCCCAGCTGCGTGCCGTGCGCGGCCGTCAGCGTCGGCGAGTGCATCAGTGTGGGCGAGCGCGCGAGGTCGGCGGCCGAGGCAACGGAGGCCGACGCATCCATCGCCTTGGCCAGGCCGAAGTCGAGGACCTTGATCTTTCCGTCGCTGGAGAGCTTGATGTTCTGGGGCTTGAGGTCGCGGTGGACGATGCCCTTCTCATGCGCCTCTTCGAGCGCCTGCGCGATCTGCAGCGCGGCGGAAAGGCTCTCGGCCAGGGCAAGCGGCCCCGATTCGAGGCGTTCCGACAGCGTCGGGCCGTCCACGAGCTCCATCACGAGCGCATGCGCTTCGCCGCTGGTTTCGATACCGTAGATCTGGGCGATGTTGGAGTGATTGAGCTGGGCGAGGAGCTGCGCCTCGCGCTCGAATCTCGCGAGGCGCTCCTTGTCCTCGGTGAAGGCGGCGGGCAGGACCTTGATCGCCACCTCGCGCTTGAGACGCGAGTCGGTGGCGCGATAGACCTCGCCCATGCCGCCTTCGCCGAGCTTGGCGG
>CAZQTL010000331.1:0-3333 GCA_964595975.1 uncultured Thermoanaerobaculia bacterium | reverse complement strand
TACTGATCGTCGCCTTGGTGGGCCATTACCCCGCCAACTAGCTAATCAGACGCGGACCCCTCCAGGAGCGGTGGCTTGCAAGCATAGGCCACCTTTCTGCGCAAGGCCGAAGCCTCGCGAACGTATGCGGTATTAGCCCGAGTTTCCCCAGGTTATCCCCCACTCTTGGGCAGGTTGTCCACGTGTTACTCACCCGTTCGCCGCTCTACACGCGGCCGAAGCCGCTTTCGCGCACGACTTGCATGTGTTAAGCACGCCGCCAGCGTTCATTCTGAGCCAGGATCAAACTCTCCAGTTTAGATCCTGTAACTGTCTCGAGCCGGCTAAGGACTCGGACAGCATGTTTTGAAGCCAAATGTTGACCGAAGTCAACGAAAAATTGACGTTGGTACTTATTTCCTCTGTTCAGTTTTCAAAGAACCGACTGCAATCTAGCCGTCCCAGTTACGGGCGCGGATTTGTGACACTACAGA
The DNA here is from genome assembly GCA_964595975.1 of uncultured Thermoanaerobaculia bacterium. Lineage (GTDB taxonomy): Bacteria > Acidobacteriota > Thermoanaerobaculia > Multivoradales > JAGPDF01 > JAGPDF01. The sequence continues at coordinate 2,860 of CAZQTL010000331.1, read as the reverse complement.
AGCGACGAACTCTTGTCAACACCCGGAGCAGAATTCGCTCCCTTCGTCGCTGCCGACTGCTGCTGCTGTTCCTGGGGAGCCTTGAGCTCTCGGAGACTGCTGCAGAACAACCAGTCTTGCTTCCCCGCTCTCCCTCTTGCGAGGGCGGCTCGTCTTGCAGCGCCGCGGGAGATGAATAATAGGAAACCCCCCTCGGCCTGTCAACCCCCCGCTACAAAGTTTTTTCGTCGGGCGGCGCGGAGCGCTTCGAAGCCCGAAAACACAGGCGTTTTCCGTCGACTTCCCAGCGCTCGGTGAGCAGCCGGCGGAGCGCCTCCGGATAGGCGAGGTGCTCCTCGACGAGAATCCGCGCGGCGAGCGCCGACTCGTCGTCGCCGTCCTCGACCGGGACCGCCCGCTGGACCACGATCGGCCCGCTGTCGAGGCCCGCGTCGACGAGATGCACCGTGCAGCCGGAGACTCGCACGCCAGCGGCGAGCGCCTGGCGCTGCGCGTGGAGGCCCGGGAAGGCCGGCAGCAGGCTGGGGTGGATGTTCAGGATGCGCTGCGGCCAGGCCGCGACGAGCTCTGGGCCGAGCACCCGCATGTAACCGGCGAGACAGATCCACTCGACACTGGCGTCGCGCAGGACCCGCGCCAGCGCCGTCTCGTGCGCCGCGCGCGAAGGGAAATCGCCATGCGGCAATATCGCCGTCGGAATGCCCAGATCGCGCGCCCGGGCGATGCCGGGCGCCTCCGCGACGTTGCTCGCGACGACAACGACCTCCGCCGGCGCGGCGCCGCGCGCGAGGGCCTCCGCCAGGGCGACGAAGTTGCTACCCCTCCCGGAGAGCAGGACGCCCAGGCGTGCCGGCGTCGTCGGAGTCAGCGGAGAATTCACTCTTCGAAGGCGGTGAGGCCGAGATCGTAGACCACGCCTTTCGCTCCCGCGACGACGCGGCCGATCGGCAGTGCCCGCTGACCGGCCGCAGCCAGCCGTCGCGAGATCTCGGTCGCCGCATCCGCGGCGACGCAGGCGACCATACCGATCCCCATGTTGAAGACCCGGAACATCTCCTCGAGCTCGATGTCGCCCTTCTCCTGCAACAGCCGGTAGGGCTCCGGGATCTCCCAGCTGCCCAGTCGGATCTCCGCGCCGAGACCGTCCGGCAGGACGCGCGGAAGATTGTCGGTCAGCCCGCCACCGGTGATGTGGGCCAGCGCATGCAGACCCGGCGCGGCAAGCAGCGGCGAGAGCGGCGCGAGATACGACAGGTGCGGCGCCAGCAGCCACTCGCCGACCCGGAGCTTGGAAGAGACGCCGGGAAGGCGATCCTGCAGCCGCAGACCGAGCTGATCGAAGAGGACGCGCCGCGCCAGCGAGTAGCCGTTGGTATGCAGTCCCGCCGAGGGCAGGCCGAGCAGGATGTCGCCGTCGGTGACGCGCGCGCCGGTGAGGACGTTGGCGCGATCGGCAATTCCCACGATGAAGCCCACCAGCTCGTAGTCGCCGGGTTGATAGAAGCCGGGCATCTCGGCGGTCTCGCCGCCGAGCAGCGCGCAGCCGTTCTCGCGGCAACCGGTTGCGACACCGCCGACGAGCTCGACCATCTTCGCCGGCTCGAGGACACCGGCGCCCACGTAGTCGAGAAAGAAGAGCGGCCGCGCGCCCTGCACGAGGATGTCATTGACGCAGTGATTCACCAGATCGCGCCCGACCGTGGAGTAGTCCCCGGCCATGCGTGCGACCGCGAGCTTCGTGCCGACGCCATCGGCCGACGCCACGAGCACCGGCTCCTGCATGCCGGAGAGATCGGGGCGGAAGAGCCCGCCGAAACTGCCGATCTCGGAGAGCACTCCGGGAGTGAACGTCGACCGGGCGAGCTGCTTGACGGCGCGCAGTCCCTCGTCCTGGGCCGCGATGTTCACACCGGCTGCTGCGTACGCCGATTCGTCTCTGGGCTGACTCATGCAAGGCGATCCTAGCGCAGCCTCTCCTGCCGCTCCGCGACCGGCCCGCCCACCCCGCCGGGTGGCTGTGCGGCGCCGCTTCGCCACCATCATTGGAGCCGCGAGCCCACCCATGAAAACGATCATCGAGCCGTTCCGCATCAAGAGCGTCGAGCCGATCTCCATGACGACCCGCGAGGAGCGCGAAGCGCTGCTCGCGACCGCCGGCTACAACCTCTTCCGCCTGCCCTCGCAGAGCATCGTCATCGATCTCCTGACCGATTCCGGCACCGGCGCGATGAGTGCCGCGCAATGGGCGGCTCTGATGCTCGGCGACGAGTCCTACGCCGGCAGCCCGAGCTTCGGCCGCTTCGAAGCCGCGGTGAAAGACATCACCGGCTTCCGCCACGTCATCCCGACCCATCAGGGTCGCGCCGCCGAGCGCATCCTCGCGGCGACCCTGCTCCGGCCGGGCGACTGCGTGCCGAACAACACCCACTTCGACACCACCCGCGCCAATATCGAGGCGGCCGGCGCCACGGCGATCGACCTGCCGTGCCGCGAAGGCCACCGGCTCGGTGAGTCGCATCCCTTCAAGGGCAATATCGACCTCGATGCGCTCGAAGCCCTGCTTGCCAACCCCCCGGGCCGCGTGCCGGTGGTCTTCGTCACCGTCACCAATAACGGCGGCGGCGGCCAGCCCGTGTCGATGGCCAATCTCCGCGCCGCCTCGGCGATCTGCCGCGCACGTGGCATTCCGTTCTACCTCGATGCCTGTCGCTTCGCGGAGAACGCCTACTTCATCCGCCAGCGCGAGCCCGGCTTCGCGGATCTCGATCTCATTTCCATCGCCCGCGAGATGTTCGCGCTCGCCGACGGCTGCACCATGAGCGCCAAGAAGGACGGCATGGCGAACATCGGCGGCTTCCTC
>CAZQTL010000330.1:1268-3386 GCA_964595975.1 uncultured Thermoanaerobaculia bacterium | reverse complement strand
AAGCGGATCTCGAGAAGTTCCTCGCCAAGAAGGTCGAGAACTCGATGCGGCGCGAGGCCGCGGCGGACCGTTACGGCGCCGGGTCGGCGCACGTGCACGACCGGCGCGAGCGACGCGAGGCCGAACAGGCGGCCGGGCTCGTGCCTTACGCGGTGAAGCTGCCGCAGGCGCTGGTCTCGTCGTTGCAAGCGATGGCGCAGGCGCGCGCCGTGTCGCTCAACGAGCTGACCGCCGAATTGCTGGGCAAGGCGCTGGGCGAGGCGGGGGCCGGCGGGGCGGCGGCGGCGGCGCCGGTGGCGAAAGCGGCGCCAACGCCGGAGATGAAGGCCGCGACCACGCCGGAGCCCAAGGCGTCACTAACGCCGGGGACAAAAGCGGCGCAAACGCCGGTGGCGAAGGCGTCGCCAACGCCGGCCCCGAAAGCGGCGGAATCGACGCCACCAAAGCCGGCGCCCGCCGCGAAACCCGCGGCCACGCCCTCGGCCGGGGCGAAGGCGCCGGTCGCGGTGGCGCCCAAGACCCCGGACAAGCCGATCGGCAAACCCGCGGCCAAGCCCGCTGGCAAACCCGCGGCCAAGCCCGCCGCGAAACCGGCCACCAAGCCGGCGACCAAGCCCGCGGCGAAGAAGTCCGGGCGCTGACCGGGCGCTGCCGCCGGTCCCGGACACCACGAGATGCTGGAGGCACTGGCTGCCCTGCTCGCACTCGTCGGCGGCGGCGGCTACGCGTTGACGCTCGCCGTGTCCGCCGCGATGCGGATCGCGCGCGACGCGCCGATGCGCTTGAGGCCCCCGTGGTGGTCGCTGATCGCGCTGGGCGTCGCGATCGCCGCGATCGGCTTCGACTCGGTCTTCTCGCCCGGGTTGGCACCCGACCAGCCGATGCTCGCTGACGCGGGCGACTGGGCGATCGGTCTCCTCGCGCTGGGAATCGTCGTCGCGATCGTCGGCGGCTGGCGCGGCGCGGTGATCCGCTGGCGACCTTTCGGCGAGTTCGACTGGAAGACCACGGCGATCGGGTCGATGACGGCGAGCGCCGGCGCTCCGGCAACATCCGCCGCCGCGCGCGAGCCCGCGACCTTCCGCGGCACCGGGTGGCCGGGCTGGACGCCGCCGGGGCCCACCGCCCGCGAATCATCGGCGGCGCACGGCATGGTCGCGCCGGACGCCGCGGCGTCGCCGACGCTGTCGCCCGAAGCGCGCGCCGAACTCGCGCGGATCACCTCGCCGGCGATGCGCTCGCGCCTGGAGGCGCTGATGGCCGGCCGCAACCGTCCGGACCGGGCGGTGCGGATGGCGATCGCCAGGACCAACGTCCGCACCGGCGTCACCTGCCTCGTCGTCGCCATCGGGATCCTGACGGCGGTCCCGCTGTTCGGCCTTCCGCCGCAGCACCCGTTCCGGCTTTACGCGGCGCCGTCGGCGTTCCTCTGCTGCGTCGGCGCGGTCGTCGCGTTCGCCCGCGCGGCCTGGTACGCGATGCGGATCTGAGCCGGGCGAGGAATTCGCCCGCCCCGTGCGTTTCGGCGTATCGTCACCGCTTCGCCGGTCTGACGGAGCGCACCATGCCCAGCAACCCGATCGACCCGCCCACCATCCCCAACGCCGAGCTCGACGCGATGCGCGCCGAACGGCGCGAGACCGAGGCACGTTCGGGTGGCGGTGGCGGCCGTCTCTTGCTGCTCCTCGGATTGCTGCTCGTGGTCCTCGGCGCCGGCTGGTGGTTCTGGAATTCGCTGTTCGCGCCCGCGCCCAAGCCGGCGCAGCTCGCGCAGACGCCCGCCGAGCCGCCGAAGGCGGCGGCACCGGCCCCGACGCCTTCGCCCGCACCGGAGCCGGTGATCCAGCACCCGATCGACGAATCGCTCGCCGCCGCCGGTGCGGCGCTGCCCAAGCTCGCCGAGAGCGACAAGGACGCCGGCGCGGGACTCGCCGGCGTCATCGGCAAGGACGCGTTCGCCCGTTACTTCGTCTCGCAGGACCTGGTGCGCCGGATCGTCGCCACCGTCGACAATCTGCCGCGCAAGACCTACTCGCAGCGCCTCTCGCCGGTCAAGCCGGTGCCGGGGAGCTTCCTCGTCGCCGGCAAGGACGCCGAGCGCACGATCGACGCCAAGAA
>CAZQTL010000330.1:0-1168 GCA_964595975.1 uncultured Thermoanaerobaculia bacterium | reverse complement strand
TTCGAGCAGGGCGTGCTCACCGTGAGACCGGTCGAGACGTGGCTGCCGGCGGAACCGCAGAGCGCCGCCACTCGCGTCGTCTCGCCGCTCGACCGCGAGATCGACCGCTTCCTGCGGCGCCGGCGGCGCCGGGCGCCGGGGTGAGGCGCGGCAGCGCGCCGGGTGCGGTTGCGCGCCCCCGCCGGCGGGACGACAATGTCTTACTCTAGTCTTACTTTGGCGGGAACCCGGCACGGGCCCGCCGACCGCGCCGCCTCCATGTCCGACCGCACCCGCGTCTCGTCCAAAGGCCAGGTCGTCCTGCCGAAATCCGTACGCGAGGCGAAGCGGTGGACCGCCGGCACCGAGCTCGTCGTCGAGGCGACCGGGGACGGCGTGCTGCTCCGGCCGGCGCGCCCCTTCGCCCCGACCCGGCTCGACGACGTCGCGTCGAGTGTCGCCTGGCGCGGTCGGCCGAAGACGCTCGCGGACTTCGAGCGCGCGATCGCCAGGGGCGCGAGGAAGAGCGTTGGTCGCGGTTGACACCAACGTCGTCGTCCGCCTGCTGATCGGCGACGAACCGCGTCAGTCGGCGCGGTCGCGCGCGATCTTCGCTACCGGAAGCGTGCGCATCGCCAAGACGGTGATGCTCGAGACCGCCTGGGTGCTGGCGCACGCCTACGACAAGGACCGCGCGACCGTGGCCAAGGCGCTGCGCGCCGTCGCCGGCCTGCCGCGCGTCGAGATCGAGGACGCGCGCACCGTCGCCCTGGCGCTCGACTGGGTCGATCGCGGCCTCGATTTCGCCGACGCGCTGCACGTCGCGAGCCGCGGCGAGGCGCGCGGATTCCTGACCTTCGACCGTACGCTCGTGCGTCGCGCGAACCGGATCGACGGCGCCGACGTACGGCCGGCCTGATACGCGCGGGCCCTCATCGCCCCGCGCGGCGAACGTCCTCGGACGCCGCCGGACTAGGCCTTTCGGCTGATTGCCGGCAGGCGTAACGTTCCCGATCATCGAAGCCGTCCACCGGTGCGCGTTCAGACCGACGCGAACCGGGCGACGGCCGATCCGGCGCCCTTCGCCGGATCACGCCAGCGGGAGGAGCGATCCATGCGGATTCGCAGACCGGAGGTCGTGGGCGATCGGCGGGCGGGCGACAGCGCCGCCGCCAACAGCGCGCTGATC
>CAZQTL010000329.1:0-3388 GCA_964595975.1 uncultured Thermoanaerobaculia bacterium | reverse complement strand
CGTGCCGAAGATCGCCGGGAAGATTCCGCCCTCGGTGTTCGACTCGCGCGGCTCGTCGGCGACGAACTCCCCGACCCGCGAGGCGTAGAGGCCGAGCTTGGCGAGGACGCCCATCTCGTTCGGCCGGATGGCGCGGACCACGGCGCCGACCGGGATCTCCTTGCGGCTGCCGTCGGCGGCCTCCATGACCAGAGTCTCGGCGGTCAGCAGTTCGCGGCGGGCGAAGAGCGTCTTCTCGAGCCGGTCGTATTCGGCCTGCTGCTCCGCGAGGGCCAGGTCGATCGCCGCCTGGCGGCGGGAGCGGACCTCCGCCGACGGAGCGTCGAGGTCGAGGCGGCGGGCGTCGAGGCGGAGCCGCTCGATCTTCCGGTTGACCTCGCCGATCGCGCCCTGCTCGAGGTGGCGGATCTCGCGCCGCAGCGCGACCTTGGAGTCGTGCACGGCCGGGAAGGCGCGCCACACCGCCTCGCTTCCTCTGGCGAGGATCTCCGAGCCGCGCCGTAGCTCGATCATGCGGCCGTAGAAGTTGCCCCATTCGAGGCGCTCGAGCACAACGGCGTCGGCCGGCAACTCGGTCTTCGCGATCGCCGATGCGTCGATCCACTGGAAGTCGCCGCCGGTGAGATCGCGGTTGCCGAGACGGACCTGGAAGCGCTCGCCGCCGGCGCCGGCCGTCGCCGCCGGAATGGTCTGCCGGGCGTGAATCTCTCCCAGCCGTTTGCCGCCGTCGGAGAGGGTGAATTCCGGCAGGTCCTTCTGCCAGAAGAAGCGTCCTCCCTGATAGCCGATCACGGCCAGCAGGCCGAGGATGAGCACCAGGTTGAGCGCCAGGGCGCCGCCGCAGAGGGCGGTCATCGAGACGCCGAAGAACTCTCGCCGCAGGCGGCCGGAGCGAGCCTTGTCGGCCGCCCGCGCGCCGGCGTCAGCCGGGTCAGAGCTGCGCATACTTCTTCCTCAGGCGCTGCCGGACGAGCTCGGCGGCGGTATTGACGACGAACGTCAGGGTGAAGAGCAGGAGCGCCGCGAGAAAGAGCGTCCGGTACAGCGTTCCGCGGTGTGGCGCTTCGGAGATCTCCACCGCGATGTTCGCCGACAGCGTCCGGAAGCCGTTGAACGGGCTCCAGTCCATGATCGGCGTGTTGCCGGTCGCCATGAGGACGATCATGGTTTCGCCGATGGCGCGTCCGAAGCCGATCATGATCGCCGAGAAGATTCCCGGCGAGGCGGTCGGCAGGACGACGCGCGTCACCGTCTGCCAGCGGTTGGCGCCGAGGGCGAGGGAGCCGGAGACGAGATTCTTGGGCACGTTGGAGAAGGCGTCCTCGGAGATGGCGAAGATGATCGGGATCACCGCGAAACCCATCGCCAGCCCGACGACGACGGCGTTGCGCTGGTCGTACTGCAGGCCCGTGACCCCGAGCAGCCAGGCCTGGAAGTTGCCGCCGAAGGCGAGTCGCGCGAAGGGCTCCGCAGCGGCGAAGCAGGTGAAGATGCCACCGACGACTGCCGCCAGGTAGAGCGCGATCTCCGCTCCGGCGGGAAACCGGGTACGCACGGCGAGCGGCAGCGCGTTCCAGCCGATGCCCGCCAGCCAGACGAACAGCGGCAGGACCAGGAGGAGCAGGACGAGCGCGGGAAAGTACCGTTCGAGCGCCGGCGCCAGCCAGAGACCGGCGAGGAAGCCGAGCACGACCGAAGGCAGGGCCGCCATGATCTCGACCGTCGGCTTGATGATTCCCAGCAGCCGCGGATGGAGGAACTGCGAGGCGAACATGGCGCCCAGGATGCCGAGCGGAATCGCCAGCAGCAGCGAATAGAAGGTCCCCTTGAGGGTGCCGACGAGCAGGGGCGTCAGGGAGAGCTTGGGCTCGAAGTCGTCACTGCCGCCGGTGGATTGCCAGGCGTACTCGGGCCGCTCGTAGCCTTCGTAGAAAACCTTGCCGAAGAGCGCCTTCCAGGAGATCTCGGGATGCGGGTTGTCGATGGCGACGAATGCCAGCTGGCCCGGGCCGGCGATGAAGGCGCCGTCTCCCTTGGGCGAGAGGGTCATGGCGGTGGCACCGGCGATCGGCGACCGGCCCTGCCACAGGACGCGCTCGGAAGTCGAGAAATAGATGCCGAGGTCACCCGCCTCGTCCTTGGCGAGGAAGGTCCGGTTACGCTGCGACGGCGCGAGCAGCGTGATGGCCGAGACGTGCCGCGGGAGGTCGTGGATGCGCGTCAGCACGAACTCTTCCTGGCCCTTCGGGCGGACGGGGAACCAGACCGAGAGATTTCCGTTGGCCTGTCCGACGACGAGCGAGCGGTCGCCGATGAGGAAGCTCAAGGCGGTGATCGCGTAGGCGCCGGCGGAAGCGACCTGCGGCGGGACGTCGGCGCCCCGATCGAGTCGCCACCAGTAGAGATCGCCGCCGGCGGTGCCGCCGAAGAGACTGCGCTGATCGCGATCGATGAGCAGATGGGTGAGCCGGGGAACGGCGGCGAAGCGCAGCGCCTCCTCGGAGCGCGCGATCTCGCCGGTGAAGGCGTTCTCCGACGCCTCGCGTTTGACCACCGCGACGCTGCCGTCGGCGAGCTGCGCAGCCGCCGCAGCGCGGTCCGGACCGTCGAGCTGGGCGGCGAAAGCGCCCAGGGGGCGCCGGTCCGGATCGAGCTGGAGCTCGACCGGCTCGGGGAATTCGGGATGCACCGTCCGCGCGCCGTCGGCGGCGAACTCGCTGCGCCAGTCGATGGTCTGGGCGACGACCCGGCCGTCGGCGAGCGCCGCCGTGAACGCCGCGCCGCCCGGTGGCACGCTCGCTCCGAGCAGCCCTTCGCCGGCGAGGCGGCGTTCCGCGACCACCTGGCCGTCCGACAGCCGGACGATCTGGATCCGACCGCCGGGTTCGAGGAGCGCCGCATGCGTCTGATACTCGTCCACGGTCAGCGCCTGAACCTCCTGCGCCACGGGCACCGCCTTGCCGACGGCGACTTCTGCCGGGCGCACGAGCGGCAGGACCTCGAGCAGGATGAAGGCGAGGATGCCGAGAATGCCGGCGATGATCGCCAGGCCGCCGCCGGTGACCACCCAGCGTGCCGCGCGATCGACGAAGAGACGCCGCGCGCCGGTACGGGCCGTCGCGAAGGAGGGTGAAGACCGCGGCGGGGAAGCTCGCTCGGGGCTCGCAGCCTGGTTGTCGGTGGGCGTCATCGGGTCGAAGGGGATCGGGCAGGAATCGCGGCGCCCGGCGACGATATCGCCACCGGGCCCCGGGATTTCGCCGCGCTTACTTGAGCTTCGCCAGCTCCTCGCCCACGACCTTCGCCGGCACCGGCATGTAGCCGTCCTTCACCACGATCTCCTGGCCCTCCTTCGACTCGACGAAGCGCAGGAACTCGCGCACCAGCG
>CAZQTL010000328.1:0-3404 GCA_964595975.1 uncultured Thermoanaerobaculia bacterium | reverse complement strand
TCGGCTGACCATCGTTCCACTCGGCTGGCATCGCAGGCGGTTGCGGACCCGGGCTTGGTAGTCATCAATGTGACGTAGTGTTATAGTTAACCATAACACTTATCCGCTGACAAGACCTTCGCAAGCCCGTGATATTCAACGCAGGACCGGTGGAGCCCGGAGGGCCGGGCCTAGGTCACGGCCCTGCGACCTCGACAGCCGGACAACGGCCGCCCGACGCCGGCACCGGCGCCGGTCGAAGCGGATCGCGGTGCGGTGGCTCGCGCAGGACACGCTTCGCGCGTGCAAGCTCCGGTCGGACGAGCGCGGCGAGGTCGATTTCGCGCGGTGACGAGCGGTCGGCCGGACCCGCCTCTCGCGACGGGTCCGCGCCGTTCCGCCGAAGCCGGGTGCCCTCCGGCGAACGCCGTCATCACCGCGGAACGCGCCCGCCGGGCCTCGGAGCGATCGCGCACTCAGTCCTTCATCGCCGAGATGTCCGCCTTGGTCTGGATGCCGAGCGTGTAGCCGAGCGAGACCTGGTGGTAACGCCAGTTGGAATGGTCGTCGTGGATCGCGAAGCCGATGTTGTACGTCTTGCCCGGCTGCAGGTCGATCTTGCCGGCCCCGCCGCCGAGCTTGCGCTTGAAGACGACGGTATAGACGCCGTTGTCGAGCTTGCCGTCCGCGAGGTCCTTGTCGGCCTTGAGCAGGCGCGCGGTCGCGACGGTGCCGCCGCGCGGAGGCTCGCCGCTGCGCCATTGCCACATCTCGAGGAACTTGCCGTCCTTGAGCAGCGCCTCGTTGTCGGCGGCCGGCTTCAACTTGTCCCAGCCGCCGCGAGGCTTGGAGGTCGAAATCTCGCTGCGGCTCTCCTTGATGTACTTCGTCGGTCCGTCGGCGCGGAAGTCGTACTCCTTCGCGCGCGGATGGTCCTTCGCCGCGGTGTTGACGTCCGGCATGCTGCGCAGGTCGTCGTGGCAGGTCGCCCAGCAGCCGCCGAGGTTCGCGTACTCGACCTTGCCCTGGTCGAGCATCACCGCGAGCTTGCTCGCGTTCTTCTCGTCCTGCTTCTTGCCGCCGCTGCCGGCCTTCCACTGGAAGCGCAGGTAGAGCGCGCCGTCGTCGACGGCGGCCTGCACTTTCACCGGAATCGCCGCGGCGCGGCCCTTCGCGTTGTCGGGTTCGGGCTCGGCCTTCCTGGCCTCGACGATCTTCTTCGCGAACTCGCCGGTCTCGGTCTCGTGGCAGGAGGCGCAGGTCTCGCCTTTGCGCAGGCCGCGGGCGCCGGAATGCTCGCTCGTACTGAGCATCCACTCCATGCTGGCGACCCCGGGGTAGAAGACGTTCACCGTCTTCGCGGGGATCTTGTTCCAGTCGGGCGAAGCGTGTGCCGGCGCGACGGCGAGCGGCACAGCGAGGGCGGCGACCGCCGCCGCGATCTGCGTCTTTTTCATGGGACTGCCTCCGAGGAAAGTCGGACCGCCGCCCTCCACGGCGGCGGCCGATGTCCGCGGAGTCTGGGCGCGGGCGAGACCCGATCCGTTGACCGCGGTCAACGCCCCTGCTCGAATGAGGGATAGCCCGCGGGCGCCGGCGAATCGCGAACGTCGCGGACCTCGGCAACGACAACGGGGGCCCGAAGGCCCCCGCAGTCGAAGTTCGGAACGGCGCGCCGCCGCCCGGCGGCAAGCGGCCGGCGGCGGACGGCTACTGCTTCGCCGCGTTGATATCGGCCTTGGCGTCGATGCCCAGCGTGTACCCCAGCGAGACGTGATGGAAGCGCCCGGCCGCGTGGTCGTCGTGGATCGCGAAGCCGAAGTTGTAGGTCTTGCCCGCGGCGAGCGCGATGTCGCCGGCGCCGCCGGTGAGCTTGCGCGTGAAGACCACCGACCATTCGTCGCCGTTCTTCTTGCCATCGGCGGAGACCAGCGCGCTGCCGCCTTCCATGACGCGCGACTCGGCGACGTGGCCGTCGGTCGGCTTGCCCTTCATCTTCCACTGGACCAGATCGTAGAACTGCCCACTTCCGACGCTGCCGCCCTTGACGTACTTGGTCTTCTTCTCGTCCTTGACGCCCGGCATCGTGCGCGAATCCTCGTGGCAGGTCTGCCAGCAGCCGGCCAGGTTCGCCATCTCGACCTTGTTGTCCTCGAGCATGAAGGCGAGCTTGACCGGGTTGTCGGCGTCCATCTTCGCGCCGCCCGAGGCGGCGGGCTGCTTCCAGGTGAAGCGCAGGTACAGGTTCTGGCCGTCGTTGGCGGCCTGCACCTGGACCGGTATCGCCGCCGCCTTGCCCTTGGGCGGCGTCGGCTCCAGCTTCTGGCCGCTCACCATCTTCTTGCCCATGTCGGCGGCTTCCTCGTCGTGGCACGAGGCGCAGGTCTCGCCCTTCTTGAGCGCGCGCGCGCCACCGTGTTCCGAGCCCTTCATGATCCACTCCATCGGCGAGGCGCCCGGGTAGAACACGGTGATCTTCTTCGGCGGGACCTTGCTCCAGTCCGGCGGCGCAGCGAGCGCGCCGCCCGCGGTGAACGTCGCGGCGATCGCCGCCGCCAGTAGATGCCTCTTGTCCATCGTCGTGCTCCTGTTCCGTCGATACGATACGTGTCGGGTTCCCGCCCGCGGCGGATCAGCCCTCGTCGGCCTCGGTCATGCCCTTGGGCTTCTGGTGCGCGATGCCCTTGTGGCAGTCGATGCAGGTCTGCTTGTCGCGCTGGCCGAGCTCGTGCGCTTTCTTGGCGCGCGGCTTCTGCACCTCGGTGTTCATGCTCTCGAAGCCGTGGCAGTTGCGGCACTCGCGCGAGTCGGCGGCCTTCATCCGCGCCCACTCGTGCCGGGCGAGTTCTAAACGCTTGGCCTCGAACTTCTCCTTGGTGTCGATCGTGCCCATCACCTTGCCGTAGAGCTCCTTGGTCGCCTGGACCTTGCGCATCATCTTGTGCGTCCAGTCCTTCGGCACGTGGCAGTCGGAGCAGACGGCGCGCACGCCGGTGCGGTTCGAGTAGTGGATCGTGTTCTTGTACTCGGCGTAGACGTTGTCGCGCATCTCGTGGCAGGAAATGCAGAACGACTCGGTGTTGGTGGCCTCGACGACCGTGTTGAAACCGCCCCAGAACAGGACGCCGGCCGCGAAGCCGCCGACGGCGAGCGTCAGAACCGAGATCGTGGCGCTGGGGCTCGAGAGCCACCGCCAAAGTCCGCGCTTGTCACCGTTCCCATCGCCGCCAGCCATGTCCACCCTCTCGTTTCGCGTTCGTTGACCCGGGCGCACCCCGGGCGTTCCGGCCCGCTCGTGACGGGCCGGTCCGGGCTATCCCTGATGATATTCGGAAGTCCTCGGGCGGCGGGAGACGCCCGCCCGGGGCGCCCCGCCGCCGGTGCAGCGACCTAGTAGATGTCGTGCTGGGTGTTGTAGACGTTGA
>CAZQTL010000327.1:0-3410 GCA_964595975.1 uncultured Thermoanaerobaculia bacterium | reverse complement strand
AGGTCGGCTCGCTGTTCTCCGCCGACGCCTGGAACAACATCACCTTCACCGCCGGGGAAGTGCGCGATCCGCGCCGCAACATCCCGCGCTCGCTCGCCTTCGGCACCCTGCTGGTGATCGGGCTCTACGTGCTGGCCAACGTCGCCTATCTCTGCACCCTGCCGCTCACCGCCATCCAGGCGGCGCCGGACGACCGGGTCGCGACCGCGACGCTCGGGGTCATCTTCGGTTCGGCCGGCGCGACGATCATGGCCGTGCTGATCGTCATTTCGACCTTCGGCTGCAACAACGGCCTGATCCTCGCCGGCGCGCGGGTCTACTATGCGATGGCCAAGGACCGCCTGTTCATCAACGGCATGGGCACGCTCAACCGGTTCCACGTGCCGGCCGCCGGCCTCTGGTGGCAGGGGCTGTGGGCCTGTCTGCTCGTCCTGCCGCGCACCCGGACGCGCGACGCCGCCGGCGCCCTGGCGCTCGACGCCGCGGGAAACCCGACCTACGGCAATCTCTACGGGATGCTCCTCGACTACGTGGTCTTCGCCGTGCTGATCTTCTACGTGCTGACCATCCTGGGCCTCTTCATCCTGCGCCGCAAGCGCCCGGACGCGCCGCGTCCCTACCGCGCTTTCGGCTACCCGTGGGTGCCGGCGCTCTATGTGCTCGCGGCGACGACCATCCTCGTCGTCCTGTTCCTCTACAAGTTCGCCACCAGCTGGCCGGGGCTCGTCATCGTGCTCACCGGCGTGCCGTTCTACCTTCTCTGGCATCGCGGCGCCGCCGCGGGCCGCAACTAGGTCCCCACCACCCAGTCCGAGCTCTCGAGGGAGGATTCCGATGAAGTCGTTGTTCGCCACCAAGTCGATCGATGTGCTCGCCGCCGACGCGGCCGAGGTCGGCGAGCACTCGCTCAAGCGCGTGCTCTCCGCCGGCGACCTGATCACCCTGGGAATCGGGGCGATCATCGGCACCGGCATCTTCGTCCTCACCGGCCAGGCCGCGGCGGCCCATGCCGGCCCGGCGATCGTCCTGTCGATGATCCTCGCCGCCATCGCTTCCGGGCTCGCCGGTCTGTGCTACGCCGAGTTCGCTTCGACGGTGCCGATCGCCGGCTCGGCCTACACCTACGGTTACGCCACCCTCGGGGAGTTCGTCGCCTGGATCATCGGCTGGGACCTGATCCTCGAGTACGCCCTCGGCGCGGCGACCGTGGCGGTCGGCTGGTCGGGCTACATGGTCTCCTTCCTGCACGACTTCGGCATCCAGTTCCCGGCGACGCTGTCGGCCGCGCCGGGCACGGTCGTCACGCTCGCCGACGGCTCCACCGTGACGGCGGTCTTCAACCTGCCGGCGGTGCTGGTGACGGCGCTGGTCTCGCTGCTCCTGGTGATCGGGATCTCGGAGTCGGCCAAGGTCAACAACGTGATCGTCGTGGTCAAGGTCTTCGTCGTCCTGGCGGTGATCGCCGCCGGCGCGATGTACGTCAACTCGGGCAACTGGTTCCCCTTCATCCCGGCCAATACCGGCAGCTTCGGCCAGTTCGGCTGGAGCGGCATCCTGCGCGGCGCGGGGGTGATCTTCTTCGCCTACATCGGCTTCGACGCGGTTTCGACCGCGGCCCAGGAGGCCAAGAACCCGCAGAAGGACATGCCGATCGGCATCCTCGGCTCGCTCGCCATCTGCACCGTGCTCTACGTCATGGTCTCCGGCGTCATGGTCGGTCTCGTCCCCTACGCCCAGCTCGGCGTGCCGGCGCCGATGGCGGTGGCGATCGACGCCGCGAAGGCGCAGGCCGGAGCCGGGTTCATGGGCACGGTGATCAGCGCCATGCCGTTCCTGGTCAAGCTGGGAGCCATCGCCGGACTGTCGTCGGTGATGGTCGTCATGATGCTCGGCCAGACCCGCGTCTTCTACTCGATGTCGCGCGACGGCCTGCTGCCGGGCTGGGCGAAGGCGGTCCATCCCAAGTTCCGCACGCCGTACATCACGACGATCCTCACCGGCATCGCGGTTTCGATCGCCGCCGGTTTCACGCCGATCGGCATTCTCGGCGAGCTGGTCTCGATCGGCACGCTCCTCGCCTTCGTCATCGTCTCGCTCGGCATCCTGGCGCTGCGCTACAAGCGGCCGGACATCAAGCGCCCTTTCAAGACGCCCTGGGTGCCGTTCGTGCCGATCCTCTCGGCGCTCGTCGCGCTGGGTCTCATGGCGGGGCTCCCCTGGCACACCTGGCGCCGGCTGATCATCTGGATGGTCCTGGGCGTCCTGGTCTATCTCTTCTACGGCCGGCGCCACAGCACCCTGCGCAACGAGGGCCGCTGAAGGCGGGCAGGTCCGGCAGGAGGGCAAGGCGGCAGGAGAGCGGCCGCGGGGCGAGCTTCGTTCCGCGGCCGTTGCTCCGTCGGGCTGGCTGTAAGAAACCGGCCGCCGGCGCGTTGTACGGTTGAAGAGGGAAGGAGAACCGACCGTGCAAGGGCGACCGCAACCGCAGGACCCGGAAGCATCCCGATTCACCGACCGCGGCAGTCCGGGAGGGCCGCCGCCGGCCGGCAGTGCCTCCCCGTCCGACCCGGCCGAGCTCCTGGCGGAGCTCTTCCGCGAGCACTACGACAAGGTCTTCCGCGCCGCCTACCGGATCACCGGCAACGCCATGGACGCCGAGGATGTCCTGCAGTCGGTCTTCCTCCGTCTCGCCCGCCGGCAGGAGAGCTCGCCGCTCGGCGAGGAGGCCGCCGGCTACTTCTACCGCTCGGCGGTCAACGCCGCCCTCGACGTCGTGCGCTCCCGGCAGCGCGCCGGGTGGGCCCCGCTCGAGGAGGCCGAGCTGCCGCGTGCGGCCGCTCAGGCCCTGGCCGGAGCCGAATTCGAGCCGGAACGGGAACGCCGCCTGAAGCAGCTGCGGAAGACGCTGCGATTGGCGGTCGCGCGCCTGTCGCCGCGCGCCGCCGAGGTCTTCGCCCTGCGCTATTTCGAAGGGCTGGGCAATCAGGAGATCGCCCGTCTGCTGGGGAGCAGCCAGGGCGTCGTCGCCGTGCTCCTCCATCGCACCCGCTACCGTCTGCGCAAAGAGATCACCAGCCTCATGGGAGAAGCGTCATGAAGTCCGAAGAGCGTTTCGAGCAGGCCGTCGCCGCCGTCCGCGAAGAGAACATCGACCCCCGCACCGTCGAGGCCGCGGGCGAGCGCGTCTGGGCGCGGCTCGCGCACGAGGTGCAGGCGGCTCCGGTGGATGCCGGCGCCGCTGGTGATGCGCACCGCATCCTCGGTTGCGAGGGTTTCCGCGAGCTGATGCCGGCCCTCCTCGCCGGCGCGCTCGCCGAGCCCAAGCGCGTCCTGCTCGAGGACCACACACGGGAGTGCCTCCCCTGCCGCCGGGCGCTCGCCGCCCTGCGCCAGGCGAAGGCGACCGAGCG
>CAZQTL010000326.1:1918-3413 GCA_964595975.1 uncultured Thermoanaerobaculia bacterium | reverse complement strand
CGGCGTCGACCCGAGCATTGCGTCATTGCCGCGCGTGAGGCCATCGGCCGTTCGGCCGAGCCGCTTCGCGGGGGGTGTCGGCCTGATGGCCGACCCACCGTCGCCGAGGAGAAGTGGACTAGCGCTTCGCCCACTCGTGCATCGGCGGGATCCCTCCCAGCCCGACGACGAGCGCGAACACGGCCGCGAGCGCGGCGATCGCGAGCACCGCGACGCCGATCCAGGTGAGCGCGACGCGGTCGCGATCCTCGCGGCGGCGCGCGAACATCATCGCCGGCGCCGGCGAGAGGACGAACAGCGCGGCCGCGGCGAGCCAGGCGCCGCGCAACAGCAACAGCATCGCCGCGATCGCGGCGACGATGCCCCACACCCGCAGCAACGGATTGCGTTGGACGACGATCAGCGCGCTCATCGTGGGGTCAGAGCCGTGATTCGGCGTCGCGCCGGGTCTCCTCGCTCGCCACGCTCTCGGGCTCGCGCGCGAGCGCGATGCCGGGACCGAGCTTCTTGGGCGCCGGGATCACGCGCGAGGTCGCGCCGATCGCGGCGACCTGGGCGCTCGCCGAATTGCGGTACGCCGCCTGTGTCGCCAGGCCGGCGTGCGCATCCGGCGCGACCGACCTCGCCGCCGGCGCGTAGGACGACGGCGCGCTCGAGCGCGGCGCCGGTGCGGGAACGGCGGTGTCCGGCGCGACGGCCGGCGGCGCCGACTGCACGCGGTCGGCGTCCGGGTTGACCTTGACGAAGTAGGGCGCGCAGTCGAGCACGTCCGGGTAGTAGGCGTTGCTCGCCGGGCAGAAGAGCCGGAACATCGGGGACGACGACGGCGACGATGGCGCCGCCGGGTACGCGTCCGGCGCCGGCTCGATCACGGTCGCGTTGCGGTAGACCACCGCCGGCCGCGGGTAGACGTAGGTCGCCGACGGCGAGTCGTAGTAATAGGCACCGGTCCAGTACGGCCAGGTCGCGGCCAGCGCGATCGTCGCGCCGACCGCAGCGGCGCCCCAACCCCAGCCGTGGACTCCCCAGTACGGACCCCAGTAGCCGCCACGCCAGGAACCATGGCCGCCGCCCCAGTGTCCGCCGGAGCCGTGCGTCGCGATGACGTGCCCGTGGCCGCCACCGCCGAAATAGCGGCCTCCGCCGGCCTCGGCAGGGGAAGTGAGCGCTAACCCGGCGGCGGTCGCGACCGCCAGGACTGTCGGGACGAGGGACTTGGTCATCGAAGCCTCCCTGCGGGTGCGGGCGGCCGCGCCGCCTGCGTAGACCACGGACATTCTGCGCCCGGGTGGAGTTCCGGAAACGCCCGGGAGCCGGACGGCGTTGACCGGCGACGGACGGTACCGGCGGGCGACGAACCGCCGCGGGGCCCTGGCCGGAGCGTCGGTGGCGGCCGGGCGGCCGGGCGGGCGGGCGACCCGACAGGTCGCCTACGCCGCGATCCGCTCCCTGGGCAGCGGCTTGATCGCCGCGATCAGCGACTTGTCCTGCGCGA
>CAZQTL010000326.1:0-1818 GCA_964595975.1 uncultured Thermoanaerobaculia bacterium | reverse complement strand
CGCGAGCCAGCCGCGCAGCGCCTCGTTGATCAGCGTCTGGTAGCCCTTGCCGGTCTTGGCCGAGAGCGCCTTGAACCCGTCGATCACGGCGTCGTCGAGATAAGCGGTGATCCGCGTCTTGCCGGTCGACGGCAGGACGGCGCCGCGCCGGCCCTTCGAGAAGTCATACGCCTTCTTCATAGGTGCGGATCTCCTTGGGGTCCGGCTTGCGTACCGAGAGGATCCTCGGATCCTCCGCGCGAAGCGCGTAGACGACGACGCGCAACGCCCCGAACACGTTCCTCCCGATCGAAACGAAGCGCTGCTCGCCGATCGCGTGCGGATCCTCGATCGTGAGCGCCCAAGGGTCGTCGAACACGCCGTCCGCCTCGGCGAGCGACACGCCGTGCTTGCGGCGATTGAGAAGATCTTTGCCCGGATCGAAGGTCGGCGGCACGCATCATGATATGCATATTATATGCATATCGCCCCGTCAGGTCACAACGGCACGATGACCGACGTTGCCGCTCCCTCGCCTTCGGCCGAACGGCCGAGGGAGCCCGACCCGAGCTGCGACCGGACGAAGGCGCTAACGCCCGCGCTTGCGCGAGCGGCGATGCGCGTCCATGTAGGCGCGCAGGAGTGCGTTCATCCGCGACTGGTAGCCCGGCCCTTGCGCGCGGAACCACTCGACGACGTCGGCGTCGATGCGCAGCGACAGGAGCGTCTTGGGCGGCGGCGCATCGAGGCCGTGCCGGACCACCGCCCTGGCGAACATCGCGGGCGTCCACGCGGGCGCGTCGGCATCGATCACGATGTCGGCGTCCTTCCTCGCCGCGAGGCGCCGGGAGTCAGTGCGCGATCTGCCGGATGAACCGTGCGGCTTCATGCCTCAGTGCCTTTCGAATGGAGATGAGTCGAACGTCCTCGTCGCGCTCGACGTAGACAACCGACACGACCACGCCCTCCAAGAGTCCGAGGGCGATGAACCGGCGTTCGCCGTACGCGTCCCTGGAGTCCTCGGCCGTCAACATCGGGCCGTCGAAGATCCGGGGTGCGTCCTCGAAGTCGATGCCGTGCTTGGCGAGATTCGCCTTCCGTTTGGACTCGTCCCAGACGAACACGACGGGCGACCGGCGCCGAACCGGACTGTAGCTACGCAACGTAGCTATGTCAACGGACCCGGCGAGCCCCGCCGGCCCAGGCCATCGCCACTCCGCTACGCATGTCGCCTCCCCAACCGGCGACCGCGCGTCGGTCGCCCGTACTCCGAGTGTCGTAACCAATCGGGCTGTCCCGCCATCAGCCCCTCGGCCGATCCGCCACCATTCCGCCGCTCCCTGCTCTCCTCCCCCGCCACTTCCGCTCCCGCACCCACCCCCACCCCCAACCCGCATCAGGCCCAGCCCGCATCCGCAAAACACCGCCGCCGAACCTTGCCCGGCATCAATTCCGCCCCGTTCCGCGATACGGGTCGCGTGCTAGGATCGCCGAGCCAAAAAGGGAGGAAAAACAACGGTGTCCGCCGAGCGCGCCGCTCGAGTGACGATCGACACACTGCTCGCCCAGGCCGGCTGGCGCGTGTGCGACCTCAAGGACGCCGACCTCCACGCCGCGCGCGGCGTCGCGATCCGCGAGTTCCCGCTGCCCGGCTACGGATTCGCCGACTACCTGCTCTACGTCGACGGCAAGGCTGCGGGCGTGATCGAAGCGAAGAAGCGCGGGGTCACGCTCACCGGCATCGAGAGCCAGTCGGCGAAGTACACGGCCGGGTTGCCTGCGTCGCTGCCCGCGTGGGCGCGGCCGCTGCCGTTCGTCTACGAGTCGACCGGCGTCGAG
>CAZQTL010000325.1:0-3423 GCA_964595975.1 uncultured Thermoanaerobaculia bacterium | reverse complement strand
TACGCCTCGACGCCGCGCGCCTCGGGCGGTTGCCGGGTCCAGTTCAGCGGCCCGGAGAACATCGAGATGTCGAAGTTCGGCATCGAGTTCATCCGCGAGGCCGGCGAGCGGCTGTCGCTGCCGGACGCCCCGGCGCACGCCGACTGGGTCGAGGGCGGCTACTTGTTCATCGTGCCGCCGGAGTCGGTGGTCACGCTCGAGCGCAACGTCCGCATCCAGCGCTCGCACGCCTGCGAGGTCGACCTCCTGACGCCTTCGGAGCTCGCCGCGCGCTTCCCGACGATGAACGTGTCCGATCTGGGTGCCGGTGCGCACTCGCCGGGCGACGGCTGGTGCGATCCGCAGGGCCTGCTCGCCGGCGTGCGCCGCAAGTCGACCGCGCTGGGCGCGACCTGGGTCCGCGATCGCGTCGTCGACGCCGACGCCGACGCGACCGCCGTCCGGCGCCTGCGGCTCGCGAGCGGCGCGTCGCTGCGCGCGTCATGCGTCGTCAACGCCGCGGGCGCCTGGGCCGGCGACGTCGCCTCGCTCTTCGGCATGCGCCTGCCGATCGCACCGCTCAAGCGCTACGAGCACTATTTCACCGCCGGCGGACCGGTCGGCCGGCTGCCCTACGTCAAGGACACCGCCCGGCTCGCGTTCCGCTCCGAGGGCATCGGCTATTCCGGCGGCCTGGTCGACGGCTCGGCGACGCGCGGCGTCGACTTCGACATCGACCACGCGTATTTCGACGATGTCGTCTGGCCGGCGCTCGCGCATCGCTTTCCCGGCTTCGAGGCGGCGCGCTGTCACCGGACCTGGTCGGGTCTCTACGAGCAATGCGAGCTCGACGGCAACCCGGTCATCGGACGCTGGAACCGCGGGCTCGCCAACCTCTACACGGTCGCCGGCTTCTCGGGCCACGGCATGATGCACGCGCCGGCCGCCGGGCGTGCGATCGCCGAGCTCGTCGTGCACGGTCGCTTCCGGACGATCGACCTCGCACGGCTGGGATACGAGCGGGTCGAAGCGAACGCGCCCTACGCCGAGACCGGCATCCTCTGAGACGCCGCGCGCCGTCCGGGACGATCAGCCGATGCCGTAGCGTCCCGGGGCGATCACGCCCGCCGGATCGAGCGCGCGTTTGACCGCGGCGCAGGTGTCGCGGTAGGACGCCATCGCCTGGTCCATGTGGAAGCCGTGGTACTGGATCGGCGCGCGGCCGACGTACACGCCGCGGGCCGCCACCGCCTCGGCCATCGCCCGGTAGCAGCGGTCGGCGCGGTCGCGCTCCTCGGCGGATTCGCGGTTGAACGTCATCACGTGCAGGCCGCGCGCGAAACGCGGCCCGCAGACGTTCATCACCATGTAGTCGAGGCCGTGCGCCTCGTAGATCCCGCGGCAGACGCGCTGGAACTCGTTGGCGACCGCGCCGTCCATCGGCGTGCCCGGCAGGAACCAGAGGTTGCCGCCGCCGGGTCGCCACTTGAGGAGCCCCAGCTCGCCCAGGCTGGGGATCCCGGAGAACGCGTTGATCGCGACCGGCAGCGCCGCATGGCGCGACGCGTCGGCGTGGTCGATGTAGGTCGCCTTCCCGCTCTGTCCGAAATGGTCGCGGACCCGCTGGATCATCGGCTCGATCGCGGCCATGCTCGGGCCGTAGAACGCGCCCGACACCGTCCATGCGCCCAGACCGTGCTTCGCCCGCAGCGCGCGCCGCCCCTCGTCGCTGATCGAACGCCGCCCGCCGCTCGCCGCGAACTCCGGGCTCTCGCCTTCCGAGCCGCACAGGTAGAGGTCGTTGGCGACGCGGAACAGCGTCGGCACGAAGTTCGACAGCTTGAGCGGCCGGCACAGATCGACGATCGCGCCCAGGTCCTCGTCGTCGGGGAAGGTGAAATGGAACGAACGGATCGCCGGCGGCCGCGGCAGCAGCCACACGCCCATCCGCGTGACGATGCCGTAGTTCGACTGAGCGAACAGCCCGTCGAGGATCGGGCCGAAGCTGTACTTCGACGTGTGCCAGTTGGCGAGCGTGCCGGCGTCGAGCGCGCCGTCGCCGGTGCGCAACACCTCGCCGTTGCCCAGCACGATCTCGAGGCCGCAGGACACGCCGAAGTGGTCGAAGTACGGCGTGTAGCCGGCGCCCTTGTCGAGCGCGTTGCCGATCATGCCGCCCTGAGGCGGGCCGGAGGTCACGTCGAGCATCAGCTTGTCGCCGCGGCGAACGAGCTCGTCGTAGAGCGTCTGGTAGCTGACGCCCGGCTCGACGACCGCGTAGGCGAGCTTGTCGTGGATCTCGACGATCCGGTTCATCCGGAAACCCAGGTCGACGACGACCTGGCCGGCGCGCGCCGCGGCCTTCGAGCCCAGGCCGATGTTGTGGCCGGTGCTGACCGGGTAGATCGCGACATCGTGCTTCGCCGCCGCGCGCACGATGGCCTGGACCTCGGCGGTCGACGCCGGGTAGACGACGCCAGCCGGCAGGACGTCGCCGCAGGCCATCGTGTGCTCGGCGTAGCGACGGATCGTCTCCGCCGACCGGTTGACGCCGGCGGAGCCGAGCGCGCGTCCGACATCGGCGAAGAAGGCCTCGAGAGGGGTCGTGTTCATCGCTGCTCCCATGCAAGGGTCGGGGAATGGTGCGGGTGCCGTGAGCGCGCGCCGGCGGCGGCGAGATCGATCGACGTCACCAGACACCCAGGTCGTTGGCGCCGGAGGGCGCGGTGCCGGCTGCGGTCGCGTTCGTCGCGGCGGCGTCCGGACGCGTCGCCTCGGGCGCCGTCCGTTGTCGCAGCGGCCGTCCGACGAGCGCGTCCGGCATCGGCCCGCCGGTGGCCCAGTCGACCAGCTCGATCGTGTGCAGGACCGGTGTCGACGCGTAGCGGCCGATCTGGACGAGACAGCCCAGGTTGCCCGCCGCGATCGCGTCGGCGTCGACGCTGTCCGCATGGTCGGCCTTGCGCCGGCCGAGCGTCGAGGCGGTATCCGGTTGCAACAGGTGGTAGGTGCCCGCCGAGCCGCAGCAGAAGTGGCGCTCCGGCACTTCGTGGACCTCGAAGCCCGCCGCGGCGAGCAGGCGTCGCGGCGGATCGATCACGCGCTGCCCGTGCTGGAGCGAACACGCGTCGTGGTAGGCGACGCGCAGGCGCGGCGCGTTCCCGGCCGGGCGGACATCGAGCTCGTCGAGCACCTCGGTCACATCGCGCGCGAGCGCGCCGACCGCCTCGGCGACCGGCCCTCCCGGCCAGCGGCCGTAGTCCTTGAGCGTCGTCCCGCAGCCCGACGCGTCGACGACGATCGCGTCGACCGGCTCGCGCGCCCGAGGCCCGGCGAACCGCGCCCAGGCGGCGAGGGTCGCCCGGGCCAGCCCGCGCGCCTGCGGTTCGCGTCCCAGGTGCAGCGGCAGCGCGCCGCAGCAGCCCGCCTCGCTCGCGACCACGA
>CAZQTL010000324.1:0-3437 GCA_964595975.1 uncultured Thermoanaerobaculia bacterium | reverse complement strand
GCCACCGGCGGCGGCAAGTCGATCGTCGTGCCGGCGGCCGACATCAACCTGCACTTCACCGGCGACTTCCACGCCATCACCTCGGCGAACAATCTGCTCGCCTCGCTGGTCGACAACCACCTGCAGCAGGGGAATCCTCTCGGCATCGATTCGCGCAAGGTCCTCTGGCGCCGCGTCATCGACTTGAACGACCGCGCGCTGCGCGACGTGATCATCGGCCTGGGCGGCGCCGGCGAAGGGGTGCCGCGCGAGACCGGCTTCGACATCACTCCGGCCTCCGAGATCATGGCGACGCTCTGCCTGGCCGAAGACGAAGCCGACCTGCGCGCCCGGCTCGGCCGGCTGATCGTGGCGCTGCGCCCCGACGGCACGGCGGTGACCGCGGCCGATCTCAAGGCGGTGGGCGCCCTCATGCTGCTGCTCAAGGATGCGGTGATGCCGAACCTCGTGCAGAGCCTCGAAGGGGTCCCGGCGTTCGTCCACGGCGGTCCGTTCGCCAACATCGCCCACGGCTGCAATTCGGTGATCGCCACCAAGATGGCGCTCGCCCATGCCGACTGGGTGGTGACCGAGGCCGGCTTCGGCGCCGACCTCGGGGCCGAGAAGTTCCTCGACATCAAGGCGCGCTACGCGAACCTGGAGGTGGCTGCCGTGGTGCTGGTCGCCACGGTGCGCGCGCTCAAGCGCCACGGCGGCGTCGCCAAGGAGAAGCTCGCCGAGCCCGATCCGGCGGCGGTGGCGCGCGGGATGGAAAACCTCCACAAGCACATCGAGAACATCCGCATCTTCGGCCGCACGCCGGTGGTGGCGATGAACCGCTTCGCCACCGATTCCGAGGAGGAACTGGCGGTGGTGAAGAACGCCTGCACGGCGGTCGGCGTGCCGGTCGCCCTGGCCGAGGTCTTTGCCAAGGGCGGCGAGGGCGGGCAGGAGCTCGGCAAGGCCGTGCTCGCCCAGGCGAAGCTCGCCGACGCGCCCTACACGCCGCTCTACGACTGGAACCTGTCGATTCCGGAGAAGATCGAGACCATCGCCAAGCGGATCTACGGGGCGCGGTCGGTGTCGTTCGCCAAGGCGGCGACGCGCGATCTCAAGCAGATCGTCGCCCTCGGTTATGGCAACCTGCCGATCTGCGTCGCCAAGACCCAGAACTCGCTGTCGGACGATCCGTCGCTGGTCAACCGCCCGCGCGATTTCGACATCACCGTCCGGCGCATCGTGCTCTCGGCGGGCGCCGGCTTCGTCGTCCCGCTGCTGGGCGAGATCATCCGCATGCCCGGACTCCCGGCGCAGCCGCAGGCCGAGAAGATGGACTGGGTGAACGGCGAGGTGGTGGGCCTGATGGGCGGCTGAGCGGCGCGCGTCCCCTTTCCGGGACGCTTTGCGTATTCGTGAACGACGCGGGGCGACTCGCGCAACCTTTCCGGAGGAGGGATTCGATGACCTCGATGAGATCGCGTTCGTTGGCGGTGACCGCCGTCGCCCTGGTGAGCTTCGTGCCGCTCGCCTCCACCATGGGATGCAGCAAGCCGGCGGGCAACGCGCCGGCGGCGGAGGCCGCAGCGGCGGCTCCGGCGGAGAAGAAGCTGCCCGGCGCGGAGACGCCCGAGGCGCTCGTCGAGCGCATGAAGGCCGGCGCCGCCAAGGAGGACTTCGCCGAGATCGCCGCCTGCCTGACGCCGAAGAATCGCACCGAGATGGCGATGGCGATGTACATGGGCGCGACGATGATGGTCGCCTTCGCCGAGATGGGCGCCGAGATGGGGGGCTCGATGGCCGAAGGCATGGCCGGCATGGCGGGTGAGCCCTCCGCCGAAGACAAGAAGAAGCTCGAGGAGCAGAAGGCCAAGGCCAAGGAGGAGATCGGCAAGCTCAAGACGGCCTATGCCGCCCTGGTGACCAAGTACGGCTTGCCGGCGATGCCGAAGGAGGGCGAGGCGGAGAAGCCGCAACCGTCGCAGGAGGAGATCGAGAAGCTGTTCGCCGGCATCGACCATGGCGCCTTCCTCAACGACGCCCTGGCGGTGATGAAGGCGATGCCGGGCGAACACACGGACGAGAGCGGCCCGGTCAAGATCCCCGAGGGCGGCCTCGAGAACCTGAAGATCGACGGCGACAAGGCGACCGGCACCGTCGGCCCCGATCCGTTCTCGTTCGTCAGGATCGACGGCCGCTGGTACGTCGAGGATCTGCCCAAGGGTCCGAGCGAAGGCGGCGCGCCCGGCGAGGTTCCCCAGGAGCGCCCGGGCGTCTAGAGCCTCCGGCCGGCCTCAGCCTTCAGCGAGAGCGCGTGCCTCGCGGGTGAGCGGGTGGGCGGCGCCGCGAGCGCCGGTGAGGCGGCGGGCGGCATCCCTGGCGTCGCGGCGGCAGCGGTCGAGGTCGCCCGCGGCGCGCGCGAGGCGCGCCGAATCGAGCCGCCACTCGCCGAGGCGCGGGTGTTCGGGGTCGATTCCGGAGACGGTGGCGAGCGCGGCGTCGAGCAGGGTCCGCGCCTCGCCGAGCTCCGTTGCCTTGACAGTGGCGCCGGCGGACGCCATCAGATCGAGGGCGATCTCGCGCTGCGCGTTGGCGGTGCCGAGCTGGCCTTCGCCGATCGTCTGCAGCGCGATCGCCAGCACCCGGCGGTGGTGGGCGAGTGCCGCGGTGACGTCACCGGCCCGCCGCTCGGCCTCGCCGAGATAGAGCAACGGCACGCGCAGCTCGTCGGCCTCGGCGCCGAAGAGCTTTTCGTTCCCGGCGATCGCCTGGGCGAGCAGCTCGCGTCCGCTGGCCAGCTCGCCCAACCGCACCCGCGCCATTCCGAGATTGCCCACCGCCGTCACCGTCAGCTGATCGTCGGCGCCGAGCTTGGCGCGGAAACGGTCCACCGCGCGCTGATAGAGCGCTTCGGCGGCGCGGTAGTCCTCGCGCGCGAAGGCCACCTGGCCGAGCATGCGCAGGCAGGTGCCGGTCTCGTAGTGGTCGAGCGGCTCGAAGATGGCGAGCGCCCTGCGGAATCGCAGCTCGGCCGCGTCGTAGCGCCGGGCGGAAACGTCGAGGAATCCCAGGCGGATGAGAATCTGCCCGGCCTCCGGGTGGCCCTCGCCCATCGTGCGCTCGACGACCGGCAGCGCGGCCGCGAGCTCGCGCTCGGCCTCGGCGCGCTTGCCGACGTACTCGAGCAGCTCTCCCCAGGTCATGCGCGCCCGCGCGGTGCGCGAGTGCTCGGCGCCCAGGCGGAGCGTGAAGAGCCGGACGCTCTCCGCGGCGGCGGCCTCGGCCTCGGGGTAGCGGTCCGCCGCGCCGAGCGCCATCGCGTGTTCGAGCAGCGCTTGCGCCGCCTCGGCGCTCTCGGCGCCGCTCTTGCGGCGGGTCCGTTCGAGGACGAATTCGCTCGAGGCGAGCGCCGCGGGGTTGTCGCCCAGATGCAGCTCGGCGCCGCCCAGCGCGGCGCGCGC
>CAZQTL010000323.1:0-3449 GCA_964595975.1 uncultured Thermoanaerobaculia bacterium | reverse complement strand
CCCGCGGCGAGGAAATCGAGCACGCGGGTGCGCATCGAGATCTCGGCTTCGAAGCGCGGCCGGTGGAGCACGGCGGCGACGGTCGCCTCGCGGTAGAGCCCGAAGCGCTCCCCCGCCGCCACCCACGGAACGAAGAAGACATGGCGATCGAACCAGCCGGCCTCGCGCGCGACGGCGACGACCTCGGCATAGGTCCCCTGCGGCGTCGAGGCGGGATTGGGGTTGGCCGAGAAGACGACCCGCAGCGTCGGGAAGCGCGCCAGCAGGGCGGGCAGGATCGCCAGCAGCAGCAGCGGGTCGTACCAGTCGTAGATGCCGCCGAAGAAGAGGATCGGATCGTCTGCGCCGATGCCGGTGACGACGCCCCGCAGGAGCGGCGCCACTGCGGCATCCTCCGGCGGCAACGCGGCACCGAACGGCACCTCGCGCACGAGGTTCGCCAGCGTGAAATCGGCGAAGTAGGTCTCCGGGTTCAGCCGACCGAGCGCGTAGAGCATGCCGAGGTAGAACAGCCGCTGCTCGGTCGAGGAACAGAGAAACAGGTCGCCCGCGCGGAGCTGCCGTTCGAGCGTCACGCGGTCGTGGCGATAGGGACCGTCGCCCAGCTGCGGAAAGTAGTTCAGGTTCTCGATCGGAAACGGATCGTAGAGATCGACCACCAGCGGACGCGGCGCGCTCGCGGCGTCGAGGTAGAGGTTCGAGACGTGGGCGTGCAGGACCACGACTTCGGACCAGCGCCCGAGCTCGGCGATGCTCGCCGCGCTGTAGCGTACGAGCTGCGCTTCGCCGGGGGGAGCGACGCCAGCGAGCTCGGCAAGATCGTTGGGAAAACCGAGTCGCACCTCGTGCCGGCGGCTGAGGTGGCGGGCCATCTCCCAACAGCGGATGCCGACGCCGGCCATCGTCGAGCGTCCGGGTTCGGGCGAGAGCAGCAGGACACGCGTCACCTTCGCACCCTCATGCCGCCTGCCGTTCGGCCTGACCGAGGTAGTAGCCGCAGAGCAGAACGCGGTGCAGCATGCGCTTGCCGAGATCGACGCCCGCGCCGTCGAGGCGCGACAGCAGCGGCACCAGCGGCGGGATCAGGCTCCGCCCGGCGCCGAACCAGCGCGGCGGCCGGCAGGGCGACAGGAGCGGCGAGGCCGCGAGCTCGGGGTGCAGCCTCCAAAGCGTCGCGAGCCCCCTGCCGACCGCTCGCTGGCGGGCGAAGAGGTCGGCCAGGGTCATTGCGTGGAGGTGTTCCGCCGCCGCCTTCGGGTGATAGATCAGCTTCAGACCGCGCCGGCTCAGGCGATAGCCGAGCTCGACGTCCTCCCAGCCGTAAGCCGCGAACTCCGGCGCGAACGGATCCTCTCCCAGGAGCCCGCGCGGCAGCGAGAGGTTGGAGGTGTAGAAGCAGGTGAAGGGAACCTCCTGGCCGGCCTTCATGTGCGCGAAGCCGAACTGGTGCCCTTCGCGGTTCGCCATCTCGAGCGCCGGCGTGACCTTCATCTCGCTCCGCCGCCAGTCGGTGAAGCCGACGATCGCCGTCGGCCGCGCGCGGGAATCCAGGGCAAGTGCACGCGCATGCGCCGCGCGGTGCTCGGCGACGAAATCGGGGGCGGGGATGATGTCGTCGCCGAGGAACAGGACGAGCTCCTCCGCGACCTCGCGCAGGCCCCGGTTGCGCGCCTGGCCCTGCCCGCCATGGTCCTGCCGCCGGACGACGAGCTGCGGTGCGGCCGCGTGTTCCGCCTGCCTCTCGAGCCACTCCCAGGTGCCGTCCGTCGAGCCGTCGTCGACGACGACGATGCGGAAGTCGCGCTGCGACTGGGCCGCCAACGCCGCCAGGGTGCGCTCGAGAATCGCCCGCCGGTTGTGGGTCGGAAGGACGACCGCAAGCGAAGCAGCTGTAGCGGACATGGACGCCAGCGAAGATATCGCAGGCGCGCGAGCGGTTTGCCGGCCCGGGGAACTCTGCTAGGTTCGATGCGGTGAGCGAGCCGGTCAACTACTGGGACTCGATCGAGGCCCATTCGCGGGTCGAGGAGATCTGGGGCAGCCACCCGCTGGTGCGCGAGCGCATCAACCGGCGCATCTCCGGCGATCCGCACACCTGGACGACGACCTGGCTGCAGCAGCGCCTCGCGGGTCTGCCGCGGTGGCACGAGGCGGTGAGCATCGGCTGCGGCATGGGGCACTTCGAGCGCGACCTGGTGCGGCTCGACCTCGTCGACCGGATCACCGGCATCGAGATCTCGCCGGTCTGCGTCGCCGAGGCCACGGCGGGAGCCGCCGCCGCGAGGATGCAGGAGCGCATCGTCTACCGCTGCGCCGACGCCTGGGAAGAGATCGCCAAGCTCCGCGATCTCGACGCGATCCTGTTCCACGCCTCGCTGCACCACTTCGACCGCCTCGACGAGATGGCGGCCCTCCTCCGCCGCGCCTTGAAGCCTGCGGGGCTCCTCTACCTCGACGAGTACGTGGGACCAGCGCGGGACGAATGGCGGCTGGTCGACGAGCTGCGCTGGAACTGGCACTACTACCACCTGCCGAAGAGCGTCCGGCGGGTGGGACGCATCCGGCCGCCGATCAACTACGAAGACCCCACCGAGGCCGTCGCCTCCTCGAGCATCGTGCCGGCGATCGCCCGCGAGTTCGACCTGCTCGAGCAGCGTGACTACGGCGGCAATCTCCTGTCGGTGATCTACGCCAACCTGCACCGGCCTTCCGGCAACCCGCCTTCGCCGCCCCAGGCCGACTTCGACGCCGCGATCGCCCGCCTCCTCGACGCCGAAGATGCCCTGCTCGCCGCCGGGCAACCGTCGTTCCACACCGTCGTCCTGGCGCGGCCGAAACCGGCGCGCTGAAGTCTCCGGAGTCGTTCATTCGCGTGTCACGGCGCCGGGAGAGGCTCGCATCCGGCACCGCGAGCCCGCCGCGGCTCCGGAGCCCTCAGCACCGTCGAGTGTCCATGGGAGTCCAGCGATGAAGCGTCCCACCCTGGTCCGAAGCCTTCTGGTCGTCGCCGTCCTCCTGCTGGCGATCCAATTCGCCCCCTACGGCTGGGACCACACCAACCCGGCGGTCGTCGCGGAGCCAAAGTGGGACACGCCGCGCACCCGCGAGCTCTTCTTCCGCGCCTGCGCCGACTGCCACAGCAACGAGACGAAGTGGCCACTCTACTCGCGCATCGCGCCGGTCTCCTGGCTGGTCTACAACGACGTGCAGGAAGGGCGCAGCAAGCTCAACGTCTCGGAGTGGAACCGGCCGCAGAAGGATGCCCACGAGGCCGCCGAGGAGCTGCAGAAGGGCGCGATGCCGCTGCCGATCTACCTGCCCCTGCACCCCGAAGCGCGGCTCTCGGCAGGCGAGAAGGCCGAGCTCGTCGCCGGCCTCGCCGCCACCCTCGGCAGCGAGAGCGACGGCAAGGGACCGGGCGAAATGGGCCGGGAGAGCGGCGAGCAGGA
>CAZQTL010000322.1:3194-3480 GCA_964595975.1 uncultured Thermoanaerobaculia bacterium | reverse complement strand
CAGCATTATGCTGCTCTCGGCGCAGTATCAGCTCTCCTTTCTCGACGGCGCCATCGGGCGCCGCCTCGGCAGGGTCGAGGATCCCCGGCGCCTGCTCGCCGGCGTGCTGGCGGTCTCGGCACTGCTCGCCGCCGTGCTGACCAACGACGTCGTCTGTTTCGCGCTCACTCCCGTGGTCTGCGGGGCGCTCCTCGCGACGCGTCTCGATCCGCTCCCCTTCCTGCTCGCCATCGCCTGCGGCACCAACCTCGGCAGCGCGCTGACGCCGATCGGCAATCCGCAGAAC